>DATINP010000272.1:0-24487 GCA_035474135.1 Chloroflexia bacterium | reverse complement strand
ACGATTTGTAAGCTTGAGCCATATCTTGTGGGCGCGGTATTCCTTGTGCAGCACCACGTGCAATTTCCGGTAGAATTCGCTACCATAGGCGCCACGATACATCATCTCGAAATCGCCGCTGTCCACCCAATTGTGCTTTTCACCGAGCTCTAATTGAACATTGTCGAAGAACTTGGTGCCTGGCAGTGGATAGGAGACTGACATACCAATGTCGTCCGGGTCGCAGTCGCGCACCATTTGCAAGGTGGCCTCGATGTCCTTGCGTCCCTCTCCGGGATAACCGAACTGAAGGAAGAAGGCAATCTTTATGCCCTGTGCGTGCAAGTTACGGGCTGCCGCGTAGATTTGCTCGACCGTCGTGCCCTTGTCCATTGCGTCAAGGATCTTTTGAGAGCCGGACTCTGCACCGACCCACACGATTTCGCACCCCGCGCGCCTTAGGGCTTCGGGAATACCCGGCTTGATTAGATCGACACGCAGCAGGCCCTTGAATGGGATGTGGGCGTCGAGCCGCTGCACTTCGTCTGCGAACCGCTCAATCCACCCAGGCTTCAACCCGAAGATATCGTCAGCGAACCAGATATGGTCGGGGGCGTAATTGTCCTTCAGCCACTTCAGTTCCCGGGCCACGTTTTCCGGAGAGCGCACGTTATACCTCTGGCCGTAGATCGGCTTGGCGCACCAATTGCAGTGGTACGGACAGCCACGCGTGGTGACCATGTTCATCGAGTAGTATCCGTGCCGCTCCATCCATACTTTCTTGTATTTTGCGACGTCGACCAGGTCCCAGGCCGGGAAGGGGAAGTTGTCCAACTGCTTCTCGAAACCACGAGCCACGTAGTGCGAGGCATTGGGGAGGGCCAGGCCCTGGATGGAAGCCAAGTCGGTCTCGGACCTGCCCGACAGGGCATCAAGAGCTTCACCGAGCGTGATTTCGCCCTCGCCGATGATGATTGCATCGGCGCCATGCTCGAAGTACTTGTCCTTGTGATCGGTGGCGTCAGAGCCTGAGATGAGGACGGTACAACCACGGCGCTTAGCCTCGGCGGACATAATAAAGGCCGCCTGACGCATTCGAGTCAGGCACATCTTGGAAAGGTAATTGAATCCATCTTCATAGATGACCGCGAATCGAGGCTTGTACTTATCGAGCGCCGTGGCCCACTCGCTCTCCGACTCGGCAAGCATAGCATCGAAAAGCGCCACATCATAACCCTTGTCGCGCACGTATGCGGCAGCGTAAAGCGTGCCCAACGGCGGATAAGGCTTCATTGCTTCCGACTCTTTCGGGTCGAAATGCAAGTAATAGGATTGTCCGAAAAGTACTTCTGTCATGCTTGTACGACTTTGAAAGTTGGGGCCGTGGCGCGTCGATTGCCGGTAAGTTCCCCAATTTTAGTACGGCGCCGGTTACATTGAGACTATCATAGTTAATGGTTGGACTACTGTCAACTACGACAAGCCTGACGGCATTCGTGGCCTTGTGTCACGGCCGATCTCTCATGTTTCCAGGGCTGACAACAAGGCCAAAAGTCGTTCTGTTTGCCTGCGCAACTCGTAGCCGCGCAGCACACGTTCGCGGGCGTGAAGGCCCCAACGCCTGCGTTCGGCCGGATCGAGTTCCATCATCGAGCGCATGGCCGAGGCAACAAAGGAAGGTTTACGCGCATCGAAGATTAGCCCAGTAGGAGTTTCGCCGACATCAGAGCGCGCCACGTCGGGGATGCAGCCCACCAGGGGTGCGATCCACGGAAGTCCGCACGACATAGCCTCCAGGACGGCCATGCATTGGGCCTCGTAGAACGAGCCAAGCAAAAAAGCATCGCACTCGCTAAAGAGCAGGGGCAACTTTTCGTGCGGCACGTCCCCCTCCAGGGTGACATATCCCTCCAGTTCATACTCCTTGATCAGTTGCTCAAGTGTTGGGCGCAGGGGTCCGGAGCCGACAATGCGAAGACGGGCGTTGAAGTCGTGTTTCAGAGCCGTGCGTAGTCTGTCGAAAGATGCTATTAGTAGTCTGTGGCCCTTGACGCGTATTAATGAGCCTACTGTGACGAACGTGAAAGGGCGGTCGCTATCGCGGGGCTTTTCCGTAGGAGTAAACATATTGGTGTCTACCCCCAGGGACCAGCGCTTGGTTCGGGCATCAATCAGAGACAGCGATACTCCGCGCATACGGTACAGAGCGCGCATTACCGGGTCAGAGGGTACAGTCAGCAGGTCCGCTCGATTGAGGGTTTCCTGGACCATACGTCCTGCCCTGCCCTGTCCACGGTTCCCATACTGGATATAGGGCGAACTGACGACCTCGCCGCCAGCGAGGTGGACCAGACTTGGGATGCGGAGTTCCTGGGCCGAACGCGTGGCCAGCCATCCCGCCTCGGTGGCCCAGATGCCGATGACGGCAGCAAAGGGCGAGGCAGTATGCTCATTACGGAAGACATCCGCGAAATCGCTCCAAAGCTTGAGGAGACTGATGCCGAACGGTCTTAGCCCCAGGATTGCGCCCGCGCCGATTGCATGCACCTTGACCCTGCCGATGTTGTAGTCGTCGCGTCGCTGCGGGTAGCGCAGGGCGAACACGTCAAGGTCTACGCTCGCAGAAAGCTCCCGCGCAAGGTTGGTGAACGCCGGAATACACCAGTCGTTCTCGTCAGACTGGAAACCGGGAATGACTAGTGCGACGCGCATTGGGATTGCAGGACGAGATTGGCGTTTCCTCGCCCTTGATAAGCTACAGGCCGACCTGTTCGGGCCGTGTGTAGGAGATGTATTTCAGCATCGCCTTGATCTCATACGGCACAGAATAGAAGCCTGTGCGATAGCGCCAACTTCCCATGGTCTTGAGGATTTGGCGGTGCCAGGGCCGGATTTTGAGGTCAGAAATTGTTGGGTACCGCGCACTCAGCACCGTCTCGAAGTTGTTGAGGCGATCGAGGTGCTTCTGGGTAAGCCAAGGAGTATGGGGATTGCGGCGGCGAGCAAAAGTTGCCCAGTCAGGACCGATCCAACCGTCCAGCGTTTCAGGGTATTTGAACCCGGCTTTTTCCGCCATAGCAAACATATTATCGTCGCCGGGCGTGGGGGTATAGAGGTACAGAATGATCTCGCTGGCGGGATTGATCTCCTTGATCTTATAGATAAAGCGGATGTTTTCTTCGATGTCGGCTTCCGGGTCAGGTGGATTACCGAGCACAAATGAAAACTCGGGAATGATCCCGTATCGTCTCGATTTCTCGGCCATCAAGAGAGTGGTTTCAGGCGCCAGTACTTTGTTCATGAACTTGAGGGTCGTGGCAGAGGCGTTCTCTGCGCCCATGAACATCATGCGGCACCCGGCTTCGCTCATAAGCGCCCAGGTGCTGTCGTCGTAGCGCATGATCGTGTCGATAGTGCCCTCGCCCCACCATCCTATGCCGAGGCCGTTTATGCCCTCCGAGAATTCAGCCACGCGCTTCTCTGAAGTGAAAAAGTTGCTGTCGTGAAACTCGATTCCGTTCATTCCATAGCGGTCGTGCAACCAGCGCACAGTCTCGATAGTACGCTCGGGTTTCTCTGCCAACCAGCGTCCGAAATAGCCTTTGGTGACGGCGCAAAAAGAGCAAGTGAAGGGGCAGCCCTGACTCGAGTGATAGGAAAGGGTACGCGAGCCGAGCATGGTGCGCTTTATGTAGTTTTCGACGTTGACTTTCTCATAAGGAAGCCTAGGAAAAGCATTAACGTCAGTTAGCTTGCGGTTGCGATTGTGCTTGAACTCGCCGTTGTCCCTATAGGAAAGTCCGTCGACTTCGGACAATGGTGTGCCATTCTCCAACGCTTCGAACAACTCCAAGATCGTAAGTTCCCCCTGCGAGCGCACGACGAAGTCAATGGCAGGCTCGCGCAGACACACATCGGGGTGCCCGGTCGGGAAATACCCACCCCAAATGATAGTGACATTTGGAAAACGTGCCTTCACGTCTCGTGTGTGCGGCACGGCGCGTGTGAGCTGTGGTCCGGGCATCACGGTAACGAGGAGATACTTGATATCGGGGTTCTGCTCGATTGTCGAAATAAGCGTGTTACCGGCATCAGCATCCAGGTTGCCGTCGACCAGTTTCCAATCGAATTTGCCCTCAAATACGGCCGCCAACGACAAGATCGAGATTGGAAGTCTCGGCTTCGACTCAGCGGCGCGCGGGTTATATAGAAGTATCATTGTTCGCTTTGTTTCCCCTGTTGGACCGGAAATACAGCATACGCATTATATCACATACGGCGGCCGTTACGGGCGCAGAAGGTTTTGCACGGCGGCGTTAGCTCTGATAGAATCATTTCTATGCTTAGGGCAAAACAAGATTCGTTGTGGCAGAGGTGGCATCTGGGCGCCCTGCTGGTGCAATTGGGACTGGCGGTGCTGTTCACCTGGCCGCTGGTGCTGAACTTCCTCCCGGGGGCGGGTACTATGGTGCCCGGCTTCATGCGCGAGGACCGCGACCAAAACCTCTGGAACCTATGGTGGACGCGGACGGCGCTGCTTGGGGGTCACAATCCGTTCGTGACGGACATGATCTGGTACCCAACGCCGATCAGCCTCTATTATCACACGCTCAATGTGTTCAACGGCATACTGGCAGTGCCCTTGATGAGCGTGTTCTCTCTCCAGACTACGTACAACGTAGTTGTGTTGTTTTCGTTTGCGGCAACCGGTTTCGGCTCCTACCTGCTTTTTCACTATCTGTGTGGCAACAAGTGGGCAGCC
Organism: Chloroflexia bacterium; assembly: GCA_035474135.1. GTDB lineage: Bacteria > Chloroflexota > Chloroflexia > QHBQ01 > JADMIH01 > JADMIH01. The sequence continues at coordinate 19,746 of DATINP010000272.1, read as the reverse complement.
TTCGTGGGGAGCCTGGTGTTTGCCTTTTCTGCCTATCATATAGCCACGATGCGCAGCCTCTTGCAATTAGTGTCGCTCGAATGGGTGCCATTTTTCATCCTGTTCTTCATGAAGGCTGTTTTTGCCCCGGCCTGGGAAGACAAGCGCGCGATATGGGATTGGTTATGGCGGCGGGCGCTGCCTGCTGGCTTTTTCTTGTTCCTGGTATCGCTGGTTGACTGGTACTACACGATGTACGCGTTGATCATCGCGGGTATGATCACCCTATATCTCCTCTTGAGATTCTGGTTTCAGCGCATGCGACATATCGCGACCCCGGTGTTCGCACGCGCTGTTGGTGAACCCTGGGTTAGAGCCGCCGCATGTGTGGCCGTCTATCTCGTGCTTGTTAGCCCCATCCTGATCCCAATGGTGCAGGAGTTGCGGACCACAAGCTCCATGCTTCCCACTTCTGACGCAGCGATGACTCACTCGGCTGACTTGCTTACCTTTTTCCAGCCGGAACGAGGAAACCAGTTGTGGGGCCGGTTGTTCCTCAACCGCGACTTTTGGCCGTACGGGTCAGAGCGCTACGAGGTCTATTTCACATATACGGCGCTGTTTCTGGCAGGAGTGGCTCTGTTTGCCACCCGGAAGTTAAGGCCCAAACTGCACAAGGAACAGGTAGCCAGTCCAGTACCGCTGGATGATGTCATTGTGCAGCCGGAAGAACCTCAGACGCTCGCCGAACTGCCGGGCGAGAACGTGAAGCCTGCCGCGATTCCGCTCCCGAGCAAGTGGTTTTGGGCGTTTGGAGTCGTGCTGTTCTTTCTGCTCGCGCTGGGGCCGGTCTTGCAGATCAACGGAAACAAAATTGAGTGGATATTCTCGCCCAACATTCCCCTCATAATGCCATACCAACTTATCGGTGAACTGCCGGTGCTGAACATTAGCCGCAGCCCCGACAGGTTCGATATGCCGCTGACATTGTGCCTGGCCGCCCTCGCGGGCTTTGGGGTGAACGTGTTGCTAGGTAGGTGGTGGTCCCGCTGGATGCTACCGAAGCGGGGTGCTGTGCTCTGTGCAGGAGTTCTAGCGCTTGTACTAGTAGAACTTGCGCCCATACCATATCCTCAACTGAAGGCGGACGTGCCGGATTGGTATTACCAGCTTGGCAACGACCCCGGCGATTACTCGATCCTGGAGATGCCTCCTCAAAACGATTTTTGGCACGGCGCGTATAGAATGTACTTCCAGACTGTCCATCACAAGCGCATTTTCGGCGGCTACATCAGCCGTGAATACCCTCACCCATTCCTAGAGAGCACGCCCGGTTACCAGGAACTAACCACCGTAGACAGCCTGGGCGACATGTTTGCCGATGGTCCAAACGAATGGTATTCGGCCTTCCAGCAATACGACACGAAGTACGTCGTATTGTATAAGAGCCGCGCTCCGCACCGGATAGACCCGCCCATAGACGTTACTCCTTCGCGCGACGCTATCAAAATGGTGCTTGGGTCCGGTGCGACTCCTTTCTATCAGGACGATCAGCTTGAGGTCTACAATGTGCCGTCTCCAGCCGAACGGGTACCGTATTTGAGCGTGGGCGATGGTTGGCAGCCGAGAGAAAGCGGGCCGAATGGCACATTCAGGTGGATGGGTGACAGCGCAACCCTGCGCATCGACGCGCCGAATTCGGGCGAGGAGTACCTTACGTTCAAGGCCGCCGGACTGGCTGCGCCGCGCAGATTGCAAATCTACCACGGCGACACACTGATATTTGACAAGGTGGTTTCGGCATTACAGACGTATACAACCGACGGGCCGTTGGGCCTGCCTGAGGGAGTGTCAACCTTGAGGTTCGTCAGTCCAGACGGCACATCCAGCCCTCTTCAGGAAGGATTGAATTCCGACCCACGCCAGTTGAGTTTTGCGATTATGCAGGTGGCGCTGGTACCTGTGGAAAAGTAGGCTCTCGCGTTCGCTTTGTGAGAAACTAAGCCCACTTGAGAAATGGTCCCCGAAAGGTATGGGCTGCCATGCCTTGCTGTGGTGACCCCATTTGGCACGCTCCGATTCACATCGAGCGCCGATCGAAAGCCTACACAAAATGAATCAACCCAGAATAAGCACGAGATCCGCTATCAACAATGGCGCCGAAGGAGCGCAACCACGTCGCTATGTGGGCCGCTCAGGGGCCGGCCTGGCTCGATCGACGGCGGGAGCGGTCCCGATTCCGTTCCCCCAAGATGCAAAAAAGGCGGGCAGGACCGCCTCAGCCGTTCGGCGTGTACGCGCGGCGGCCGTACCGTGGTCGTTCAGGCTAGCACTTGCGGTTTCGCTGGTGGTGCTGGTTTTCCTGTCGTTCAGAACTTTTGGCCTGTTTACCGGTCCCGTTGGTAGCGCGCCCGGCGTCGAGTCGACTTATGCCGCCAGCGTTAATGTGCTAACGGGAAGGGTAGCTTCACCCCTTGACCCGGTGCGTTTACTACCGGCTCCGGCACCCTGGTATGGGGCGGCGCCTGCACTGCCTACGGCGTCTCTGCCGCTGTTTGTGTGGGCCACTGCCGCCCTGGGCGGGGTTTTCGGCGAAAGTGTGCTTGTCGGGCGAATCCTGGCGATGCTGGCGGCACTTGCTGCCGGTCTTGTACTCTTTGCACTGGTGAGGCGAACTGCGGGGGCGCGGGCCGCGATCTATGCGATGCTCTTCTACTCGGTCGCCCCGCTGAGCGTGGTGCTCGGGCAACAATATTCGTCGGCTTCCCTGATCATGGCCATGCAAGCCCTCGCACTCCTGATGCTTTTCAAGTGGCGTGTTACCGTGACGCCCCAGAATGCCCAGGGTTCATCCGCTTCGTTCGTGTGGGCGGTGGCCGTTGGGGTGGTGTACGCTCTGCTCGACCCCGGCGCGATTTACCTCGCGTTGCCCGCTGCGTACCTGATCATCGTGCCTGCAGGCGGGGCAACGGTGGACACGGGGCCACTTTCGATTCGCACTATCAGACGGCGCACGACCGAGTCCCTCAAAGTGGCAGAGATGTGGCAGAAGACGCCGAATCGCGGCCGCTTCTTCGCGTATGCGGGCGCCCTCGCTGCGGGTTCCTTGATCTGGTGGGCTATCACGCAGGCGAGCACCGGCGGCCTTTGGCTTGGTGCACAGGACGGCGGCGGTGGAGTAGCGGGCGCCATGGGGGCACTGCTGAATGGCAGCAGTTATGTCGAAATAATGGGACTGCTTGTCGAACGACTGCTGACACTGGCGGGACTTCTCTTGTTGGCGGCAGGCATATTGCACGGTGCTCGCCCGCCGGTTCCACTCCTTTTCCACACGTGGCTTGTGGGCGGGCTAATTCACGTCCTTTTCGATGCCTCACGATTACCAACGCACGATGATGTACTGCTGCCACTCATCTTGCCTGCCTGCGCTCTTGCCGGAATCGGGGCGGCCTGGGCGGGCGCAATGCCGGCCCGCCTCTACGTGGCGATAACCGAGCAGGCCCACGAGCGCGACTCGGATTATGCCATTTCGCCCCACACTGCCTGGCTTCTTGACCTTCCGGAAGAAAAGATTGCCCATAAGCACCAGCGCCCGCAGGCACAACTTGCCCTCGGCCGGAGCGTCGCAGAGCGAGCGCAAACCCAGAGTATGCGCTGGAGGCGTGCGTGGTGGCTTACCGTTGGGCACGTAGCCGTGCTTTCAATCCTGGCGTTTGTCGTCTTGGGTGGAGCAAAGACGACGTTAGCGCGTATGCAGCCCAACGACCGGGCCCAGGAGATCGCGGCCATAGGTCAGGATGTAGCGAAGGTAATTCCGGAAGGCGACCGCCTCGTTGTCGCGGGACCAAACGCTCCTGAGCTTTTCTACTTCAGCGGTCGAACCGGGTGGGCGCTTTCCGCCGACGATTTTAGTCTGGCTCAGGTAGAAACTTTGCACAGGCAAGGTGCCGCATACTTACTGAGTGTTGACCAGGATTGGTTGGGCAAGCACCCTGACTATAGAGGCCTGATAACTACCTACGCGGTGGCGAAACTGGCGCGCAACTACATCTTGTTCGACCTGAACGCAAAGCCCGCAGGGAATGAGCGCAGCTACTTCCTGGAGAGCGGCCATACTCTGGGCGGCGAGTTCCGCACATTCTGGCAGAACAACGGCGGCGTGGCCAGGCTGGGGTACCCCATCTCGGAAGAACTTGTGGAACCCAGCCCGCTTGACGGCGTGGAGCGCAAAGTCCAGTATTTCGAGCGTGCCGTGCTGGAATATCATCCGAAGTTCGTAGGGACGACCAATGCCGTCATGCTAGCGGCCGTGGGGAGCTGGGTAACCAAAGACCGCAATTTCCCGAAGGCCCAGCCCGTTGAGAATACATCCGATCTCTGGTATTTCGCCGAGACGGGCCATATTGTCAAGGAAGCTTTCTTGCGCTACTGGCAGTCGCAGGGCGGTCTGGCCACGTTTGGCTACCCGATTTCCGAGGAACTGCCTGAGATTAGCAATGCCGACGGAAAGGTTTATACTGTACAATACTTTGAAAGAGCGCGTTTCGAATGGCATCCGACCTTCGCGGGGACTCCCGAAGAAGTGCAACTGGGCCTGATTGGAAAGCAGGCTCTGGAGATGCCTCAGAAGTAAGTACAGCATTGTCGCATGGCGCAGTCGCAGTACGTTCGGGTCGTAACGCGTTCGCGTATGAGCACAAGTGGCTGGTCATCCCGAAATGTTGAGGACTTGCATTTGGAGAAAGCTGGATCCGCTGTTACCGTCAAGAAAGGCAAAGCGACGGGCACCATCCAGGTCAGTGCCGTTGCGCGTTCAATTCTGGGCGCGCTGGCTTACGCCGATCTCTTCGACTATCCACTAACTCTTGCCCAGGTTTACCGTTACCAGATTGGTACCCTGTATACCCAGGAACAGTTGGCGGCCGCTCTTACGAGTGACCTGACCCTTGCCCGCTCGATTTCGCGCTCGCCCGAAGGTTTTTATTCACTGGCCAGCCGCGAAACGGTGTTCGTGACCCGGCGCGAACGAGAGGCCGCGTCCGCGAAAATCTGGAGGCGGGCGCGCCTTTACTCGCGATTTCTATCGCATTTCCCCTTCGTACGCATGGTCGCCGTGACCGGCGCGCTCGCCGTCGACAACATCGCTGACAACCCGGATATCGATTTGCTCGTAGTGACGCTTCCGGGACGGGTATGGATAGCGCGACGCCTGATAGTGGGGCTCGTACGCCTCGCTCGGCTTTGGCGCGACGACCTGTGCCCTAACTACATCATTTCTCGCGACAACCTTACCCTCGACCAGCGGGACCTGTTCACAGCGCACGAATTAGCGCAGATGATTCCCCTCTACGGGCTGAAACTCTATGAGAGGATGATCTCCCAGAATGAGTGGGCGAACGAGTACCTCCCAGCAGCCTTCACCGTGCCCCGACGGGCAAGCGGCGATAGTCGGCCAGGCATACTGCGGAAGGGCATAGAGTGGGTGCTGGCACTCCACTTACTCGACGGCTGGGAACGATGGGAGCTGAATCGACTCCGGCACAAACTGCGGCCCAAGGTCGGGGAATCCGCGGAAGTGATTTGCTCGCCTACTCAGTGCAAGGGTCACACGGGGCTTCACAGGCACTGGGTCACCACCAGATACGAACAGCGAATACATGAACTCAATCTCGAATGACCTGAAACCACCCGCGTTTGTATCGGCAGTGTCACGTGAGGTTGTGGCCTACTTTGCCAAAGCCCAGATGCCGGTTCACAGCCGCTCACGTTCCTACCTCGCGCAATTCTGGTGGGGCAACGATAGCTCGGTGCACTATGAGATCTGGATACACGAGCACGCGGCGCGCATCGAGCTTGGCCTGCATTTCGAGTCGAACCCGACGCGCAACAGTTCGCTCTACGCGGCGTTCGGTAACTACCTGTTGGAAATACAGGACAGGCTGGGAGAAAGCGTGTGGCTGGAGGAGTGGGACAAGGGCTGGGCGCGTTTGTACGAAACTCTACCGTATGCACCCATGGACGAAGCTCGCGTGTATGCAGTGGCCGGACGCTTCTGCGAGATCATGGAGTGCGTGCAGCCCATTTACGAGACCCTTTAGCTTTACGGGGTAAAGGTCTTCGCGTCACGTCGAAGAAGTGCCAAAAATGTGGCACCGACATTTCCACAATTGCTGTGGATAACCTTTTTTGAACAGGCGGGCGCCCGCTATACTCTTCCGACCGAGCAAAATGCGTTACTGAGCGGGGTTTTGATTCCTGGTTTGGAGGGTTTTTTATGTCGGCGCGCCTGGTCGGATTCTTCCTGATTTTATTCATTTTTACGTTGTTTTCACCCCTAATTGCAGTTGGGCATGCGGCTGCGCAAACTGCGGCAGACCTTACGCCGCCGGATGTCGGAGCGCAAGAGGCGACTGTGGTTGAATATCCGTCAGGGCGCGTTCTATATGCGAAAGATGAACACGAACGTATGGCTCCGGCCAGCCTCACTAAAGTGCTGACAGCGATACTGGCGCTCGAGTATGGCAACCTGAATGATGTAGTGACAGCAGCACCCGAGGACCTGGTAGGCGAATCGACTATGGGCCTGGTGAGTGGCGAGCAGCAAACACTTCTCAACTTGCTCTACGGTATGATGTTGCCGTCAGGTAACGATGCAGCGATGACTATTGCTCGACACCTGGGTTCAACCGTTGGGGCCAGCGTAAAGAGCGATAGCTCCGATCCTATTGTGCGATTCGCAGCAATGATGAATGCTCGCGTTCAGCAACTCGGCTTACAGGACACACACTTCATCACTCCCCACGGACTGGACGCTGACGGCCATTATTCAACCGCATACGACCTGGCAAGCCTGACATGGTATGCGCTACATATCCCTCAGTTCAACGAGATCGTTTCGCAGCCTTACTACGAGGCTCCGGGCCACGCGTTGCAGAACACGAACGAAATGTTGACCCGTTACCCGGGCGCTGATGGCGTCAAGACCGGGTGGACAGACGCTTGCGGCCTTTGCCTGATTACCTCGGCAACCCGGGACGGGCACCGGCTCATCGCCGTCGTCTTGAATGCGCCGAACTGGTGGGTCGATAGCGCTTCGATCCTCGATTACGGTTTCGCGAAACTGGCCGCGGTTCCCGACGATCCCACGGCCGATGTCCTTGCCGTAAGCAAGAGCGGCGTCGTATCGAGCATACTCGCAAATCCCGCATCGGTCATGCCCGTACCCGTACAGATGGCGCAAGGCGGCGGTGCGGCCAGCTCGCCTGCCGAATCATCCGCGCCGCCAGTATCCGAAAATAGCGGACCTCCCGTTGTGGCCGCTGATGTCCAGGTTGCGAACGCACCGGTCTCAAACTTCGCTCAAGCCACGGTAACCCCTAGTGGGGACGGACGCTTCATCTGGTGGGCCGCGCTCCTTGCGGTCATGCTGGCGGGGTTGATTGTTGCCGGGCGCGTGCTTGGATGGAAAGTCAACTTTCGCAGGGAGTACGCGCCATTCGCACCCGTGACCACTCCACTGCCTTTGCTGGCCGACGACCAACCCTACAAGCCCGTCCCAAGGGCGGTCGTGCGCACGCTGGGTGGCCCCACAGTTCCATTTTCGAGGCGGCGCGAGCCGAACCTCCTTGTGCGCACCGAAGATACCTTTGCCTTACACATTGAACGGGCGGTGCGGATGGCCGACGAGGGCAGGCAAGGCTCGAGCATGTCGGAGTTCCTGGCTGCGTTACGGGCGGGCGGCCCCATTGACGTGGCCCTACTCGCCGAGGACTATCAACTAACGGCGGAAGGGTTTCTAGCACTGGCTCGCGCTCAGTACGCGGCCAATCAGGCAGAAGATGCCCGGCAAACCCTCATACACGGGATGATCGTTCTGCCCCACGACCGCACCCTACGTTTGGCACTGCACCGCTTGCAACCCGTCGCCTGATACAAGTCATGCGGGGAAATTAAGGAGGCACACACGAAGTGCCTCCTTTCTTGTGCAAAACTATTGACAAATTAGAACACTTGTGCGATAATTGGTGTACCAAGCTGACTTATGAGGAGATAGAGCAATGAGTAGAGAGATTAGCGATTTTGTGGGGCGGCCCGGCGTGACGCGTATCAGCGTCAAGGGCGGTAATGGGTGGTTCACCGTGCGCAATGGCAATGAGCCACCTGTGCGCGTGTGGTCCCTGGGCGGCGGCTTCCGCTGCGAATGTGGAAGACAAGACTGCGCACACATTTCGAGCCTCATCATGTGCGGCTTCGTCGAATCGCAGGAATGTGACAGCAAGGCCGCCTGAGATCCAGGTCCCCGGTTGAGTAGGTACATGGCTGCACTTTGCTAGAGATGTTTAGAGTTAATTAGAGATTGGAGAAAAAGATGATAGAGCGTGAAAGGGTTAATAAGCCCTCGCCCGAGATTTACGTATACGCAACCAACAAGAACTTCCTCAACATTTATGACGCGCTGAGGATTGACAAGATAAAGGTCGAGATCACCGGCTACGACCCGGAAACGAGACGACAAACAGGACATGCGAGCGCCTGGCTCGATAAAGCAGACGCACGGTTATTGACCCACCTCGTGTCACAGCGGCAATTCGTCGCGGTCACAAATGGCAAGTGGGAGAAGTTTGGCGGCAGTCAGCGCGACGACGGTTCCATCGAAAGCCGTACTATTGTGGTCGAGTGGGACGAAGGCGACGGCGGGCGTTTTGGCCGCAACCCCTACAGGCTAACTATTGCCAACGGCCCTGGTAAGAAAACCGGACTCGGTGCCGTTGCGCCCGCGGGAAAGGCCACCTCACTCTTGAGCATGCGTCTGACCGAGCCTGACATGATCAAAATCATGCTCGCGCTCGGCGCCTACATTTCGGCCTACGATACCGCGCATCACCACAGGCTGGTAGCAGACAAGATACGCGAACTCGAGGCCAAGCTCTCGGAGCGCGCTTCGCAGTCGCCTAGGAGCGGCGCGACCGATGGCGAGCCACAGACGCGTGTGGTGCCATTTCAACAGCGGGAAGGGGCCGCTCGATCCAGTTCCACTTTTGAGCGGCGTGCTACGTACGCCGCTCCTTCAGGCGAACCCGCCCGCGCGGGGCTTCGCACCATAGAAAGAGATAATTCGAACCTGCGTGAGGGGAGAGTCAGCAGGACAGGCTAGAAGTCGAGCGTAAGCTTTCTGTCGTCTGGAAGAATGACGACTGGAGAGCACTAATGCTCGGCAAGAAGGCACACTGTTATCGCAGAGTGATTAGATTTAATAAAGGAGATAGAGAGATGGCGAAGACATTGAACAGAGTGCAATTGATAGGGCGGCTTGGGGCAGATCCCGAGTTGCGCTACACGCAAAGTGGCATGACCGTAGCTACTTTCGGGCTGGCGACCAACCGGCAGTGGCCGGGCAAAGATGGCACCATGCAGGAAGAGACTGAGTGGCATAACATCATAGCATGGGACAAGTTGGCCCAGCTGTGCGGCGACTTTCTGGCGAAGGGACGCCTGGTGTACATCGAAGGCCGCATTCATACAAGTTCGTATGAGCGGGAAGGGCACAAGCAGTACAAGACTGAGATCGTAGCTTCGGATATGCTTCTGCTTGACCAGCGGCCTACGTCCCCGGAGACCGAAGAGCGCGCGCCGCAACGAACTGCTTCAACTAAGTCCGATAGGCCCGGCAAGTCAGACGGTACTGGCGCTGGGAGCGAGAGCCGCAGGGTTCCCGTGGGTGCTGCGACCGCTTCGCGACGTGAGGCCGATGTGGATCCTGAGGAACTCCCGTTCTGAGGATGCGGACGCACCCTAAAGTGGAAAGTGCAAAGGACGAAGGCTGCTCCCCGGCCTTCGTCCTTTGCCATCCAGGTCCGCAGAGGACGTATAATAAAACCGGATGAGCGCACCTACCAGGCCAATTGAAGTAAATGCCCAGTCACCGGAGACGGTGGACGGCATCGTGGACCGTATCACCTACATCAACGAGGAAAACGGTTGGACTATCGCGCGCCTGAAGGTACCGCGCCAGAAGCAATTGATAACAATCGCAGGTTATCTGCCTGCCATCAGCATCGGCGAGGGTCTCCGCGTAGAGGGCGACTGGACTAACCACCCACAGTACGGGAGGCAACTGTCCGTCACGCGTTACCAATCGGCGGCGCCCGGTACGCTGGCGGCACTAAAGCGCTACCTCGGCTCGGGGCTGCTGAAGGGCGTTGGACCTGTCCTCGCAGAGCACATCGCCAACACGTTCGGCCTCGAAACGATGCATGTCCTCGACAATCACCCGGAAAGGTTGGGTGAAGTGCCGGGCATGGGTGCGCGAAAGGCGCTGGCGATTGCTGAGGCCTGGCGCGAGCGGCGCGCACTAAAAGAGATCATGGTGTTCTTGCAGGGGCAAGGTTTGCCTGTGGCGCTCGCCGTCCGCATATTGCGTAAGTACGGAAGCGCGGCGGAAGGAATAGTGCGTGAACAGCCATACAGGCTGGCAGCTGAAGTCTACGGCGTTTCGTTCGAAGTGGCGGACTCCATTGCCGCGCGGTCCGGAGTTGTGCCCGAGGCTCCACAGCGGATAGGTGCCGGGGTGGCGGCTGTCCTGCGCGAAGCAGGCTCGTCCGGGCACGTCTTCCTGCCCATGAGCACTCTTCTGCCCAGGGCTGCCAAGCTTTTGTCACTACTGCCGGGAGTAGTCGAGGAAACAATCCCCAAAATTGATGCCCTCGGATATTTCAAACTGGACGAGTTGTCGGTTAATGGATCGGGCAAACAGCATGTTGCTTATCTGCCTGAGATGCATGAGGCTGAGACATCGATTGCCTTGGTGCTGCGCGCACTACAACACGGGAATGACCGCCTCGGGATACTTGCAGGACTGGACTGGGCAACGGCGGCTCGTTACGTTGACAGCCGGGAAACGGTCCAACTCACGCAGCAGCAGCACGAGGCCGTTCAGACCGCGCTGACCCACCGCATTACTGTGATCACTGGAGGCCCCGGCACAGGTAAGACTACAACCCTTCGGAGTGCCGTTCGACTGGTGCAGGCCAAGGGGGGCACAGTGGCCCTGGCGGCCCCGACCGGGCGTGCTGCCAAGCGTTTGTCCGAAGCTACGGGCGTCCCGGCCGCGACTATCCACAGACTGTTGGAATTGCGGCCGGGGGGCGCCTATGAGGTTCGTACTCCACTCGATGCGGACCTTATCATCATTGACGAAGCCTCGATGATGGACCTGCCATTGGCCGACGCGTTATTGAGCGCTGTGCCCCCCGGAGCACATCTGGTGCTGGTAGGTGATGCTGACCAATTGCCGCCTGTGGGGCCGGGCGCGGTGTTCCGGGATATTATTGCGAGCGGTACGATCCCCATCACGCGTCTGGAAACGATTTTCCGACAGCCGGAGGGGAGCGCGATCATTTCAAACGCCCACAAGATCAACGCAGGCGAAGATCCTGTGTTCGGCAAGTCGGTCACGGACTTCTTCTTCTTCAATCAGCCCGGGCCGGCAGAATGCGCCGCCCTGGTCGTCGAACTGGCAACACGCCGTATTCCCGAGAAGTTCGGCCTAAGCGCGATGGACGACATACAGGTGCTGGCGCCCATGTACGCGGGTGTGTGCGGGATAGAAGCCTTGAACGTCAATCTGCAAGCCGTACTCAATCCGCCCGTGCCGCACAAGGACGAGCGCCGCTTTGGCAGCCGCGTCTTTCGTGTGGGCGACAAAGTGATGCAAGTAGTCAATGATTATGATAGGCAAGTATCGAACGGCGAGATGGGCCGGATCGTCAGGATTGACCTTGAGGAGCAAACCCTGCACGTCATGTTCGACCTTGACCTGTCGGTAGAGTACACGTTTGGGGAACTTGACGAACTTACGCACGCTTTCGCCATCTCGGTGCACAAGGCCCAGGGAAGCGAGTACCCCGCCGTGCTGATGCCCATCCTGCCCCAGCAGGGTAGGCTGTTGCAGCGAAACCTCCTCTACACGGCGGTCAGCAGGGCACGCAGCCTGGTAGTGCTGGCCGGTTCGCCGAGCGCGCTGCGGCAGGCCGTGGCGACTGATACGTCCACGAGGCGTTACTCAGGTCTTGTCGAACGACTGCGGAGCGAAGAGTAACGGACGAGCCGCTACCCGTAGCACATCTAAGTGCGTCGCAAACTTCGGGTGCCGCCCTGCATCCATCCTTGACATGATGCTCCCTCCTTGCTACTATCCATAGGTCTTTCTAGCAAGGAGGGAGAAAATGTTCAATTGGATTTCCGGGGTATCACCCCGTCGCATGCGCATGCTGTTGGTGCTTCTATTCCTGGCGATAGTGTTGCCGTTGGCCCCTGTCTCTACGCCCGCAACAAGCACGGCCTCTGCGGCCACCAGGAGCACGTTGAGCCAGTACAGAACGTGGATGGAAGCCGCGAGGTTGAAGTATCCATACAAGCAGAGCGTGGACAAAATGTACCGCGTGATGATGTGCGAGTCGAGCGGCAATGTTTACGCGCTCAGCCCGAGCGGCACGTACAAGGGGTTGTTCCAGTATCACAACAACACCTGGCGCGGCAGTTGGAACCCATACCGTTACGCAAGCGTGTGGGACGCCAAGTCGCAGATTTATGCAACCGCCAAAGCGTGGAGCCTCGGCTACCAGCGCTGGTGGAGTTGCTATTACATCACTGCCGGGCGCTGACGTAGTGCGCAAGTAGCAGGTAGCTGAACGTGCCTAGTGAGCCTTAAATGTGCCCGTTTGGACTAGCCAAAAGCTGTCCCATTTTGCACTGGCTACGTCATTAAGTAAGTGAACACCCATAACGTGTTCACCCGAGATCATCTTCGTCCCAGAGGGTACGAGGCGGATCACCGCGCACTTGACAACTACGTGCGAGTTTGGCACAATACGGTGTTATTGCCTATACGACGGCTGATTCAACCTGTACATTACCCATTCCTGCAATCTAGGGAAATATGCCCTGAAAGTGAGGAGAGCTCCCCATGATAGAAGTGGAGCACCTGACAAAATACTATGGAGCTACCCCCGCGGTCAGGGATGTCACCTTTAGCGTAGAGCGCGGTGAGATCCTGGGCTTTCTTGGCCCAAATGGCGCCGGTAAAACAACAACCATGCGCATGATCACGGGTTACCTTCCTCCTAGTTCCGGCACGGTGCGTGTCGCAGGCTTTGATGTAAACGAAAAATCTCTTGAAGCACGGCAACGCCTCGGCTACCTGCCGGAAACCGTGCCGCTTTATACCGAACTTACCACACTCGAATACCTCGATTTTCGCGGAAGACTAACGGGCTTACTTAACGCTCGTGATCGTCGTGCGCGTATTTACGAGGTGATGGAAGAATTGAACCTCGTGGACATGTCGCACAAACTAATTGGCGCGCTGTCCCGCGGTTATCGCCAGCGCGTTGGGCTGGCGCAGGCGTTGCTCCATAACCCCGATGTGCTCATACTCGATGAGCCGACAGTGGGCCTCGACCCCGTGCAAATCACCGAGGTGCGCAATCTCATCAAAGAGCTTGGCAAGAACCACACCGTCATCCTAAGTACTCATCTCTTACCGGAAGTTAGCATGGTTTGCAATCGAGTGATCATTATCAACCGGGGCAAACTGGTGGCCCTTGACACCCCGATCAACCTCGCTGAGGGCGTGGGTGACAAGGCGATTATCGAAGTTGAGGCGGTGGGATTACCTGCAGAGGTTGCCAAGAGCCTGCGGGCGGTTTCGGGCGTGAAATCGGCGCTCCTCACAATGCCTGACGGCACAGCCAAAGATGGTGTCCTCGACGGCATCGAAGCAGGCTCGTACACGTACAAGATCGACTACAACGCGCAAAAAGATGTGCGCCCGGGTTTGGCCAGCGCGGTAGTAGGCGGCGGATTCAGTTTGCTCGAACTTCGGACAGTACGTCCCACCCTTGAAGAGATCTTCATCGACGTCATTTCGAAAGAAGTGGACGATGACGACTATGAAGACGGCGGCCCAGAGGCGGGTTACGAAGAGGAGTACGACGGCGACGAATACGATGATGAAGAGGAAGTCGAAGAAGTTGTTGCGCCCGTCAAAGAGACCGTAGCTTCTCGAAGGAGGGTGCGCCGTTGAGAAACACACTCTTTATCGCGGGCAAAGAACTCCGTTCCTACTTTGTTTCGCCCGTGGCCTACGTAATAGTAGCCTTTTGGCTCGTGGCGACCGGCTTCTTTTTCTGGATGTCAGTCAATGTCACAAATGAGGCATCGTTGCGCGACGTCTTCAGCGTAGTGACCATCTTGCTACTGCTGATATCTCCCGCGCTGACCATGCGATTGCTTGCCGAAGAGTCACGCACCGGTACGCTGGAGCTTCTGCTGACTGCGCCCGTTCGCGATTGGTCGGTAGTGATCGGCAAGTTCCTGGGTGCGCTGGGGTTGTACGCCGTAATGATCGGCCTCACCCTGGCTTACCCGATCTTCCTGGTATTGCTTGGGGGCGACCCCGACTGGGGACCGATCTGGAGTGGCTATTTGGGCTTGCTCCTGATGGGTATGGCCTTTCTTGCGGTGGGCCTGTTTGCCTCTTCACTCACGTCCAACCAGATGGTGTCAGCCGTTATCGCGTTCGTTATACTGCTTATCCTGTTTGTGATTAGCCAGGTAGTAGGCAGCGTTGCGACCGGCGTCGGCGACTTCCTCTCGAAGTTCTCGCTAACGGACCACTTTGACTCGTTCCCACGAGGTATCATCGACCTGAAAGACGTCGTGTTCTACCTTACCTTCACTGCTGTTGTGCTGTTCTTCACGATCCAGGTTGTAGAAGGGAGGAGGTACCGTTCATGAGCACGAGTAACCGTTCCCTCATCGCAACGATCTTCGGCTTCGTGGCCCTCGGCCTCGCGGCCATGGGCATAATATACTGGGCCGTCTTTACGACGCCCTCCTTCAACCTGAACATAGGGCAGTGGGACTTGCTCCTACGCATCCTCATGGTCGGAGCCATACTTGCATTTTCAGTCTATCTGATACTTGCCCCTCAATCGGTAGGGGCGGCCGCGGCCAAGCGCAGTAACAGGCTCACGGCAAACGCCTTACTACTGACTGTGATCGCAATCGGTATCGGGATCGCAATTAACGTCATATTCGATAACGTCTCAACCGTTCGCGCCGACCTCACCGCCGGGAAAGACTTCACGCTATCTGATCAAACTGTCAAAGTACTGAGCGACCTCGACGCGAAAAACGCCAACGTAACCGCTTATGGTTTCTACAGCGCCTACGAACAGTCGAGCGTGGACCCGCAACAGCTTGAAGACCTGCTAAAAGAGTACAAGGCCCATACGGGTCACTTTAGTTACCAGATAGTCGACCCGGTCAACTCGCCTGCCAAGGCCACTGCTCTCGGTTACAATAATACGCCCGGTTCTATCGTCCTGGACAGCGGACAGAAACGCGAGACCGCCGACAGCGCGACCGAGGCAGATCTAACCAGCGCGCTGGTGCGTCTCTTCCAAAACAAGACATATAGCGTGGGCTTCCTGACAGGACATGGTGAGCGAGACCCGAATGGCTTCGACCAGAACGGATTTAGCACCATCAAAGACGACCTGGTGAAGGACAACTACGGCTTTGTCGCCGTAAACCTCGTCACCTCTCCCACGCTGACAACATCGGACGTGGATGTGCTCGTGATCGCTGCGCCGGACCAACCGCTCAGTGCGAACGAGGCACAGTCCCTGCAGCAGTATATCGATGGGGGCGGTCACGTAATGATGCTCCTTGACCCCGGGATGAGTCCCGAGGCCATGAAACCGTTTGACGACATCCTGGCCAAGTACGGTGTGACTACCGTTCCCGGCGTCGTGCTTGATCTAGCGAAGAGTTACAGCGCGCAGGAACCAAGCGTGGTGCTTGTGAATACTTACACTGACACGTCCATTACGCACGACCTCAACCGCAAGCAACTTGTGACGCTTTTCCCTCTTGTAATGGGCTTGACCGTGCCGACCTCAACGGTTGGAAGCATGGTGGTGACGCCATTGGTCCAGTCGTCGGCAGGCGAGAACGCCAGTTGGCTTGAAACGGATCTGTCTGCCCAGCAGGCAAGCTTCGATCCGGCCACCGATATCCCTGGCCCCGTGACGATGGGCCTTCAAATTGGTGCCAGTACAACCACGACGGATACCACCGTGCCGAATACACGACTGGTGGTGTTCGGTGATGCTGACTTCGGTAGCAATCTTGCGCTTCAGCTAGCGCCCAGCAACGTGGATCTTTTCAGTAACGCAGTTTCCTGGCTTGCCGGGCAGGATCAACTTGTCTCGATAAGAGCGAAGGACCCCGCGGCGCCTCGCACGATGGTGCTTGACGCGGGCCAAAAGAACCTGCTAGCGATATTATCAGTTTTTGCTTTGCCTTTGATCGTACTGATCCTAGGCGGCTATAACTGGTGGAGGCGCAGATAAGACCATGGAACGCTACAGAACAACCATAATTATGGCGGCGGTCCTGATCATATTGGTCGGACTCGCCTACTTCCTGTCAAGCAATAACGCCTCGGCACCGACAGGCTCGCCTACGCCTACCACGCAAGTCTTCATATGGAAAGATACGAGCGCTGTCAAAGCTCTCGATATCGTGAGCGGCACCGAGAAAGTAGAACTTGTGAAGGATTCTGCTACAGGTGATTGGAACATCACCCAACCCGTGTCACGACCGGCAGATGTCTTCCAGGTGGGAAACGCCTCGGATTCACTTCAGAATCTTCAGGCTCAATACGCACTTTCGGGCAGGACGGATCTTTCCGACTATGGGCTGGCAAGTCCCCCCCTGCAAGTTACCGTGACCTTTAGCAACACTTCCAGCAGCACTCGCGTGTTAGAAGTCGGAGCGCCGACAACCGACGGCGCAGGTTACTACGTGAAACTGCCGGACAGCAACCAGGTTTACCTCGTGTCAAACACGACAATCGAGCCACTCAAGTCCTGGCTGACCAATCCGCCAATCCAGCAACCGACGGCAACTCCGGTGCCTATCACGCCGGTAACCGATACCCCCACCGCTACGGTCACTCCGACGCTTGCGCCGGGAGCAACGACAGGCGAAGCTACCGCGACCTCCACGCCCTCGGCGTCGACCTCGCCTTCGCCGTCACCCTGACTTGAGCCGTAGTCCCGCAAGAAAACAAAGGAACCGTGTCGCGCGACACGGTTCCTTGCTTAGACGACGGCGTAATTACTCAGACGTTGCAAAAACTGCTTGGGAATGCGCCCCTCAATGAGGGTGCCATGCTCGGTATGTTCTTCTTGCTGAATAACAGCAATCTGATGTATACGCGAGACTATCTCGCTTTCGCTGTAAGGGATCAGCGCCTTGAATGGAGCAAGATTCGCGCTAATCGAAACCTGGATCGCCGACAATAGGTTCTCCAGGCCCCATCGATACTGCGCTGATACGGGTACGTAGCCCGCGCCAAGGCCAAGGTCGTCCGCTATGCGTGCGCTGATGGTCGCTGAATCGAGTGGTTCTTCGGCGCTTTCCTTGCCGTTGGGGCTTTTGCTAGAGCGAACAAGATCGGGGAACAGTCGATCGATCTTATTGAGCGCTACAATCCTTGGCTTGTCACCTACTCCTAGCTCATCAAGCACCTTGTCCACGGTGCTTGCTTGCTCTTCGGCATTTGGGTGCGTGAGATCGAGTACGTGCACAAGCACGTCGGCTTCCTGGATCTCTTCCAGTGTAGCTCGGAAGGCCGCGACTAGTTGTGTCGGAAGACGCTGGATGAACCCTACAGTGTCGGTCAGAAGAGCGCGTTGCCCTTCAGGCAGGTTAATCGTGCGCGTCGTGGGATCGAGCGTAGCGAACAACACATTCTCCGCATATACGTCGGAGTCTGCCAGCGCGTTTAGCAGGGTGGACTTACCGGCATTGGTGTAGCCGACCAGAGCGACCACTGGTAAGCCCTCACGTTTGCGTTTCTGGCGATAAAGCTCTCTATGTGCGTGTACCTCTTTTAGTTCGCTCTTGAGCTTGCTGATGCGCTCTCGTGACTGTCTGCGGTCCACTTCAAGCTGAGTTTCGCCGGGACCGCGCAGGCCAACGCCCCCGACCGCCTGGCGCGAGAGGTGAGTCCACATTCTTGTGAGACGCGGCAAGCGATATTCGAGCTGCGCCAATTCCACCTGCAGGCGGCCCTCTTTGGTCTGAGCGTGTCGCGCAAATATGTCCAGGATAAGGGCCGTACGGTCAATGATCTTGATATCGAGTAGCTCTTCAAGATTGCGCTGCTGGCTGGGCGTTAGCTCGTCGTCAAAGAGCAGTAGGTCGGCATGTGCTTCAGCCATGACCTGCTTTACCTCGTCCAGTTTGCCGGAGCCGATCAAAGTGGCCGGGTTGCGGCGGCTCATCTTTTGTGAAACCCTGCCTACGACCTCGACCCCTGCGGTGGCGGCCAATTGCTCTAACTCGTCTAGCGAGTCCTGCAGCTTCCACACCTGTTTGCCTGCTTCAACGCCGATCAGCAGCGCTCGTTCGGCGGGTGTGCCTGTCTCGTGCAATTGTGTTGAAATGACGTTCTCCTAGGAATATGGGAAGGCCCTGCGCTAGGCTCTACTGCCTGCGGGCTGGGCTTCGACTGCGAACAGAGTGCGCAGGCGCTTCACTGCTTCGTCCACCTCGGGATCTGAGACGCTTAAGGACAGGCGAACATAACCCTCGCCCTGCGCCCCATAACTTGTACCGGGCGTGATTGCTACGCCGATCTTGTCGAGGAGAGTGTCCGCGAAGGTGCGCGAGGTGTATCCTTCGGGCGCCTTCGCCCAGATGTAAAGACTGGCCTTGGGGCGGGGAGCTTCAGCACCGATTGCTTCCAGAATGTCGCAAATCTTGTCTCGACGTCTCCGGTATATTTCGTTCCGCTCCGGTATCCACGACTGGTCGCCCGTGTAGGCGGCGAGGGCCATGTCCTGGATTGCGCCATAAATGCCGCTGTCAATATTGCTCTTGATGCGTCCAAGCACCTCAACGATCTCTGCGTTACCCACCACCATGCCGATTCGCTGGCCCGCCATCGAGAAAGTTTTGCTCAGCGAATTGAACTCGACAGCCACGTCCTTCGCGCCCGGGATCTCGAAGATGGACGGCGGCTTGTACCCCTCGAAACCGATTTCACTGTATGGGTTGTCGTGCGCGATGATAACGTCGTTCTTTTTAGCCCAATGAACCGCTCGGTCAAAAAAGTCGAGATCGGCAATCGCGCCGGTGGGGTTGTTCGGATAATTGAGCCATAACACGTTGATGGCAGTGCCCACATTGAGGTCTATTGTGTCAAAGTCCGGCAACCAACCGTTCTCCTCAAGCAACGGGAGCGAGATGGGTACACCGTTCGCCATTATCGTGCCGAACTTGTAGACAGGGTAGGAAGGATCGGGCACTAACGCGGCCTCGCCAGGGTCAGTGAACGCTAGCGCCACGTTCGCGATGCCCTCCTTGGACCCGATCAGCGGCAGTACCTCACCGTCCGGCTCCAGGGACACGCCGAATCGTTCGTGATACCAGTCGGCGATTGCCTTGCGCAGTGCAGGCTTGCCGAAGTAGTCCGGATACCGCGAGTTCTGTGGCTTCCCGATCGCGTCGTGGAGCGCATCGAGTAAGTAACCAGGCGTAGGCACATCCGGGTCGCCCATGCCAAAATTGATGACTTCCACACCTCGGGCGCGGAGGTCGGCGATCTTCTTCGCCATTCCTGCGAACACGTAGGGCGGTAACTTGTTTACTCGGCCTGCAAATCTCATGGGCACGCTCCTGGGGAGATCG
>DATINP010000271.1:0-8377 GCA_035474135.1 Chloroflexia bacterium | reverse complement strand
GGGCGCTGTTGGAAGGGTGAACGTTCTGGTCAGTGCCACCGTATGCGTCGGGGCTAATCTGGTCAGCACTCACACCATCAGGAGCAGCAGCGGGAATCTGCTCGCCTGTGCAGTTGGCCATGATGGCATTGGCACGTGGATTGAGCTGCTGGTCAATATGATAGGTAGAGATGTCGGCACAGTTGAAGCTGCGGACGTCGAATGGGTCATCGCTGCCCGGTTGATTGGTCGTGAGGGTGTTTTGCTCGGTGGCGGCCTGCGCGATGGAGCCCGTTACGGGGGCTGCCGCGCTAGAGGTTAGCAAACCGAGGCCTGCAACACTGCTCATAGCTAGTGTAGCCAATGCCGCAATTGCTATGAGTAACCAAGTACGTTTGTTCATTTTGCTTGCTTCCTTTCTCGCTTATTTTTTGAGTTGTGTATAGCAGGTTGCAGACAGTAAATCGGGTGTCGGTTGCCCGGCGTACTATCTGCAACCTATAACCGGTTACGGGTTGCAGGTAGGGAAGAAGGTGTTAGACACGATCTTCGATGCTTGCCCTCTTGTGGCGTTGGCACTCGGCCTGAAGTACGGCAGATTGTTAGGTCCGCACGGCTCGCCCACTCCTCCGCATGGGTATCCGTTCATGTACCCCAGGTCAGTCAAACGCCAGATGAAGTCGTAGAAGGTAGAACCTGGCAGCACGTCCTCGAACTGCTGTGCACCCGGTGTCTGGGTCAAACCTGCTGCATTGGCATCTATCTTCGACAACTGTCCTCTGGTTACATTGGCGTTGGGTCGGAAGTATGGGAGGTTGGTTGGTCCGCATGGCTCGCCCACTCCTCCGCATGGGTATCCGTTGACCAAGCCACGGTTGGTCAGTCTCCAGATGAAGTCGTAGAAGGTAGAACCTGGCAGCACGTCCTCATACTGCTGAGGACCGGCCGCGTCGTTGAAGCCAGCGGAGTTGGAGGCAATCTTGGCGAACTGACCTCTAGTAACGTTATTGCCGGGGCGGAAGTACGGGTCGTTATTACCGTTGCACGGCTCACCTGGACCACCGCAAGGATAGCCGTTGATGATGCCCTGGCAAGCCAGACAGTGGATGCTCGCGTAGAAGGTGTGGTCAGGCGGCACATCCTCGAAGGAGAGTGTGCAAGCGGTGGGCGTTTCGGTGGCTGTTGGTGGGGTGCCTGTGACCGTTTCTGTGGGTGTGCTAGTCATCGTGGGCGGGGCCGGTGTGCCCGTATCAGTGGGCGGTACCGACGTGCTGGTGGGGGTGTTCGTGGGTGTGCCCACTACCGGTGTCTCAGAAGGTGTGGGGGTCGCGCCGATTGGTCCTGTTGGCAGGGGCCACACATAAGAGCCTCTACCGCGGGTGAATGCCGCCAGGGTTGTGAAACCCCGGTCGATTGAGAAGTCCCATATCATCACACTGGGCATACCGGTTTGGAACTTGTACCAGGTCGGCGTAGCCTGTGTGATATCGTCGGTGTAGTAGACGCCCCAATCGCTACCCGCGAATACCTGCTGGGGATAAAGAGGGTTGGCGTTGATGGCGTTGATGGGTATATTCGGTAGATTGCCCGACTTGTTCACCCAGGTATACGATGCGCATTGTGCCGTACAAGTTACCCGGTACACATGGCCCGGCGTAGAGGGGGTGTTCTGGTCGAAGCCGCCTATCGCGGCGTATCCAATCAGCGGGTTTACGGGGTCGGTCGCCACGTCCTGGATCGGCCTGTTGGGCAGCACTGCGTTGCCGCCCGTAACGTTCACCCACGTGGCGCTATTGGCTGTAGCCTGGCCCAGGTTGAAACCATACTGCACGTTGCCGTCGTTCGTGCCCACTATAGCTGTAGTGGACATGGAGACCGAATAGCTCAGTTGGTTGATGAACGAGCGATCAGCCAGGGTGTTTTTGGTGAGGTCTGGACTGTTGGAATGCCAGCTAGAGGAAGGAATACCACCCAGGATTGTTTCCCACACGCGGTAACTACCCGCGATCATATGGGTGCAGCCTGTGGGCGGGCAGTCCTGTGCGGCAGGTCCGGCAGGGTTGCCTTTGAAGATTTCGTACGGGAACACGAAGCTAAGGCGGTCGCCTCCCCAGCCTCCGGTGGCGCTCACCTGGCTGCCATAGGGTCCTGTCTGGCTGACGCCGAGGACGCCGTTCTGGCTCTCCTGGTACCAGCGCAGGCCCAGTACAGGCTCTATGCGGGCGTACATACCGTCGCCACCTTTGCGCAACTGCCATAGGGCCGGCCCAACGTTGTTAGTGGGCCACTGGTAGACAGAAGAGCCGTTATCCTGGGCTCCCGCATTGGCGCCCGGCTGGCTCGCGTTGGCGAAGTTACCGGTTATGTCGCCGGAGTAGAACTCAATTGTGTTGAGGCTGTCATTCAACGGGCTGAATGTGGGGTTGGTGACGTTAGCGTTGGTGCTTAGGTACACGCCACCGTCACTGCCAGTCAGCAATACGCTGGACGAGCCGGGTAAGTACTCAAGCGAGTGTTGGTCGACATGCACCCGTCCCCCGTTATAGCCGCACGTTATATTGGTCAGAGTATCGGCGCCATTGGTAGATTTGAATATATCTATCGTATCTACGAGCACCGTGTTGGGGTCATTTGGATCTACCGCAATGTGCTGGTTGTACCAGTTCTGGGTACCCGCTGTCGCGCACCCCTGCCATTCTGCAGAGGAGTTGCCCGGTCCTGCCTGCATATTCCAGGTGGTGCCGGCATCCGTTGTGCGCCACACTCCCAGTACACCACCCCGGTTGCCGCTGGGGTTGATTGCCTGCACTACGGCGTATACATAGTCGTGGTTGCTGGGGGCCATGGCGAGGTCAACTCTACCCAGGGTGTCGCCACCTGCCTGGTAGACGGGGATGCCGCTACCTGTGCCTGTGGGCCAGCCGTTGGACGGTGTGCTCACCAGGTTCCAGCCGGCGGGACAGCCGCTCGTCGGAATCTGCGCTTTGTAGATGCCGTTCGCGCCGTTCTCTGCCAGGCTGTACTGCACGGTGGTGCTGAAGCCGCGTGTGCCTATCGCCACGTACATGTCGCTGAACGAGCCGGAGTCGGTGACTAGCAGGCCCGTCACATCCTGGCGCTGGGTCGAATAGCTGTTGGTGTAGCATGGCCCGGTCCAGTCGTCGCCGCCGTTATACGATATGAACAGGCCGGTCTTTGTGCCTGCGATAACGGTGTTAGAGTTATTGGGGTCGGCCTCTACTTTGCCGATAGATTGGTACTGAGGGTACTGACCCGCAGGCTCAGGGTAGTAAGGCGTGAAGACATCCTCGCCCTTTATGGACCAGGTTGCGCCCTGGTCTGTACTCTTGAGGAGGCCTGCGCTGCCCATGCTGAAGGAGCCGTAGTTGAGGTCGCCCGTGCCCACATACACGGTGTTGTGATTGTTAGGGTCAATCGAGATGTCGTCAACCGATACCACGGAGATGAGGGGGTCGTCGGTGACAGGTGTCCAGGTGGTGGCGGTGGTGCAGCAGTTGGTAGTTTTCCAGATGCCGCCTCCCACCGGGGCGATGTAGGCCACTGTGGGGTCTACCGGGTCGATCCTGATGTCGTTGACGCGTCCCGATACGTGCCCGTATGAGTAGCAGTTGATGCAGCCGTCGCTTTGTTCAGGCTGAGGGCCAAGCGAGGTCCAGCTATTGGGATCTAGGGTGAGGGGCGAGGCACCCTGGTTGTAAGTCACTGTGCCTGCAGGGGTGCGTTCTTGAAGGGCTTCATTCTGCTTGGCTGCCTGCGAAACCCAGGTCGTGCTGAACTTGCCCGTTGGGTAACTAATGCGTGTCAGCCAGTAGTCTTCGACATTGTGCAGGCTGGCGCTCTCGTCGTTTGTGCCTGCTACCTGTGCGGGGTTGGCTGAGAACGATTCTGCCGCATCGGGATCACCGCTGGGCAGGTCTCCTATTACTCGGGGTGGCTCACCGGCCTGCGTATGAACCTGGGAGGAGGCTTGCAGGCTGATGGCAAATGCCACGCCTACTACGGCAAGCAGCAGGGTGATGAGCAAATATATGGCGCGCTTGTCGCGCGTCTTTTGCCCGATTGGCGTGTGCGATTTTTGAAGCATATTGCTGTTTTCTCCTATCCTTTCTTGCAAGAAACAATATCGCATCTCCAGCGCGAAGTATAGCGTGTGTGGGTCGCCCTCATACATGGGGCAGCGCGCGCAGACTTGGCGAGTTAAACCATTGTATCTGCGTATTGGTAGGATGTCAACGGTTAAAAGGACTTTCCCGCCGCAATTTGATAAATATCTTTCGGGAGAGGGAATAAGGCAAGGTAGTAAAGAATATATTGCGCTAACGGTATGGGTACGACTCGCCGGTGTTCGTGGTGGGCGTGAACATCAATGGAGCGCAAGGCCGGCGTTTGAGCGACGTTGATAACTTACAAACAAGAAGGAAGGGGTGGCGTTGTTCCGACCCCTTCCTTCTTGTTTATTCTCTGATCCTCAGATCAGGTCTTGATGAGCTTCGATTATTAGCGAGGCGGCTGGCATTCAGGGAAGAAGGTGTTGGACACGATCTTCGATGCCTGTCCTCTAGTGGCGTTAGCGCTTGGCCTGAAGTAAGGCAGGTTGTTAGGTCCGCACGGCTCGCCTGTGCCTCCGCACGGATACCCGTTCATGTAGCCGAGGTCGGTCAAACGCCAGATGAAGTCGTAGAAGGTAGAACCTGGCAGCACGTCCTCGAACTGCTGAGGACCTGGTGTCTGGGTCAGTCCTGCTGCATTGGCATCTATCTTCGACAACTGTCCTCTTGTGACATTAGCGTTGGGGCGGAAGTAGGGCAGGTTGGTGGGTCCGCATGGCTCGCCCACTCCTCCGCATGGATACCCATTGATGAACCCCCTGTTGGTCAGTCTCCAGATGAAGTCGTAGAAGGTAGAGCCTGGCAGCACGTCCTCATACTGCTGAGGACCGGCCGCGTCGTTGAAGCCTGCCGAGTTGGAGGCTATCTTGGCGAACTGACCACGGGTAACATTGTTACCAGGGCGGAAGTAGGGGTCGTTATTACCGTTGCACGGTTCGCCCGGTCCACCGCAAGGGTAGCCGTTGATGATGCCTCTACAGGCGAGGCACTGGATATAGGCATAGAAGGTGTGGTCGGGTGGCACGTCCTCAAAGGACAGCGTGCAAGCAGTAGGTGTTTCTGTGGCGGTGGGAGGAGTGCCTGTTGCTGTTTCAGTGGGCGTGTTCGTGTCAACTGGAGTATCGGTCGCAACTGCTGTGCCTGTCGTTACAGCCGTGTCGGTCGGAACTGAGGTGCCGGTTGGTGGTACAGGTGTGTTTGTGCCAGTGGCTGTAGAACTGGGCGCGGTTGTCGGAGTTGATGTAGCACCGCCGGCAGAGCACGGGTTGATAGTGAGGTTATAATTCTCGCAGCCGAGATTGGGGCTAACCTCCAGCACCACCACTACAGCGCTGTGTCCTGCGGGCAGCGAGAAGGAATAGCTGAATTGCTGGCCACTTGCGCCACCATCTGCCAGGTAATTCGTCTGGATGCTGGTAGGGTTGAAGGTGTCCAGATAGGTTATGCTCTGTATCGCGTTGTTGCTACAGGCTTGCGTCAGGTTAACGGTCACGCATTGGGCGCTGCCTGTACTGTTCGTGTAAGTGTAAGTGTCGTAGTGGCGAGTCAAAGTGTCGCTTATCGAGCCGACCGTCTTTGGAAGCACGCAACTACTCTTCGGGTCGCTCAGGCCTACTCGTCCATTCTGGGTTCCGTCTGTGTTAGTTATAGCGCCTGTAGCGTTAATGCTGTCCGGGCATGCTGTGGGGGTGGGAGGAACAGCCGTGCTCGTAGGCAGGGGAGCGGTGGGGGATGCCACCGGGGTAGGCGTGCCTTGCGCTGTGCAGCCGGGGAACTTGAACGAGCCGATGCGCGTGCGCCAGTCTCGCTCGCCGGTCACCTGGAAGTACATGGTAGTGTACCAGAAAGTACAATCGTCGACTGGGTCTACTTGCATTGAGCTGTAGTCGCCCCAGCGATGGGCGGCGGGGTAGTCCTCGGAGCCGGTGCCCGTCTGGAGGGTGGCTTCACCCTGGGGCATCGTGCCCAACGGGTCGCCTACCAAACGTCCGGTGTAGTTGATCGAAGGATAGGCCGTGCTACTGCTCGTGCTGAAGCCCAGGGCCATATCGCCCATGCGGTCCATCGCGATACTGCCCATCCAGCGAAATAGACCATCGGTAGGGGCATAGGTGCCCTGCTGGTAGACCGAGGCACCGGCAGCGTTGTTCGGGTCGCGCAACTCGTACCAGCGAATGCCGTCTACGCCGCCTACGTTGACTGTATGGTTCACAACTAGCGACTCATGGTCTCCAAAGTTGCGATAAGCAAGCCGGTACATAAACCGGTCGGAAAGGTTATCAAGCCGTGTAGTGGTATCCGGTTGGGGTACGCTCGGGGCGTTAGGGTCAAAGTTGGCGACGGAAATGATAAACGGGCCTGTATAGGTGGAATTGGCCGGGGTGGCGAAGTCCACATGGAACTTGAACTCGGCCAGTTGCCCGGGATTGCCGTCGTACCATTCAATGAAGTAATTGGGGCTGCCCGCGGGTGGAAGATTGTTTGCGCTATCTACGTCGCTGGGTAGCTTGCCACCGTCTGTGCCGTGGAAGTAGACCACCTCGGCTGTGGGATCGCCTGACAGCATCTTGATGCGGTTGTAGGCGTAATTCCCGTCGCCGCTCGAGCCGCCGAACTCGTTAGTGGACATGTAATAAGCATCGGGCCAGACGCCCATCTTGGGGTAGTCGCCCAGAGTGGTTCCACTATTGTGGTCCAGGAACGCATAGCGATACCACGAGAGGGTGGCATCACCACTGGCGGATACAGCGATGCATTCCATATACGGTGCAGAACTGGTGAACCAGGTCAGCACCCAGCGGTCGGCGATGGCATCGTAAAGAGCGATTGGGTCGCCGTCGTTGCGGGCCTCGCATGGACCACCGAAGCCTGTGAAGAGAGTGTTGTTGTTAGCAGGGCCGTACAGGGAGGTTCCGGTCTTGCTCCAGACCTGGAAGCCGGAATTGACGATCTGTACATACTGATCGCGACCTACGTCTCCATTGGTGTCCGGGGGCAGCGGGCCGAACAGGTTGGGTATACCTTCGAAGTTGGCGATAGGGGTAGGCATGGCCAGAGGTCCTGCGATGCGCTGGACCACATTATCTACCGCACCAAAAAACCCACGGACGATAGTGGGGTTCTCGTTATCTGCCTCCGGACGCGACTGCGTAAGCTTTATGGGAATGTCGCGAAGAGCAGGCGATGTGTCGCTATGCTGGGCTGTCCAGGATTCCGGCTGGCCTGCGGGTAATTGCTGTATAGCCGCAGCTGCCGCTCCTGAGAAGGCCTTGATAGTCAAAGCGACTACCAGTAACAAGACCAGGGTCGCAACTACACCGCCGACCCGTATTACCTTTGAGTTCTTCATATGATAATGACTCCTTTTCCTTTGAAAATTAGCTCCTTCATGCAAATACACGTATAAACGCTAAAAACGGAGTCGCTATCGCCATGTCTGCGAAGTGCGATATTGACACACTGTCATGTAACAGCACCACAACTGTGGCCGTTCTTCTCCAATCGTTTCTTCCAAGAAACGATGTCGCATCTCTAGCGCGGTGTATGAGGTGCCCGGTTTTCCTTTTGGAAGTAGAAGAGGAGCGCGCATAGACTTGACGAACTTAGTTATTGTAGCCTCCTATAAAATGGATGTCAACGGTAAAACGGGTATTTTCGAGGCAATTTGATAAATATCTCTTACGAGAGGGAATATAGAAGCGCCGAGAAGAATATATTTTGTGCTGGGCGAAAAATAAACAGAGAAGATTATCGATTACCAATCAGGATATGGCCAGGGTCAGAAGCCAAGAACTGAATGTTAGGCGCAGCACTCACTGTGCAAAACCTTTGCCCTTTTTCGGTCATTTGTGCTACACTTATCCCAGACGTACTTACGCTCAATTCTACTTCCCACGCCGGCTGCCTACGCGAACACCCTCCGCTTTTCCTTACCTTTTATTGCTGACCCTGTATGGACTTACGCGACCGACTAAAAGCTATGGGCGTGCGTCCCCGCGTTCCGGGCGCATCCTCTGCTCCGCCGTCCGACGAGGCAGGATTGCCTGTATCCGCCTCCTCACAGCCCGTCACCGGCGCCCAATCTGCATCTCCCACCGGCTCCTACTTTTCTCCTTCGCTGGACGAGTTCAGGCCGCTCCGTAACTCGCACGCGGCGATTGATAAGGCTCTCCCTGGTCGTTGGCACGAAACCGATGATGGACCGTGCTTCTACGCGGAGCACCGGTATCCGGTAACGCAGTTTCGCGGACCTGTTCTGCTGGGCGCTC
>DATINP010000270.1:0-6061 GCA_035474135.1 Chloroflexia bacterium | reverse complement strand
GGACGGCGTATTGCTGGTGGTGAATGCGGGGCAAGACCAAGCGCGAACTGGCGATCAAAGCTCGCGACATGCTTAAGCAGGTGAATGCGAACGTCATAGGCGTGGTGCTGAACAACGCGCAGGTAGACAAGAGCGCGTACGCGTACTATGGATGACGACAGACGACCGACGACCGACGACTGGAGCACCAACTAACATCGTCGGTCGTCCGCCGTCCGTCGTCCATCGTCAATCCCATGAACAACAACCAGCCAGACGTAGCATCCATACTTTCCGAACTGCGCGAGCAGATCAAGGAGCGGCAGGCGCGCTTTGCGATGGACGATCCCAACGACCCGCACGCACTGAACCTGGCCGAGCTAAAGCGCAGCGTCGAAACGGTGAATGACACGTGGTTCGTATCGGCCCACCTGCCCATAACGTGGGACAAGCGTATCGTCGGCAGGCTGGGAGCATACACCAAGCGCATAGTGCGTGTGCTGTTGCGCTGGTACATCAACCCCATCGTCGAACAGCAGAACCGCTATAACTCAGCCGTAGCCCGCACATTGGTAGAAATGGCCGCCTACCACGAGCGTTTGACCCGCGAATGGCAAACGTTGGAAGAGCGGGTAGCCCGGCTAGAAGAGAGTACGAGGAGCGAGGAGTGACAGCCGACGACGGACGACGGACGACCGACGCTAGAATGTGGGCCGAATCACCTTCGTCGGTCGTCCGTCGTCCGTCGTCGCGTAGCCTCCATATCGCCATCTGCACAGCACAGGTTCCGTTCGTATATGGCGGCAACGAAGTGCTGGTGGAGGGTCTGCGCGAGGCCCTTGTGTCGCGTGGGCACAGCGTGGCGGTCATAGCACTGCCCTACAAGTGGTACCCCCACTCTCAGATCGTGTCGAGCGCACTGGCCTGGCGCTTACTTGACATAACAGAAGCCGACGGACAGGAGATCGACCTGGCGATCTGCACCAAGTGGCCGTCTTATGTGGTGAGGCACCCGCGCAAAGTGGTGTGGCTGGTGCACCAGTTCAGGCAGATCTACGACTGGTTCGGCACTCCCATGTCCGACTTCACTGGCACCCCGGAAGACGTGCGGATCAGGCGCACTCTCATGGAGATGGACAGGAAGGCGTTGGCCGAGAGCAAGCGCATTTTCACGATCTCGCGCAACGTGGCCTCACGCCTGAAGCGCTTCAATGGCCTGGAAGGCACCCCCCTCTACCCGCCACTGCGGTCGGGCCTCAACTTGGAACCGGGGCCGTACGGCGACTACATCCTGTCGGTGAACAGGCTGGACGCGGCCAAGCGGATCAGCCTTTTGCTCGATGCGCTGGCAAATGCGCCGGGTGCGCGAGCAGTGATAGCGGGCACGGGGCCGGAAGCCGCCAACCTCAAGCGCAAAGCGGGCGAACTGGGCATGGCAGACCGCGTTGAGTTTACGGGCTTCGCCTCCGACGACGACGTATCGCGCCTGTACGCTAACGCCCGCGCGGTCTACTATGCGCCCATAGACGAGGATTACGGCTACGGCACGATAGAAGGTATGACGGCGGCGCGGCCCATTATCACCACCACCGACGCAGGGGGCGTGCTGGAGTTCGTAGACGACGGCCAAACAGGGCTTGTGGCCCCACCCGACGCGAAGGCACTAGGGACGGCTATCACAAGGCTGATGAACGACCCAGGAGAGGCCGCGCGCATGGGAAGCGCGGGCAAGGCGCGTGTGGCGGGTATTGACTGGGATGGAGTGGTGGATGCTCTGCTCAAGGGGGGTATGTAGATGGGTGTAGAGCAGCCTGGCACGAACGGGAAGATCGGAAATCTCGTTGCCCTTGTGGGCATATTCTTGTGTATTGGACCGCTCGTGAATTTGTTCTACCATTCCTTGAGTCCGTTCAATATCTCACTCCTTGCCGCCATAGTAGTAATAACAATCGGGTATCTGATTGCTCGTAACGACCCATACGTAAAGCAATCCTGGTGGAGGCTCCTGGTATGGAATCCTAGGAATACCATAGAGCGCGCCGCACAGACGCTTGTGCTCTATGGATACACTTCTGCATGGGTTATGCTATTTGCGGCTGACATCCCGTTGTCCGATCTTGGCCCTTTGCAATGGACCTTCCTGTGTGTGGCGGTTATCGCCGTAATAATGGGCTTTGCACTTGTGCTTACTGCGCCGGAAGTGTCTTCGCCAGCACAAGAGCACAACAGTGACCTCAGCGCCCCATGAAACTGGCCTTCTTCTCACCCCTAAACCCGATCCAATCGGGCATCTCCGACTACAGTGAGGAACTACTGTCCGCACTGGCCGGTTCCAGCGTGGGTGGGCGCACTCTGGACGTAGACCTCTTTATTGACAAGGGGTACAAGCCATCGAACCGCGATCTCATGGAGAAGTTCGATGTGTTACTGGCAAGCGGGTTCGGGCGCGTGGCCTCTCAGTATGATGGGATCGTGTACCAGATGGGCAACTCGCCTGCGCACGCCTACATCTACGAGGCGCTGCTGAAGTACCCGGGCGTGGTGGTCATGCACGAGTTCATTCTGCACCACTTGCGCATCTGGATGGCGCTCAACGGCGGCAAGAGGCGCGAGTACGTGGCGCTCATGGAGTCCCGATATGGCGACGAGGGGCGCGAGGCGGCGCGGCGCGTTTTGCTGGGCCAGTTCCCCGAAGCGTTGTTCAAGTACCCGCTCAGCGACGAAGTGATCGGCGCCGCGAAAGGGGTGATCGTCCACAGCAAGCACATGGAGGGTCTGGTGCGAGGCGTGCGCGCTGATGTGCCCGTGGGCGTCGTGCCGATGGGCGTACCTCTGCCTCCGCGCATACCGAAGGACGTGGCGCGCGCCCGATTGGGGATCGACCCCGACCTGTTCCTGATAACGTCCGTGGGCCATCTCAATCCGTACAAGAGGGTGTCGGCCACGTTGAGGGCGTTTAAGGCACTGCTGATGGAGGTGCCGAATTCGCTCTATTTGCTGGTAGGGAGCAAATCGGCCAACTACGACCCCTCGCGCCAGATTACGATGTTGGAGCTTTCGGACAAAGTGAAGACGACGGGCTACGTGTCGGCTGACGACCTCGCATACTACCTTGCGGCGTCCGATGTGTGCCTCAATTTGCGCTGGCCTACGGCAGGAGAGACCTCGGCCTCCCTCCTGCGGATAATGGGTGCAGGGGTGCCCGTGCTGGTGTCACGCACTGGCTCATTCGAGGAGCTGCCGGACGATGCGGCGGGCAAGATCGACGTGGGCGAGATCGAGGAGGAGCTATTACTCGAATACCTGCTTTTGCTGGCCCGCAGGCCCGATGTGCGCGAGGCCATGTCGCAGGCTGCGCGGCGCTACGTGGCAGAGCACCACACGCTCGAAGGAGCCGCACGGGGCTATCTGAAGTTCCTGCTGAGCATCAACGGCAAGCAGGAGGCCATCGAAGTGCCGGAGCTACCACAGCCGTCAGCGCCCGTTACTCCGCGGGCGGCGAAGCCCAGACCTGTTATAGAGAGTATTGCCATAGAGCGACCGGACGATGACCCCATAGCGATCCTGGCCCAGGCCGCCGCCGAGTTAGGTATAAGCGATGCTGACCGCGTGTCGCTGGCGGGGGTGGCCGAAGCGGTACGCGGCATACTACCCAACCCATGAAAACAGCAACCATAAGCGCCTACTGGCGGCTGTTGCACCCCCTCCCGTCGATCATGACCATGCTGGCTTCGGGTGCATTCGTGGTGCTCGCGGCGCGGGGAGTGCCTCCGGTTGGCACGCTCGCTCTGCTCCTCGTTATCGAGGCATGCAGGCAGTTCTCGATCTCGGCCTATAACGACTACTTCGACCGTCATATTGACGCGAAGCGGCCTGAAAAGCCCGTTGCCACAGGCGAGATCAGGCCACAAGTGGCTTGGTGGATCGGTGCGGTGTTCGGGTTGGCTTCACTCGTCCTTTCGGTGCCGCTGGGATTGCCTCTGCTGGCGCTGACGGCGATAGGGCTGGCGGGTGGCCTCTTGTACGATGTGGGGCTGAAGTACACCGCGCTGTCGTGGCTGCCTTTCGCGGTGGCCTTCCCAACACTGCCGTTGTGGGCCTGGGTGGGGGTGCACCCCGATGGCGACTTTCCGCCTCGCCTGTGGTGGGTTATCCCTGTTGGCGCTGTGCTGGCGCTGGGCATACATATGGCCGACACCCTGCCCGATCTCGCGTCAGACCATGAGGCAGGAGTGAGGGGCGTCGCGCACAGGCTGGGTATGATGCGCTCGGTTGCCCTGTGTGGAGGCGCGTTCGGCGTGGCCCTGGTATTGACGCTCGCGCTGTGGCCCCTGCTCGGCTACAGGCTAGAGTGGTACTTGCTGGGCGCAGTGGTTGGCACGGCGCTCGCTCTGGCCTCCATTTTGCTATATCTCAGGGGCCACGTCTGGCAAAAGACATCCTCGATGCTTATCGAGATGGGCACGCTTACACTGGCTGTAGGGTGGTTGGGAGGACTGATGCTATGAGCAGGGAGGCTGCCCTTGAAAATAGCCCGCAAGAGATAGCCGTCGCAGGCCTGGTGGCCGGAAGCGCGTTCCTGGGTGCGATGTGGTTGGACAACAAGCTGAGTTCGTGGCAGTTCAACGATCTCAAATTGGTAGGTCAGGCGTTTACGACGCGCTCTCCCATATGGCAAGCGCAGGGGTTGGCTGGACACTTTGGATTTTCGGTAGTGATGGCCTACTTGTATGCGCGCGTTGTCTATCCCCGTTTGCCCGGCCCAGGCTGGCTGCGCGGCATCATGTTTTTGCAAATCGAGAACGCGATTTTATACCCAGCCACAATAGTAGCCGACAAAGTGCACGCAGGGATAAGGAGCGGGCAAGTGCCGCCCATGACGAACATGAACATCTTCAAGGGGCAGGTCGTGCGCCACATCGCATTCGGAGCGACGCTGGGACTACTGCTCAACCGCAAGAAGTGAAGCCGCGCCCGGCGTCCTAAGAGGAATATTGCAGGGTCGCGTATAATAGATTTTATACGAGTATTGATTATGGTCTTCGTTCGTAGAGCAGTTATAGTAGCACGCGTTTCACGTACTCGGATTGAAACAGGGGGACAAGATAATGCTGGATAACATATTGAACCGGGTGAGACCGGAGCGCAAGTACGACAAAGAGGAGTTGGCCGAGAGGCTGCCACCAGGGCAGTCGCTTACCGAGAAGTGGCCGGTGCTCCACTACGGCGGGGTGCCCCATACCGACTTGAAAAAATGGACCTTCAGGACGTTCGGGCTGGTCGAGAATCCCACAACGTGGACCTACGAAGAGTTTCTCGCCCTACCCCACGGCAAGACCGAATCTGTTGATATCCACTGTGTCACGCGGTGGTCGAAGTTCGAGAATGTGTTCGAAGGGATACCGTTTCGCGAGATATACGACCGGGTGAAGCCCAAGCCGGAAGCCAAGTTTGTGCTGGTGCACGCCGAGCAAGGGTTCACTACAAATTTGCCCATCGAGGACTTGCTCGCGCCCAATGTGATATTCGCATACAAGAATAACGACGAAGACCTGACAGACGAGCACGGGTGGCCGATGAGGCTGGTCGTGCCCCACCTCTATTTCTGGAAGAGTGCCAAGTGGGTGCGCGGCATGGAGTTCCTGGCGCAGGACGAGCCGGGCTTCTGGGAAGATGCCGGCTACCACATGCGCGGCGACCCCTGGAAAGAGGAGCGCTACCGGTATAGTTGGTGAGGGGTAGGGGCGAGGGGTTAGGTGTTAGCAGGACGACCGACGACGTATGACGCCTTTACTAACACCTAACCCCTAACACCCATCACCTGGGAGCAATATGTCCATATTCAGCGAGGAGCCTAAAGAAAAGGCGCATAAGCGCATGGCCTTGACCATTAAGGAGTTGCCGCCGGATGGTCGCCCGCGCGAGAAGCTAAAGGCGCTGGGGGCAGGCGCGCTTTCGGATGCTGAATTGCTGGCTATCATCCTGCGCATGGGCACGCAGGGTGAGAGTGTGATTGACCTCGCCAATCGTCTGCTGGTGACGTACGGCGGATTGGTGGGACTGGCTCGCGTGTCGTTCGCCG
>DATINP010000269.1:0-10627 GCA_035474135.1 Chloroflexia bacterium | reverse complement strand
CAAGCACCGCGGTATGGGCGGGTCGGCGTTCTCTATCTATGAAGTTGGCGAGGGAGTGACCGGTGGTCAGTGACCAGTGACCAGAAGTGATAAGTGGTACGTCGATGGACGACGCACTACATATTGCATACGGCTTCTAATCTACGCCTTGCAGGATTTATGACTGAGCAACACACAGAACGAATTGCAATTTACCCAGGCACGTTCGACCCGATAACGATGGGCCACCTCGATATCGCCACACGCGCCCTAACCCTGTGCGACCGACTGATCATCGCGGTGGGCGACAATCGCAATAAAAGCCCCCTGTTCAATATAGAGGAGCGCATCGACCTGATCAGGCGGTCGCTCGAGTCGCGGGGGGTGGATGGAAGGGTATCGGTAGACTCTTATTCGGGTCTTACCGTGAAATATGCTCAGCAAGTGGGCGCAAGCATGATCGTACGCGGCTTGCGCGTGGTCACCGACTTCGAGTGGGAGTTCCAACTGGCCCTGATCAACCGGGCACAGAACCATGAGATCGAGACAGTGTGCCTGATGACCAGCCAGGAATATTCGTTTCTGAGCGCCAGCACAGTGCGCGAACTGGCAATGTTGGGTGGCAAGCTCGATAAAATCGTGTCGCCGGTAGTACTGAAGGCGCTGCAAAGCAAGTTCAACCAGTCCACAAAAGCCGCGGACGTCCGTGATGTATGACGAGGTGTTAGGTATTAGGTATTAGGTGTCAGTGACCATCAACGACCGAAGACGTTACGCTTATCACTACTAACACCTGATACCTAACCCCTGGCCCCTACGGGAAGGAGGTAACAGCCATCGCTTCCGACAGCATGAGAATGGATCTCCAGTACCTGATCGACAGGCTGGAAACGATGGTGACGGGCGCCAAGAAGATGCCGATCACCAACAAACTGCAAATGGACGAGCAGGAACTGGCCGATCTGATCGACCAGATGCGCACTGTTCTGCCTGAGGAGGTGCGCGCCGCCCGCAAAATTCTGCGCGAGCGCGATACTATCATCTCCGAGGCGCAACAGCAGGCCGACGAGGTGCTCAAGACCGCCCACGAACAGGCCGAGATGTTGCTTGACCAGGACGGACTGCAAATCGAGGCTCAGGCCCGCGCCAACGAGCGCCTGGAAGAGGCCATGCAGGTGGCTCAAACCCGCATCGACGGAGCCGACGATTATGCCCGCGAGGTGCTGACTTCCCTCCAACAGCAGCTTGTCCGTCACCTCTCCATCATCGAGAAAGGCATATCGTCGCTCGACAGCCGCGAGTGACCTTCGGCTATGCCTTCTACCGCATCTACACCCTCCGCTAGTGTTCCAGGCCCAGGCATCTCAGTCTTCTTCCCGGCATTCAACGACGCTGGGACTATCGCTTCGATGGTGTTGGCCGCGCTCAGCACTTGCGCGAAGTTGACTGATGATTACGAGGTGATCGTGGTGGAGAATGGGAGCACCGACTATACCGTAGAGGTGCTGGAAGACCTGGCCGCTACCTATAGCAAGCTGCGTATCTTCACCCACCGCGAGGTGCTGGGCTACGGGGGTGCGCTCCAGAAGGGCTTCAAAGAGGCATCTAAAGAACTGGTGTTTTATACGGACGGCGACGCGCAGTACGACCCGCACGAACTGGCCCTGCTTTACGCGGCGTTGCGGCCTGAGGTGGACGTGGTGCAAGGGTACAAAATCGCCCGCCAGGACCCTCTGTTCCGCATTATCATCGGGCGCACCTACCATTGGCTGGTGAAGATCGCGTTCGGCCTGCCCATACGCGACACCGACTGCGATTTCCGCCTGATCCGCAAATCGGCGCTAGCTCGCTTCGACCTCAAATCGAAGACGGGCACGATCCCCCTCGAACTCGTCAAGAAGCTGACCGACTCGGGCGCGGTATTCGCCGAGGTGCCCGTGCACCACTACCATCGGGTATATGGTCGCTCGCAATTCTTCAACCTGCCCCGGCTGTGGGCGACAGGCGTAAACCTGATCCGCCTGTGGGTAGAACTGGTGCTAATCCCCGCATTCACCAAGCACAAACCCGTCAAGAGCATCAAGCCACGCACGAAAAGCGCGCTTGTCAACCCCTCACTTGCCTACCAGACCGACGCCCAGGCACGTGTACAAGAGTCGGAACCGGGCAAGCGGAAGGGTACTTCCCCTCTGAATGGCGCGCAGTCCGCCGACCCTCATAGCACGGAGAGCCGCTGATGCCACACCGGGAGGTCCGCACCGGACTGGGCTACACATGGGATGCCGAGCCAAGCAGTGTCCCGCACGAGGAAGGCGAGCCACGTCCGGCCGCGTCCTACGAACAGGTGTACGCAGGCAAGAAGGTGATGATCACGGGCGGGTTGGGCTTCATAGGCTCCAACCTCGCTCGGCGGCTGGCACAAATCAACGCCGACGTGCTGCTTGTCGACTCGCTGCTGCCAGGCTACGGGGGCAACCGCCATAACATTGCGGGCATCGAAAAACAGGTACGCGTCAACATCGCCGATATCCGCACTCAGTGGTCCATGAACTACCTTGTGCAGGGTCAGGACTACCTGTTCAACCTCGCGGGACAGGTCAGCCACCTCGACTCGATGGCCGACCCTCTCACCGACCTGGAGATCAACTGTCGCAGCCAGCTTTCCATACTTGAAGCCTGTAGACACAACAACCCAGACCTAAAGATCGTGTTCGCGGGCACGCGCCAGGAGTACGGGAAGCCCGACTACCTGCCGATCGATGAGAACCACCCCCTCCACCCCACCGACGTGAACGGCATCAACAAGATGGCGGGCGAATGGTACCACATTCTGTACAACAACGTGTACGGCATCCGCGCCACCTCCCTGCGCATGACCAACACCTACGGGCCGCGCCAGTTCGTACGCGATGCGCGCATGGGCTTTATCGGCTGGTTCATTCGCAAGGCCGTGCTAGGCGAGGAGATACAGATCTACGGCGACGGTTCGCAGATACGGGACTTCAACTATGTGGACGACGTGGCGGATGCCCTTCTGCGGGCGGGTGCAACTGACGAGGCCAACGGCCAGGTATTCAACCTGGGGGGCGAGCCAATCAGCCACGTGGAACTGACCAAGCTGCTGATAGACGTGGCGCAGAGCGGATCTTATACACTCGTTCCCTGGCCGCCCGACCGCAAGAAGATCGACATAGGTGACGTTTATAGCTCCTATGCCCGAATCGAGCACGCGCTGGGCTGGAAACCAACTGTCTCACTGGAGGAAGGCCTGCGCCGCACAGTTGAGTTCTACAGGCGCGATGGGCAATATTACTGGTAGGAGGGAGTACAGGCCGGTGATCTATATCAACGATACGCGCGCCCAGTACGACGCCATAAAGGACGATATTTTGCGGGCTACGCAGGCTGTGATGGAGCGCAGCTATTTCGTCCTAGGCGAGAATGTAGCCGCCTTCGAGCGCGAGTTCGCGGCATATTGCGGTACGACATACGCAGTGGGCGTGGCAAACGGCACCGACGCTATCGGACTGGCGTGCAGAGCGCTTGGCATCGGGCCGGGCGACGAAGTGCTGACCTCGCCCCACACGGCCACTTTCAGTGCACTGGGGGTCTCGATGTCGGGCGCGACCCCCACCTTTGCCGACATCGAGCCTGACACGGGCAATATTGATCCAGCCAGGCTAGAAGCGGCCATCACCACGCGCACGAAGGCGATAATGCCCGTACACCTTTACGGACAGATGGCAGATATGGATCCCATACTGGAGATCGGGCAGAAGCACGGCATCCCCATCATCGAGGACGCGGCGCAGGCGCACGGCGCGACCTATCGAGGCAGGAAAGCGGGATCGCTGGGGATCCTGGGGTGCTTCTCATTTTACCCGACCAAGAACCTGGGCGCATATGGCGATGCAGGCGCTCTCACTACTAATGACCCCCAATTGGCTGAAACTCTTTATGAACTGCGCAACGGAGGCCAGCGTACCCGCTACGACCATGTGCGCGTAGGGGTCAATAGCCGCATTGACGAGCTACAGGCCGCCATTTTGCGGGTAAAACTGCCCCATCTCGACGAGTGGAACCGCGCACGTCGCGCGAATGCTCTGCGCTATGACGAAATGCTAAATATAACGGGCATACCGGCACACCCGCTGACGATTCGAGATTACGGCGACACTTGCATGCATCTGTATGTCATTCGGGTGGCTGCCAAAGACCGCGACCCTCTGATCGCACACTTGGCAGACAACGGGATCGCGGCTATGATCCATTACCCGATCCCAGTGCATCTGTCCGGGGCCTACAGTTACCTGGGCATTCCCGAAGGCTCTTTTCCGGAGGCCGAGAGCATGGCCCGCGAGATCATCACCCTACCCATGTACGCTGAATTGCCCGCCACGCAAGCGCAAACTATCGTAGATGTGGTGGCCGCGTATTATACTCTGGGGCTGGCTCAGGGCTAGCAAAGCATTGACATTTCCACCAACTCAAGCCCTCGGCCTTTCATCCTTTATAATGTAGCCATGGAACCCGAAGCGCACTTCGTAATTGCGGAAGCAGACGAACAGAAACTACAAACGGTTAAACTAAATAGGAGGGCAATCAGGATGGACTCGGCCTGGTGGGGCACATTCGCCCTGCTCATGATCGCTATGTGCCTGACAGTGACGGGCGAACTACTTCTCAAGACGGGCATGAACAGGCACGGCCAGCTAGACGTGAGCCTTTCGACCCTGCTCCCGACAGCAGTCAAGCTGTTCACCAATCCCTGGGTGCTGGGGGGCTTCGTGTTCGTGTTCAGCGGAGCACTCTTCTGGCTGGCCGTGCTGTCGCGTTGGCCGCTCTCCCTGGCCTATCCGCTCCTATCGATCAGCTATATAATCGGGATCATCGCGGCTGTGCTCATATTCAAAGAGAAGGTAAACGCCGTACAGATTCTGGGCGTCCTTGTAATCGTCCTCGGAGTATTCCTCATCAGCCGCAGCAACCAGTGAGTCGTAGATCGTAAGTCATGACCGGCTTGTCCTTGGCTTACCATCTACAGCTACTAAGCCGTGATTAGCACTAATGACCAACCCCATCAATCCCACTAACACCAACCCCGAACCTCGACCCGTGAGTGTGGCCCCACACGAGGGACGCATCCCCCACCATGCCCTCAAGGAGATAGAGATCGCCGCCAACCCACAACCACAGGACACACAAGTTTCCCAGGCCGACTACACGTTGACGGTCATAATTCCCGCCTACAACGAAGGTGACGCGGTAGATAAGGTAATCTATAAGATACGCGAACTGCGGCCCCGGGCCGAAATCATCGTAGTAGACGACGGCTCAAAGGACAACACGAGCGACACGGCGCGTAGGGCGGGTGCGCGTGTTATCCGCCACCCTTATAACAAAGGCAATGGTGCTGCCGTCAAGACCGGCTTGCGAGCGGCCCACGGCGACGTGGTGCTTCTGCTCGATGCCGACGGCCAGCACCCCCCCGAAGACATCGAGAAAGTGCTCAAACCCATAGGCGAGTACGACCTGGTGGTTGGGGCGCGGGTCAAGCAGTCCGAGTCGGCAATGATACGTGATATAGGCAACGGTATATTCAACAACCTAGCCAGCTACCTGGCAGGGCGCGACATTCCCGACCTGACGTCGGGCTTCCGGGCAATGAAGCGAGAGATGATCATGGAGTTCATCCACCTCCTGCCCAACCTCTATTCTTACCCGACCACAAGCACCCTGGCTTTCCTCAAGGCAGGCTATAACGTCGAGTTCGTGCCGATCAAGGCGCGCAAGGGCACGGGCCGAAGCAACACTCGCATACTGCGCGACGGGGTGCGTGCCATCGTGATCATCCTCCGCATAATCACCCTGTTCGCGCCCATGAAAATCTTCCTACCCGCCAGCATAACCCTGTTCGTCCTGGGCGTACTGTACGGGCTGGCGAATATTTTCCTGGCCGGCATAAACCGTATACCCAACGGGTCGGTGCTCCTGATATTGAGCAGCCTCTTTATTTTCCTGTTCGGCCTGATATCAGAGCAGATCGCCGCCATGCGCTTCGAATCGAGCCAGAGGCCGCGCGTGCAGGGTGACTGGGACTGGAACGCACCGGGCGGCACAGGACAGAATGCGCCTGCCACCGCAGAAACTGGCACGACCGCGGATGGGGCCACAGGCGCAGACGGGGCTTCACCCGGTGAATAGCCCGCGCACGGACACCGACACAGCACTACCTAACCCGCAAGCCACAGTCCGCACCTCCAATTCCCAAACCCGAAGCTGGCTTTTGCGAATCGTCGGCACCCTCCTGTTCGTGGGCCTGCTGGTTTGGCTCGATTTGCAGGGCGACCTGCGGCTGGAGGACATATTCAACACACTGAAGAGCGCCAACTCCATTCCCGTAGTGCTCTCTCTACTGATGTACGTGCCGTTCTTGGTCGTGAAGGCTGCCCGCTGGCGACTAGTGTCGGGTGATATGGGAATGCCCTTTAGCTGGAAGAAGGCGTGGCGGATTTATGCTATCGGCCTGGCTGCCGGCACCTTCACGCCCGGACAGGCCGGC
Organism: Chloroflexia bacterium; assembly: GCA_035474135.1. Classification (GTDB taxonomy): domain Bacteria; phylum Chloroflexota; class Chloroflexia; order QHBQ01; family JADMIH01; genus JADMIH01. Next base: position 4,086 of record DATINP010000269.1, on the reverse strand, counting down.
GACGCGCTCAAGGCCTTGTACCTCCAGCGCATGGGCTACGGGTTGGGTCGGGGCCTCGGTAGCTCGATCCTGGATAGGCTGTTCGACGTGGCCGCGCTTGCCCTGTTGGGCCTGCTAGGGGTGGCGGTCTACGGGGGCCGCTTTGCGGGACAGACCCCCGCCCTGATCGCGCTCACCCTCTTGTGTATAGGCGTTGTGGCCTTCTTCGCATACAACCGCACAAGACTGTGGGCCGTTAATCTTGTGATGAGTCGCCTCAGGAAGCGCGGCATTGGCGGTGCCGGACAGGGTCCAGGCGAGAGCACAAGTTGGTCGCTGACGCGCAATACCATCACCAGCGCGAGCCTGCTGACGGTCGCCAGTTTCGCCATCTCGATATTCAGGGTGTGGCTGCTGGCGCTGGCGCTTGGCGTGGTGCTCGGCCCACTGGAAGTGTCGGGCTACGTGGGCCTGACCACTGCCGCCGCTCTCGTGCCTGTCACCGTGGGTGGTGTAGGCACCCGCGATGTTGTATCAGCGTTTGTGCTAACACAGCTAGGATTCGCTAAAGAAGTGGGGCTTGCGCTCTCGGCTCTAATTCTCGTGCTCAACCTCGCCCAGGCGGTGACGGGCTGGATAATCGGCCTGCGGTACAAAGCCACCGACGACTGACGAAGGAAAACGTTTCACAAGAAATATGGATAAACTATGAATCACGTATGACGCATAACGTATAATTTACGATCTGCGCCTTGCGAAACACAACTCCCATTGCTAACCGACTTCACAACTCAATACCTCCCGCCGCTGCTGTTGGCCTGCATCGTCATACTGGCGGCAGCGCTCTTACTCTACGGGCTTGCCCGACGCAGTGAGTCGGTTGCCAGGCGGGTGTGGAACCTGGCGGTGAAGTACAGGGGCACGTTAGTCTTTCTGTTCGCCGTGACCCTCTTCCTGGTTGCATTCAGCACGTTCCTGGTGCGACACGGTCAATCGGAAAGCCTGCGGAAGTGGCAGGACAGCCAGGTCACCACAGCGAGCAACCTGCTGGTGAGCTATCCCCCCAACGCCGAACCCGGCTCGCCCAATCTGTCGGCTACCTGGTCATATACGGGCAACGTCGGCTTCAACGACCCCTACGACGTCGACCTCGCGTCGGGAGCGTACATCCATAGCCATGACATCCTCGTCAGGCCGGGTGCGACCTATCGCTATAGCTTCTACGCCTTCAGTGACGACAGCACGCAGACCAGCAATGCGCAGGTGCGCCTCCTATGGCTGGGGGCCGACCTCGGCGACCTTGCGTGGAATGACAGTCCGTCCATAGGCACCAACTACGCGTTGAGTGGGGTGCAGGGCAAAAACTGGCCGCCGGGCGCGTTCGTGTCGGGAAGCGGAATTGCGCCACCCAGGGCAAAGGCGCTCAGGTTCGAGCTAACCGCACTCGGTCCGGGATCGCTCAAGCTACGCTCGTTGAGCCTCGTGCAGGATGGTGTCTACGTTGAAGCTCACCCCAACGCCACGAGCGGCTCGCTCGCCTTCTCGTTCGACTGGGAGAGCGCGATGGGAGGGCCTGTGCATTCGCAAGGCATGACAGGACACGACGTGGCGGGAGCAGAGGCCCACGGCATCCTTATGCGGCAGGGGGCTGACTGGCTGAACGACCTTTTCGTCACCAACCACATCAGCGCCACCTTCTACGCCACCGGCTATAACCTCCTGGATGGCAATACCGGGCACCTCACCTTCAGCGGCGACCCGACTTATACGTGGGCAAAGCCCAAGAACAACTGGCACACCGACTGGTGGCTTACCCACCCCTGGTACAGCGACGACCCTTTCGGCACCTACCAGTCCGACCCGGCGTGGTATTTCGGCGACCAGACCGCTTCACTTCTCGCAGCGGGCCACGAGATAGCGCCCCACACCTTCGCACACATCTACGTGCGAGGCTCTAATCCCACAGAACTGGCAACCGACATGGACGAGTGGCGCAAGTACGGCAAACTGGCCGGAGCGCCGCCGCCAACCACTTTTTCCTTCCCCTGGCGCAGTAGCAACTCACTCACCGCCGACTTCTACGATGTTCTCTACAAAAGGGGTATCCGTGCGGTCATCCGAGTGTATGCGCCCGATCTGCGCGACCTTTATACGATAGGAGCGGCATCAGTCTACACGCAGATAGCAGTCATGCCCGACTTTATGCTGGGTTCGGCAGCCGCGGGCGGGGGCGAGGAGACGGGTGGGGGCATCCTGAACGAAGCACAAGGGATGGACGTTATACAGCAGACGCTGGCGCGGCATGGTACAACTTCATTCTGGCAGCACCCTGAACAGTTGGGCAACGACCCAGATCTGGCCGATGTGCGAACCGCATGGCAGGCCGTGGTACAGGACGCAGCACTCGCCCGCAATAACGGGGTCCTGTGGATCAACACTATCGCAAATATAACGGCGTACCAGCGCGACGTAACAAACGTCACTGCAAGCCTGCAACGCTCAGGAGGTGGCTGGCAGATTCTAGTGCGGAACGACTCCGCCACAACACTTCAGGGCGTGACTCTGACCTTGCCCGGCGACGCGAGCACAGCACACGACGAGCAAAGCACTGTGCAATCGGTGTCGCACCCCGCTCCCGACAGCACTACCCTGAGCGAGCCGGGCCGGTTCGCGGGACCTTCGCGCCAGATCGTGCTGGCAACACTCCCACCCGGCATGACCACGATTGACATGCAGTGGGCGCCGGGGCAGGAGCCGCAGCAATGAGGGAGGGTGGGAAGAGAGCCGGGTCGAAGTATCGCAACCTGATCGCGCCTGTAGCCGCGCTCCTCGCGTGTGTGATCCTTCTCATACTGGCCTACAACAGCAAGCGCCTTCTTACTCTCGACGTGGGCTCGCCGGGCGATGGGCCGTTCCTTACGGGCTTTTACGCCGACGAGCCCGACATAGACTTCCGCTACAGATGGACCAAGGGCGCGGCTACGGTCGCGTTCACGGGCGCAGGCAGCGCACCTCCGGCGTCAATAACAATCCGGGCGCAAGGGCCGCACCTGGCCGACTCCGGGCAACCCATCACCATGTCGGTATCGCTTGACGATGTGGCTCTCTCCCCTTCCGTAGTTACGCTTACCGACACCCTACGAGAGTATACCTTCGACATACCCACAGCGGGTAACCTCTCCTCCCATCATCCCCTCAACATTATGTCAACTAGGTTCCGACCGGCGGGCGACAATCGCACGCTCGGTTTCAAGCTGGATGCAGTGACATTGTCGCAGGGGGATGGCTCGAATGTCCCGCCCTTATTCGTTATCCTGTGGCTGGTCGTGTTCGTCGAGGGCGTAGCGGGCCTGCTCACACCACTCAAACCGATTGTGCGCGACGTGGGCACGCTTGTGCTCAGCGTGGGGACAACTCTCCTGGTATTCTGGGGCCATATTCTTTACCCAGCTGTGTACTTCCCTTTCGTGGCCGTGGTGATAGGCCTGGTTGGGCTTGTAGTCTGGCAGCGTAAGCAGGCAGCACGCGCCTGGGTGGTCTTCGGGAGACTTCGCGAGCGCTTGCTTGCTTTCAGCTTAGATGGTACGAAGGCTGGACGGGAGCGCTTCAGGCCCGATTGGGCCTGGGGTGCCATGCTGGTTGCAACGCTGGTGTTCGGCGGGGTCGCGCTGTGGGCGATCCCGCAGGTGGCATGGATCGGGCACGCCGACTATGCCGAGAACGCGAACATAGCGCGCAGCCTGGTCGAAGGGCACGGTTTGACTGTCGACTACACAGCGCAGTTCTATACCGACCGCCCCCAGCTAACCCACCCAGCCGACACGTGGCCACTGCTCCAACCGCTTTTGATCGCGCCCTTCTTCATGCTGTTCGGCCCGGAAACCTGGGCTGCCAAGCTGCCTAATCTGCTGATACTGCTCGCGCTGGCCTGGGCCGTGTTCTATGTGGGGTCGCGGCTCTGGGACAGGCGAGCCGGCCTGGTTGCGGGCATGCTCACGCTGCTCCACCCCTACTTCTTCAACACGATCCTCTTCCCGATCAACGACCTGGCCTTCACGGCTCTCTTCTTCGTGCTGGCGTGGCTGGTGTGGCGGGCAGTTGATGACA
>DATINP010000268.1:0-18388 GCA_035474135.1 Chloroflexia bacterium | reverse complement strand
TCATGGCGCGCATTCCTCCTCTGTTCGCGCCTGTGATAGGGGCAATCCAGTACGCTGCCAACGATCAACCGGACACCGTGGCCCGCGCGTCCCTGCTCACAGTAGCCGCTTTCGCCACCACGCTTATTGGCCTTGTCTGGTGGCTTTCGGCTCGTGGCGAGGTTGTTTTAGAGTGATGCTTGTGTTATAATTGTCTTCGCGCCTTAAAATGAGGTGCATCCAAAAGTGTATAGCATAGGAGAGCCGGAAGAATGAAACCCACCCAGGCAATAAATGCCATTACGTCCTCTATGTTGAAGACGTCCACCCCAGAGTTCAGCGTTGGCGACACCGTGCGTGTGAGCGTAAGGGTAGTCGAGGGAAGCCGCGAACGTATCCAGGTTTTCGAGGGTGTTGTCATGCGCCGCCGCAGTGGTGGTATCAATGCTAACTTCACCGTGCGCCGCGTAGCTGCCCACGGTATAGGAGTGGAGCGTACCTTCCTACTGCATTCTCCCCGCATCGACAAGATCGAAGCCACCCGACGTGGTGTTGTGCGCCGCGCACAGCTTTACTATCTGCGCGGGCTTACAGGCAAGGCTGCTCGCATCAAGGAGCGCCGTTATCGCCCGGAGGCCAAGACCAAAGGCGCTGTACAGGCTACTACTGCTCCTGTTGCTGAGTCAACTGTCGCTCCAGAAGCAGAAGATACCGAAGAGTAAGCCTGATATCACACTCAGCTTTGTGTGCAAGAGGCCGCAAGAATATAATGTTCCTGCGGCCTCTTTGATTCCAATGGAGGAAATATGGATCTGTACAGTATTCTGGTATGTCCCGTCTGCAAAAGCGATCTGACACGAGGCCCGGATAGCCTGACTTGCCAGGCGTGCAACCGGGTCTACCCGATAGTCAATGGTATACCTGTGCTGCTGCCTGACGGTTCTGTTCCCGCTACCGAATACCAGCACCAACTCCTGGTGCGTGAGGACTATGGCCCCTGGGTTCCTCGCCTCGTTATGCAATCGCTCACGCCCGACGCTATCATACTGGAGATAGGTGCCGGCAATATGACGCTCGATTTGCCTAATGTTATACGTATGGATGTGACCCTCACCCCCTACGTGGACGTAGTGGCCGATGCGCACGCTCTCCCATTCCGCCCCGACACGTTCAGCTTCGTCTTTTCGCTGGCGGTTATCGAACACCTTCGCAACCCCTTTCTGGCCGCACAGGAGACCTTCGACGTACTGCGTAACGGCGGGTACGTGTATGGCGACTGCAATTTCGTGTTCGCCTATCATGGCTACCCACACCACTATTTCAATGCGAGTGAGCAGGGACTGGAGCAGGCTTTCAGCCAATTTGAGAAGCTGCGTACGGGCGTTGCTCCTTATCAGATGCCGTCCTTCGCGCTCCTTATGGTGCTCCTCACCTACCTGAGTAACATTGGCCCCAGCCCCGATCCGGAAGTAGAAGCGTACAAGAAGTTGCTTCAGAAAGTCCTGGACCAACCTCTGAGAGACTACGATGCCCTCTTCACCGAACAGGCGGCGCTCAACGTCGCGGCAGGGGTGTTCTATTTCGGCAGGAAGGCTCTGCCGGGTACATCGGACGTTGTTCCGCAGGTGATCCAGGACATATACGAACTGGAGCCGGAGCTAAAGCAGCGGTTCCCCAACCTGTTCAATCTGGGTACAATCAACAACATCTTGCTGTGGGCCAAACAGGAAGGACGTCACCAGTTCGGCGCCATTGATGACTACTTTCAGAAGGTCGTCCCGTTCCGCAAGTCTGAGACGGTAGGCGACGAGGGACAGAAGGCCTTTGATGCCATGTCCATTCTCGATCCTACATTCGCCACGATACCGGAAGGGCGGCAAGGCACGCTCCTTGACGAGGCGGACTACTCGCAGCGAGTGGCAGAGCAATGGGCGGAGATACAGGCGAAGAACGCCCATATCAAGCGCCTGGAACGCCACATACAGCGGCTTGAATCGGGTCGTGTTATGCGCCTGCTCGGCAGGGTACGGAGGAATCGAGCGAACCGGTAAGTCGTATTACGAATGCTTCGTATGGGCTGGCGAATAACGCATCCTGCCTTTGACTTGTGCTAAAATAACCCTATGGACAAGGCAAACGGGCACCCAATCTTCCCCACCTGGAACTTCGAGCGCGAGCTTTATGGCAAAGGCCATCACCTGATCGCAGGAGTGGATGAGGCGGGGCGCGGAGCCTGGGCTGGGCCGTTGGTGGCGGGAGCGGTGATCCTCCCTCACCCGGACACGGTGGATAGCACGTCGGAACTGGCGGCCGGGTTGGCCGAACTGCGCGATAGCAAGATGCTCACAGCCGCAACGCGCGAGCGTCTGCTCGTGTTGGTGCACGAGGCCGCACTGGCGGTCGGCGTGGGTATTGTCTCAGCCCCGCTGATTGACGTGATTGGCATCGGCCCTGCTAACAGGCTCGCATGGGTGCGAGCCTTGCGATCTATGTCCCTCCAACCCGACCACCTTTTGCTCGACGCGTTCAAGCTACCTTCCGTGCGACTTCCCCAGAAAGCTATTATCAGGGGCGACTCTGCCTGTATATCCATCGCCGCGGCCTCTATCGTAGCCAAGGTTACGCGCGACCACATTATGCGCGATATGGACGCGGGCCACCCCGGCTGGGGCTTCTCACAGCACAAAGGCTATGGCACACGGTACCACAGCGCTTCTATTGAGCGTCTCGGTGTCGCTCCGATCCACCGCAGGTCTTTCGCACCCATCCGCGCTGCCATCATGGGTCAATTTGCTGCGCCCGAGGCCGTTGAGCAAGAGGTCGAGGAGCAGATGATTGTCGCCTGAGCGCGAGAAGAAACCTCTCGGCGCAAGCGGCATCACGGGCCAAAAGGGAGAGGACCGCGCCGCTGGCTATCTTGCGGGCCAGGGTTGCACTATCCTCGCCCGCAACTGGCACGCCCATCCCGGTGAAGTTGACATAATAATTGAGTGTCCCACGCAGGATGGCGGTGAACCAACCCTGGCCTTCGTGGAGGTGCGCACGCGCCACGGCAGGTTGGGACTGGCCGAAGAGTCTGTCTCGGCTCGCAAGGCTGCCAGCATGGTTGCCGCGGCATATGCCTACATGCAGGCGCACGACCTCGACCCCGAAATGGTGTCCTGGCGTATAGACCTGGTTAGTATCGCGCTGGAAGGCAACAGATCCACCATCAACTGGATCAAGAATGCACTCAGCGAGGATATGCTGTAATTTAGAAAAAATTGCAGGAGTAAGCAAGATGCAATCTGATGATGCTGATGAGTGGAAATACCCTCCCGATAATTTCGAATACAGGCTTATGCTGAATGGCTCGATAACCTTGTTCCGCAAACAGGCTGTGTTGGATGAGGCCGTTGAATGGTTTCGAGGGCACCAGTACCTGGTCCATACTTTGGATGCCGCGCCCTGGCAGACCGATGCTGATTTTCACACTGCCATAGCACAGGGCCTTAAGTTTCCGGACTACTATGGTAGAAATCTTGCTGCGCTAAATGACTGTTTGAGCGATCTTGATGTGCCTGCAAACAGCGGTGTAGTGGTGGTTCTACTGCACTATGATGTCTTCGCTCGCAATGATTTTGAGCTTGCTCATCTTGTATTAGACGTTTTTGCGAGGAATACCTGGTATTTCCTGATAGAAGGACGTAAGCTGTTTATCTTCGTGCAATCTGAGGAGCCATTTATTCAACTGGGACCACTCGGATGCAGGGATGCAGAGTGGAATCCTAAAGAGTGGTTGAACAAAGATCGGGTCTAGCATCAAAATACGTCTGGTTACGCACTGTTGGGAAGAACGGATCAAGAATAAGCATTAAGAATTAGCTTGCTCACCCATCTGGCTCTTGACTATCCATTCGTCTTTACGATAAACTTAAGGAAGGTATGTTCAAATATAACGAACCCAGATGGAGGCAATGTGGCCCAGACGCTAGAACGCGCTAAAACGAGCAACATCTTGATCAACACCGACAGCAGGGTAAACGGCAAGCTATCGCTTGTCTTGCCTGCCCACAACGAAGAACCCAACATCCGGGCCGTAGTCGAGGAAGCCGCGCACGTGCTTCCCTCCGCATTTACCGACTATGAGATCGTGGTTGTAAACGACGGCTCGAAGGACCGCACGCTTGAGATCGCTCAGAATCTGGCGATTGAGAACCCCCATGTGCTCGTCGTGAACCACCCCATCAATCGCGGCTATGGAGCAGCCCTCACGAGCGGCTTCAATGCAGCCACGGGCGACTACATTATGTTCATGGACTCGGACCGTCAGTTCGATATCAACGATATACACAACCTCACGCCCTATGTTGAGGACCATGACATCGTGGCGGGCTACCGTATCAAGCGCAACGACCCAACCCATCGTCTGCTCAATGCCGCCATATTCGGGATGGCTGTGCGCTATATGTTCGATATCCAGGTTCGCGATATTGATTGTGCCTTCAAGATCATGCACGCCGGTGTCCTGAAAGATATTGACCTTGAATCGCCGGGCGCGCTAATCAACACCGAGATACTGGCAAAAGCCCGTACCAAAGGTAGCTCTATCTACCAGGTAGGTGTGAACCACTACGCCCGTCTTGAAGGCGAGCAGTCGGGCGCTAGCCTGAAGGTGGTATTCCGCGCCTTCACCGAGCTTCTACGCCTCTGGTGGCGCATGAGAAGCTATGTCCCACCCACGGGCGAGGTGGTGGAAGCACCGCCGACATGGCGCGGTTACGCTCTCTTCTCGATTGCGGGAGTGGCGGCCCTCCTCGTGTTGCGCGGTCTGCTAGGATTGCTGAAGCGCTAGTTTAGGTTACAATAGAGCACAACCAAATATTGTACAGTTAGGGGCGGGTCCAGCACCCGCCCTATTGATTCCAATCAACCCGGCACAAGTGATATACTAACCTGTACCGCGCAATTCGGGGAACGTCATGCGTCCTCTGCAATGTACCCGAAAGGATTACGAGAAACCTGTCCCGCCTTGCCCTCCTTACGTCATTAAGATAGTACAGGGCACATGACGCATCACGTATCACCCATTACCAATGTCCACCTTCATTCTCGTCCATAGCCCTCTAGTGGGCCCATATACATGGGAACCTGTCGCCCAGGAATTGCGGCGCGAAGGACACATCGTGGCCGTTCCACACCTCACCAACGATGCCCAAAGCAGCATGAGCTACCTGGACCAGCACCGCGACTCTATCTTGAGCGCTTATGAGGGCCTCGTGGGAAGAGGGGCCGCCATCCTGGTGGGACACAGTGGCGCGGGTAGACTTCTCCCTTATGCGGGCGCGGCTCTCCCCAAGCTCGATGGCTATGTATTCGTAGACTCCGATCTGCCCCGTGATAATGCCAGTGGCCTCGACCACTTCGCGAAGAAGGACGCCAAGATATTCCGCCAAAGAGCCAGGAAGGGCTACATCCCCCTTCCTTTTTGGCCGGACGAAGTGCTGGAAAGGGTCTTACCGGATGAGGACGTGAGGCACAGGTTCAAGAGCGAGCTACAGCCTATGCCGCTCAGGGTCTATAAGGAACCTGTACCCGTGCCGCGACACTGGCCGGATGCTCCCTGTGCCTACCTCCGCTTTGCAAGCTCGGTCGCCTACGAGTCGGCATCGAAGGCGGCGCGCAAGAACGGATGGCCCTACGAAGAGCTTCAGGGCTATCATTTCCAGATGCTCGTCGACCCTGCGGGCGTTGCCGGCACTCTCGCATCGCTGGCAGGCAGACTACATGCAGAATGGAGAAGCAAGCCGTGAACAAAGTAAACCTGCAAGAAAAGCTGTCGCTCTTTACCGAATATTGGTCCCCTAAAATAGTGGGCGAACTAAACGGCCAGCATATAAAGCTGGTAAAGGTGCAGGGCGAGTTCACGTGGCACCATCATGCAGACGAAGACGAGCTATTTCTTGTGCTTCACGGCGCGCTCACGATCAAGATACGCGACCGTGATATACTTTTGCGTGAGGGCGAATTCTTCATCGTGCCGAGAGGTGTGGAGCACAAGCCCGTCGCCGAGGAAGAGGCGCACATCCTTCTGCTCGAACCTGTCGCCCTCACTCGCAACACAGGCAATGTCGAAAACGAACTGACCGCACCCACGCAGGAGCGCATCTGATGAACGAACTAAGCGAGAACAATTCGCCAATCGCCTGTGCGCTAACCGACGCACAATTGGTCCGGCGCAAAGAAGAAGTAGCCGGCGACATATGGTCAGGCGCTACGCACAAAACAGAGTTGCAAGATGGGTACGAGTTCGCCTTTCCCGGCACCGATGAGTGGGCGGACCGTTTGCTGCAATTCGTGAAAGCCGAACGCCAGTGCTGCCGTTTCTTTCTGTTCGAGCTAATCTTTGCTCCAAACACGGGCCCCATAACGCTTCGGCTGAGTGGGCCTGATGGAACCAAGCAATTTATCGAAAGTATGCTATAAGCCATGGCCTCACACTCACACGAGCTATTTGAGCGCGCCCTGAAGGTCTTCCCAAGCGGCGTAACGCACGACAACCGCTACTTCGGCAATATCGAGCCAACCTACTACAGCAGAGCCAAAGGGTCGCACAAGTGGGATGTGGACGGCAACGAATATATAGACTACTGGATGGGGCACGGGGCACTCCTGCTCGGGCACGGACATTCCTCTATAGTAGAGGCAGTGGAAAAGCAGATGGGTCTGGGAACACACTTCGGGGGCGGCACACCGCTCGAAGTCGAATGGGCCGAGATCATCCAGAGGTTGGTGCCCTCTGCCGAGCGGGTCAGCTTCACAGCGTCGGGCACCGAGGCCGTAATGCTGGCCGTGCGCCTCGCCCGCGCCTGCACCGACCGCCCCAGGTTCCTCAAGTTCCAGGGTCACTTTCACGGCTGGTATGACGCTATGACGGCCGGCTTCCAGGCTCCGTTCGACGTCCCTTCGTCCGTGGGGGTACCTGGTTCTCTCCTTGAAAACGTGGTCGTTGCGCCCACCGACCTCGGCGAGGTCAGCCGCCTTTTCGAGCAGCACCACGATCAGATAGCCTGTGTGATTATCGAACCCACGGGCGCGGGCTACGGCACGATCCCCCTCCCCGACGGCTTCCTGGCAGGGCTGGTCGAGATCGCGCATAAGCACGGCGCGCTCGTGATCTTCGACGAGATCGTCACCTGCTTCCGCTACTCGCCGGGTGGCGTGCAGGCGCAAACAGGCATTACTCCTGACATAACCACCCTCGCCAAGATCGTCGCGGGGGGTCTCCCCGGCGGTGCCGTCGTGGGCCGGGTTGACGTGATGCACGCACTCGAGTTCCGCCCCGGTGATGCCCAATGGAACCGCTACCACCGCATCAACCACCCCGGCACCTTCAACGCCAATCCGCTCAGCGCTGCCGCGGGGATAGCCATGCTCAAGGCAGCCGCCACAGGCACGCCGCAAGAGTACATCGAGAATATGGGCCGCAAGTTAATCATCGCGCTCAATCAGGTAATCGCCGACCTGGGCATAGAGGGCAGTTGCGTGTACGGCGACGGCCCCATCTGGCACGTCCTGCTGGGCCGAGGTGCGAAGGCCAACCCCGACGGCACGCTCGATAGACTCAGCGTTGACCCCGGCACCCTGCGCGAGTCGAACAAGCCCGCGGTCAAAGCCGCTCTCCAGTCGGGCATGATGCAGCGCGGCGTGGACCTGATGTCAGGCAAATCGGGTATCATGTCCACCGCGCACACGGAGGTCGACCTCGAACAGACAATAGAGGCCTTCCGCGCAACCCTGCGCGATATGCTCAATAGCCACCTTTTGTAAGGAGACTGAATAAATGCCCACACGAACGGTGCGGATCGAGCCTTACGCCCTCACCGATCCCAGCGACGAGCGTGTTTTTACTTCGGTGGTCGAGTATGCGGGCATGCTCAAGCCCAACTTTGTGCTTGACGCTACAAACGTCACGGAACTCGATGACAAGGACCCCGATCCGCACGTCCGTGTCTACAACGCCAGGTACGGCGCTGATTCGGGTGTCCAAGCCAAAGTGCGCGAACAGCACGACCCCGACACCAACGGGATCACGCAGAGAAGCCTGGAGGTCTCCACCTTCGGCCTGCCCAACGGGCACAGCGCGCTAATTCGCTACGAGACCAGGTGGGACAAGGGCAATCGCTCTTACATCGAATTGCAAGTGGATGCCCCCACCATCGCGGCAGACCGAATCGCCTCGCATTTTCGGAAGGCCTTTCCAACGCCGGGGGATGACGAACTGGAAAAAACGAAGCAGGAGATGCAGGCCGCTCTGCAAGCACAACAATGGGGCACGGCAGAAGAGAATGCGCTGGAACTGCTGGCGTGGAGACCCGACGACCCGGAAATTCTCCTCACGCTGGGCACAGCGGTATTGATGGGCAGAGATATTGACCGCGCTGAGCGCATAATGAACAGACTGCTCGAAGTCAAGCCGGATTCGTACGAGGCCCACCTGAACCTCGGCTCAGTCTGGATGGATCGCAAAGACTACGATAAGGCCATCGAGCAATATCAGGCCATGGTAGACCTGCAGCCAGGCAAGGAATTCGCGCCCTTTATTCTGGCAACCGCCTACGAAGCCAGGGGCGATAGCGAGAAGGCGATAGAGCTTTACAAGCAGGTACTGAGATTGGAGAGGTCACCCGGCCCCACCGACTTCCATGATCTGGCTCGTAAGGCGATAGGCAAGTTGATCAGGGCGCAGAACCGTGCGTCCAATAGCACGGCTGAATAAGCCTACCCGCCTCGAACCAACCCTAGAATCGCGTCCCGCACCGTGGGCCACTCGCTCGACTGCGGGTCTATTAGCTCGAAATGTCCCGTGTCCTTTAGCGTGACCAGCATGGCGTCGTCGCCCAACGCAGCGGCGCGCTTTACATAGGACTGGCTGATCTTAAACGGCACATTGGTGTCGTCTGTGCCGTGCACCAATACCTGCTTCACGCCCAAAGGCAGTAGGGCGGCAGGAGATGCCGATTCGTACCTTGCTGGTACGTCAACGGGCGAACCACCCAGCAGCCCTTCTACTATTCCGTCACTTAGTCGCATACTCCAGCACATCTTCAGATCAACCACGCCCGCCAGGGGTACACACCCCACCAGGGGAAGAGGCGACGACGTAAACAGTTCGTCGCTCTCTGGCAAGCGATGCCGCCCTGCTACCCACGCGGCCAGGTGACCGCCTGCTGAGTGTCCAGCTATGACCACTCTGCTCAGGTCAAGGTTGTACTCCTCTGCGATCTTACGCAGATAATCGGTTCCCAGCCCCGCATCAAACATGGTATTCGGCCAGCCTCCGCCCTCGTCCCCTATGCGGCGGTACTCTATATTCCAGGTAGCAACTCCCTGCGCGGTCAGCGCAGCGCACAGATGCCCAATATGCTCCAGCGTGTACTTCGACCGCCAGAAACCCCCATGCAGGACTACCACCACAGGGTGAGGCCCAGCGCCCTCAGGCAAGCGCAAATCTGCGAATTGCAGGGGATCATCCCCGTAGGAGATACGCGCGTCGGCGGGAGGCGGCTCCGTGGAGAAGATGTGGTCGACCAGAGCATTCAGTTGTGTGGCCCGCTTAAGGCGGCGGAAGCCCGAGAACAGGCCGCTCACCACACCACATCCTCGCGTACGAGGGGCATCGTCATGCACCTTGCGCCGCCCCTGGCTCGTGATAGCTCGAGGCCGCTGATCTTTATCGCGTACTTGCGTTCCGGGTGTGCCCTGATCTCCTCTACCAGGGGAGTGTTCACCACCCACTCGCGCTCGCTTCCCGCCTCGACCTGCCAGCGCACAATGTCGCCTTCCTGGATCACCTGGTAGCCTGCTTCTTCGAGCGCCTTGTAGGTTTGCTCGTTGCGCTCGTAGCCCACAATCAAGCCGGGGCGCAGGGCGAAGGCGTTGGCGCCGTCGGTCCACTGTTCCCGCTCCTGGTATAGCCTGCTGGTGCCCCCGCAAAAGATCGGATTAAGCGGCCTCTCTAGTTCGTCCTCCAGGCATGCCACCAGCGACTGGCGCACCGGGGTTAGATGTGTCGTCCCATCGGGGTTGATGTTGACCCGCACGATGCCCACCTGCTCGCCGCCGCCCGGCATGATGAGGGGCGGGTAAACCAGAAGGTCGTCGTGCGACAGCATGGTGAAGATCGTGTCGAGGTGCATGGTCGAGCGTTGGCGGGGCATGATCACGGCGTAGATTGTGCGCACAGGGCTGTTCTGTGCGGCAAGCCCCCTGGCGAGGTCGTCCAGCGCCTGCGGACTCGTGCGCTCGGACACCCCCACCAGAAGGATGTCGGGCCGTATGACCAGAATGTCGCCACCTTCGATGGTGGACTCGGCGTCTTCCGGCCGGGGGTTCGAGAGGTTGTAGGGCGACAATTTGTCGAACCACATAGGCGGGGACGCATCACCGTTGCCCACAATAGAGGCGTGCGACCTGTAAACGTGGCGCATCAAGAGCGATTCGCGTTGGCGCGCCGGGTACTTCATGTGTCCCACCACCAGCCCGTCGTTGACTACCGCGCAGGGGTCGCGCATGAACATGAGGTTGGGGATGGGAGGCAGGCTGTAGGGCATATCGGATAGGTAAGAGCTAAGGTCGGTGCGGCGGTCGGGATTGAGTTTCCCCTCGATGAACCAGTGCGCCAGCTTGAGAGGATCCTCGTCGCGCAGTGAGTTCCACAGGGCGTCGCGTTTGGCCTCAGAGCCACCCTGTAGCCTGCATACGCTGCTCAAGAGCGAGTGCCGCGCCGCGTCGTCCTCCAGCACTTCGCGCAACATATCTGCCGAGTCGAGCACGTCCTCGGGCGGCACGATCACCGAGAGGATGCGCTTGAATGCCTCGTGTTCGTGCCGCGCCAGGTCCAGATAGATGATATCATCGAACAGCAGATCGTGCCGCAGAGCGGGCGTCATGCGCCGGATTTCCTGGCCGGGGGTGTGCACCACCACGCGCTTTAGTGTGCCTATTTCAGAGGTTACGTTTAGCATAGTTTCTTAGTTTGGCTCGGAGAGACTGTCTTTGGGTCGAGACCGCCCGGCGACTGAAGTCGCGGGCTACGTTTACGAAGTCCGCCTGCGCGGACTGGATACACTTAGATATATCTTTTGAAGTAATCTCATCTCGAACCACTAGTCTGCAAAGGCGGACTTTGTATTATGTAGCCCGCGACTTCAGTCGCCGGGCGGTCTCCACGACTCAGTTCAATGGCCTTCACCTACTCCTTGGCATCTTAATCAACCCACGTTTCCCAATCGACAATAAGGCTATTATCTGCATGATGTATTTTCTGTCTCTTTATATACTGCTGTACAGTTGGCACGCGGTCCTTCGAGACCGTAAATACACCGTAGGAACCCTGCCACCTGAAGAACACATCTGGTCGCAATACGTGCGTCATAAGATGAGATGATGCCCCCTTCGTTTCCTTCAACAACTGCGCCACTGCCAAAGTTGCGGGTAATTCTACCAGCAAATGTACGTGATCCTCGATCCCACCAATCGCCAACGTCTCGCAACCCAGTTTTGCACACTTGTCTCCAATCGAAGCGTATATCTGCGCCTCAAACGCTGGGGTTATTAAAGGCAACCGATCCCATGTCGCCCATACGCAATGCACAAACAACTGCGTATACGGTCCGCTCATTTCCCCATCCTCATACAAACAACACCATACTCACCACCATTCCATATCATCATAGTCCGCGAAGGCGGACTTCGTAAACGTAGCCCGCGACTTCAGTCGCCGGGCGGTCTCGCCTAGCCTCTACCTATCCCTCATCAATGGCAGCACCAGCGAGCGCGGGCCGCCGTGCCCCCTCGATAGCTCCGATCCTTTCACCTTTAGCACCCATTTCTCGTTATCGTCCAGGCTGACCGAGGCCGCGCCTGTCCTCACGTCGTTCACGTCCACCACGCGGTAGCCGCGCTTCTCAAGTTCGGCAATCGTGCGCTCGGACGACCTGTAGATGATCACCTTGCCCGGCCCCACTGCCAGTAGATTGGCCGCGCTGAACCACTGCTCGCGCTGTTGGTCAATGGGGTCTTGCCCGCCACATGGTATCGGCTCTAGCTCCACGCCATCGTTGCGCAGGCTGGAAAAAAAGTCGGCGGAACGCTGAGGGCGCACAGGCCCGGCATCCAGTTCGGCACGTACGACGTCCACCGACGCAGGCCCATACGCCTCGAACACGGGAGGATAGACTACGCACTCAGTCGGGCTGATCAGCCCCAGTACGCTGTCGAGGTGGTTGAACCCGGCAGGCAAGCGCAGGATATACAGCGTAATCTTGTGCCCTTTCTCTACGGCGTAATCTCGCCAGCCATCGGCGATCCTCTGCACTGCCTCCATGCTCGTGCGCCCGTTCACGCCCAGCACAACCAGGTCATCTCGTATCTGCAAGACGTTGCCGCCCTCCAGGTGCAACAGAGGAGAAGCCGCGATGGGCCACGCGGGGTCCATAACGCGCGCATCGGCCCAGGTCCAGCGTGCCACGTCCTTGAACAGGGGATGGTGTCTGTACACAAAATCGAGCAGTAGAGGCTCGCGTGCGCGGCCCGGCGCTGCCATCCTACTCAGTAGTAGCTTATCGCCGACCATCGTGCCGATATCGTGGGTGAACATCATGTTGGGCACGGGGGTCAGGTAGAAAAGCACACCCTCCACGAACTGTCGCAGGGCATCGGCGTCTTCACCCTCTACGACCTCTTTTCCTTTGTCCTTCGGTCCGGGCCTCTGGGTAGGCGACACACCTCCAACGTTAGACTCTATGCCCTCTATTAGCTCCTCGGCGAGCGACTCGAAGTTGCCTTCTGCGCACCACCGTGTTAGCCGTTGCTGCAAGTAGGCGTGTGCATCAGCATCGTCCGAAGCCGTCGCAACCTGGCTTGCCTGGCGATCGCGCGACACCATCCGGGCGAGCGAGCCGGGCAGAGATCCCGGCGCGGCTGCATGCGGCTCGCCTTCGGGGTCGCTGGTATACTGGGGCCATCCCTGCCCCTGAAACCACCGCACCATCACCTCAAGTTGCCCCACGCGCTGTTCTACGGGGGGCATGTCCTGCTCTAGTCTCCTCACCTGCGTGATCAGTCTGTCGCGCTCCTCGCCGCCTGCGTTAGCCAGCGCCTCGGTCAGCAGGGACTCGAACAGATGGACTTTCACGCCCAGATGGTTCTGCAACAGGTCCACCAGCCAGTCGTGCTCCTGTTGAGCGTGCTCATCAAATAGCAGGTCGTCAAAGAGGAAGTAGTCGCGCGTGGAGGGGGTCATGCGCGCCAGTTCACGGCCCGGCCGGTGCATTATCGCCTCGCGCAGGCGCCCGTATTCTGAAGTTATATTCACTGTGGTTGCTCCCACTTCGTTGTGGAATAAGCCATAGAGGTCACGATCACATTATGCCCGGCGCTGTGATACCCAGCAGGCCTAGCGCGTTCGCTAGCGTATATCGCGCCGCCGCAGTCAGCGCCAGCCTTGCCTTCACCTGACCTTCAGAATCCGCATTCAGGATTCGGCAGTGATGATAAAAGTTGTTGAACGCATCGGCCAACTCAAAGCAGTAAGTAGCGATTACCACCGGCTTATACATCTCAGCCGCCCGCGCCACTTCCTCAGGCAGTTTGGCAATTTGCTCGAGCAGATTGGTTTCTTGTAGGGTGGGGTTAGTAAAGTCGTAATGCTCTCCCGGCTTCGGTAGCAACTCCGCGGGGGCCTTCTCCAGCACACGGGTGGCCCGCGCATGCGAATACTGCACATATGTGGCAGACTGGCTTTCGGGGTTGAGTGCCTGCTCCCACACGAACGTGATCACCTTGTTGTTATCCTTGTCGAGCATGCCCATTTTGAGCGCGCCGTAGGCCACGGCGCGGGCTATGTCGTCCTTTTGAGTCTCGGTCAGGTCGCGGGGCTGCTCCGCCTCTTTCGCGTCCACGACCGCGCGCGCCCGTGCCCGTGCCTCGCGCTCCAGGTCCTCGTATTGCGGCGCTCCCCCCTTGCGCGACGAAATGGCACCCTCCGGGGTGTTCACCATCTCGTAGGCCAGTTGGAAGGCTTTGTCGGCTTGTCTGAAGCCCCAAAGCTCAAGTACCCTGAACACTTGCTGGAAGTAGAGCGATTGCCTGCTGTCTATCACGTAGATCGAGCGGTCAACGTGCCAGTCGTTGAACTTGCGCCGCGCTAGTTCGAGGTCTTTGGTGGCATAAAGTGACGTTCCATCCGACCGCAACACCACAAGCACTCGCCATGCGTCCTTAGGTGTGCGCGTGCCGTCTTTGTTTATCTTCCACAACTCTTTCTCGTATTTCTTCGACAGTTCAGGGTCGGCCCGCAATTTATCGTCTACCCGCACGATCACGGTCTCCCCGGTAGCTCTGTGGTCCTCCGCAATCCCCCGCTCTATAAGTTCATCCACCACTTTCTTGCCTGGCTCTTCCACTTCGCTCTCGAAGAACCACGCATCGAAGCTCACGCCCAGGTCAGTAAACACTCGCTCCAGGAAGTCGAGGCTCCACTTGCGCGTTCGTTCCCAGAGAGCTAGTAGCTCAGGGTCGTGCGCGTCCCAATCGGCGAACATCTGCTTGATTTCGGCGTTCCAGGCGGGCACGTCGTCCCACCACTCGCGGTGAGCGTCCAGGCGATTGTAATCTGCGCGCAACTCGTCCCACAGCGCGTTGTTGCCCTGACCCTCGATGCTGCCACCATCGCTGTTGGTTGCGTCCAGGGTCGAACTTTGTCCTACGAGCAGTTGTCCGAGCGCGTCCCACAGGTTGAAGACAATGTAGTCCTTGTCGGCGAGCGCCCGCTTCCAGTCGGGACCTTCTTTGCTTACCAAGCCCTGGGCTATAGCCTCTGCGACTTCTGCGTCTTGCGGGTTCATCTGGGCCATAGCCTGCAAGACGGCGGTCAGGTGCGCCGCTATCGCAGGATTTGCTTTCGCGGCTTCACCAATGGCCTTCACGATGTCGGTGCGATATTCCTGGCGCGCGGTCGCCTCTACGTACACACGCTCGAGCCACACGCCCCTATCGGTGTCCGGCTCCTGCCCGTCGTAGAACTTGCGGTAGCACCAGAGCGTGCGCATTACATGCAGGCCTATGTCGCCTATGTAGGTTGCACCCACGGTGTCGAACCCCGCGCTGCCCAGGATGTTATAAATGGCCTGACCCAGCACGACGTTGCGCAGGTGGCCCACATGCATGGTCTTGTGCGTGTTCAGGTTGGCGTACTCCACCATCACACGCTCGCCGCGAGGAGGCCACGACCCGTATTTGTCTTGCTGGGTTAGTACCTGCCCGATTACGCGGTTGGCATACCAGTCCTTGTCCACGTAGAAGTTGACATAACCATTAACGGCCTCCACGCGTCCGATCTGGGGCAACTGGGGTACAGCCTCGGCTACACGGGCCGCGATCTCAGGCGGATTGCCCTGGGCGCCCACCCGCCGCAACTGGAAGGCGACCGCCGACCCGAAGCCCCATTCCCCCTGTAAGGGGATCGGTCTCAGGCCCAGGTCGAGGCCATCGGTTGGATAGCCAAGCTCACGCACCGCCATATCCAGCGCCTGTACGATCTCGGCCTGCAAATCGCCCGAAGGCGACGCTTGTACACTATTGTTTGCCTTCTCTATCATCCTTCCCTCAATCCCCGCCTCATCTAAATAGTCCCGAAAGCAGATAATAACCCCATTATACGCGCCGTGGGCATGGAGGGACAAGCGAGTAGTGTGTCATGCGTCATGCGGCATGCGTGGAATGTGTCCTATTAACTTAATGACGTGGACGGGCCAGAATAGGACAGCCTTTGCGTAGTCCATTCGGGTACATTTTAGGAAAGCACACAGATGCTCCCTAATAACCAACCAAACTTTTCTTATTCCTTCGTGCCCTCTTAATCTTCGTGATCTTCGTGATCCGTCTTATGACGCATGACGCATCACTCGCCTACTTCAGCGTAAGCATCACGGGCACAACTCCTGTGCCTGTCTCGAGGTTGCCCATCGCCTTGCCGAGGGTCGCGCCCACTGCCTGCATCTTGTCTGTGGCCTTCATCGCCACGCCTGCCGTGTCGCTCGTAACCAGCAGGTCGCCCACATGGATGGGGCCGTTCGCGGCGCTCACCTGCACCTCTTTGTACGCGCCCGTAGTAGCGACGCCCATGTACTCGCCCGGCTTGATTGTCGTGGCATCGTAATCATAGTAGCCTGTGTTCAGGATCGTGCCTGCGGGCGCGTTTGGATCAGCCGGAACCCACCTGTGTGCTACTACGCCCACCACCGCGCTATTGTACGCACCCTGCGCGATATCAACCCCCACCAATGGCTGGTCGCCTACCATTGCAGGGCCTGTGATCGCACTGCTCATCGAGGCCACCTGGCCGGGGTGCAGGTCGGTCTCGCCGGTGTTCTGCATGATTGTGAGCAATGTGCAGCCTGTGCACCCGCCACCTACAACCAATGGTCCATTGATGCTCACATGATTCTGGGGATCATTACCCGGATCTCCCACCCCTATGCCGCCCTTCGCGTTGACAATGTATGCTGCATAAGAGACAGCAGAATCGCTTTGTATCCATGTTGCGTTGTCGTTCACGCCGTAAAGCACGGCACCCACGCTATTGTTTGCGCCGTTCGCGACGAAGTATCCTCCTGTATTCATGTTGAATATACTACGAACCGGACCCGTACCTGATCCTGATCCGAGCACGCCTGTGCCGTCCTGCACAGTGCCAAAGCCCTGTATACCGGCACCGTTGGGTTGGTCCGATACCGAGCTTATTGGGAATGCGCCTGACACGATATTAATTCCGGCCAGGTTCCGGGCGTTGTCTATGAACTTGGACATTTGCCCCCTGCTGACCTGGGCGGCAGGTCTGTAGTAAGGCCTGTTTGCCGAGTCGCATGGTTCTCCGACTCCGTCGCAGGGGTATCCTGTTACCAGACCCTGCAGGTAAATGTTGTTGACGAAAGCATAGAACGTGTTGCTGGAATTTACGTCTGTGAAGCACTGACCGCTGGGACAAGACACCGATGGGGCGTCATTCGTGCCCGTCTGCCCCATGCCTGCCTGGTTTTGTGTAGCGAGTTTGTCCGGGTCAGCACCGGGCGCTTCGCTATTGCCGGTTGTGGCCTGGGTTGCGCTTTTGCCCGTATTCATTGTGGAGGCGTTGGTGACGGTGCCACCGTTTCCTGCCCCGATGCCGAAGACCATAACCAGTGCCACTATTGCTATTACCCACCTGTAGGAAACTGATCTTATGTGATCGCTCATGTCTGCCTCCTTATCGGCTCTCAATCGGCTTGCAACTTGCGCCTGGTCATATATTAGACCTGTTTCTCCCAAAGATCAATTCGCATCGTGGGTGAACTACTGTTTCGGACGACATGGGCCTATTTCTGTTATAATACCAGGTAGACTCTACTAAAGGGAGCAAAAACAATTTGAACGTTACACGTGAAGATATGCCGGGCAGACAAATTGCCCTCACAATCGAACTCGACCCTGAATCTGTAAATACCGCGATGGAGCGGGCTTACAGGCAGATGGTGAATCAGGTCAATATACCTGGTTTCAGGCGTGGGCGCGCCCCTCGCTATATTCTTGAGCGCTATGTCGGCCTCGAAACCCTCACCGAGCGGGCCGTGCGCAACATGATCCCCGACAAGGTGCAGGAAGCTATCAAAGCCGAAGACATCACGGCGATGGACGTCAGCGACGTCGAGATCGTCAACATGGACCCGGTTCAGATAAAAGTGATCGTAGTCCAACCACCCCAGGTGGAACTGGGCGATTACAGCGATATCCGCGTCGAAAAAGAGACGCACGAGATCGGCGAGACCGATGTCGATGCTGTTATCGAGGAACTTCGCAGAGAAGGTGCACCCTGGGAAGAAGTGACCGAATCCCGCCCCATCAAAAGTGGCGAAATGGTATATGTCAACCTGGAAGGCTTCACCACAGAAGGGCCTCTGGAATCTGCCGCCCGCGACAACTTCCCTACTATTGTGGGCCTGGCACGCGCGGGTGTGCCTGAGGTCGTGAATGCTGCTCTTGAGGGCATGAAGGTGGGTGAGGAAAAGGATATCACCGATACTCTACCCGACGACTTTCCTGTGGAGAGCCTGCGCGGCCTGGATGTTACCTACCACGTTACGGCCCTCCAACTAAAGTCACAGACCTTGCCTGAAGTAGATGATGAATTCGCCAAGAAACTCAGCTATGACACGGTGGCGGAACTGCGCGAGGCGGTTGAGCGCAACCTGGTTCGCCGCGCTGAAGAGAACGCAGAGTCGGCCCAGGTAGACGAGATTATAGGCAAACTGGTGGAGAAGTCCACTGTAGATGTGCCGGACGTAATGGTGAACGAAGAGCTTGACGCTATGCTCAAGAATCTGGAAGCACG
>DATINP010000267.1:0-11966 GCA_035474135.1 Chloroflexia bacterium | reverse complement strand
ACTGGAACGGTGTGCCGCGCAGATCAAGCGGAAACCTGAAAGTGTGCACGTTCCCATCGAAGTAGCCTGTTAGCTCCTCGTCCAGCATACTGACACGGCTATCGTCCTTGCTGTGCGCCACCTCAACAACTGTTGCATCCGGCTCCCAGCGTCGCACCCAATCATGGCACAAGCTGTGATCATGAGAGGGCAAAAGCAGCAGACCAAGGCCCTCCTCCGTAATAACAACCCCCAGCGCGCCCACTTTGGTGTGCAGGCTGCTCATGACAACGCTCTTGCTCATTCCATATCTCCTTCCGGGCCTTCTTCGCTTTCCATGCCCACCGCTATAAGGTAGCCTCGAGCGCGTTCGGTCAGTGGGTAACGCGCCACGAGCGCCCAGAACCCTCGAGAATGGTTCGCTTCGACCAGGTGCGCCAATTCGTGGACAAGCACGTAGTCAAGCACCCACAGGGGCATGCGTGCCACCCGGTCTGATATGCGGATAGTGGCTGTAGAGGGGGTGCACGAGCCGTACCGGTGGTGCTGATTTGTGACCCACTTAATCTCGCTCAGCTTCAGCTTGCCGCCGAAATAGAGGCGGTTTAGCTCACGGGCGCGGCGTGCCAGGTCGGGCAGTTTCCCTTCAGCCTTCTGCACCTTATGCAGCACGCGCTGAGTCAGGCTCTCGACCAGCTTGCGCTCCTCCGAGCTGGGCAGACCCTCGGGCACACGCACCACGAGGGTCCCACCGACCATACGCGCCGAGGCGGTGCGGGTGCGGTTGGGAGAGCGTATGATCTCGATTGGCGGCTGATCGCTCATGCCAGTATTACCACTTTCAACTCGTCTATCTTCTGCCGAAGCTGAGCTATGTCGCGGGCATAGAGGCCCTGTTGGATAGGGTCTCCGTCGTGCATCCTGTGCTTGCGGAAGGCCAATTCGGTCGCAAGGTCGAAGAAGTGACCTAACTGCCGCCACTTGCGCACCCCGGACGAGAATAGCACAGACCAACGCAGAGTCCACCGACGCCAACCCGACACAAGCGTTATGTATTCGTCCCCCGTAAAACGCCCCAGGGTTACCTCTTCAAGTAAAGTATCGCGTATCACCTGTGTCTCACGCAATCCGGAAACGAAAGCCACCACCGCAATAAACACAAGGCCGCCCCAGTCGGCGACAAGGATAGTCAAACAGCCTGCTATCACGGCGGCATCGTCGGTCGAGTTGCTTGCCTGTGTGCCCACCACGCTCGACAGGTAATTGTGCGTCCCGTGCAGGATCATCGCCACGCCTAAGCCCAGAGCAGGCACAAGGCCACGCTCCCAGCGCCGTTTGAGCGAACGAGCCAGGCCGAGCGCAGCGCCCGTGAAAGCGGTGAACATGCTGTGGTTGAGGCCGAACAACCCCGCACGCAGCAGCCACAGGCTGAACATCGACCCGATTTGAGGCGCGCCACCGGTGGGCACTCCGTCGTAAGCGACGTCCACGAGATACAGGACGTTCTCTACGAAGGCAAAGCCCAATCCCACCATCGCACCGTACACAACACCATCCAGCACATTGTCGAACTCGCGCTTGTATGCCAGGAAGAGCACCACCAGGATGATAGCCTTCACACATTCTTCGACAATGGGCGCGATCAGGCTGGCGGTCGTGACCTCTCGCGCCTGGTCGGTCGCCACGAACTGGGCAAGCGGGAACCCTGCGGCGATCTCGAGCACAAGCGCCAGGATAACAGCAGGCACGGCCCCCCAGATGAATGCCACCACGAGCAGAGGCAACGGCTCTTTCTCATGCCGATCCAGCCACCACACAATAAGCGCGTACACCAGGGTAGGTGCCAGCGCCAGCAGGGCAGCGATTATAATAACGGTAACAAGGTCCACTTGTTGGATTTTACAATGCGCTCGGCCCGGGCGCAAGAATCCGGCGGCGCGATTAGTGCTATTATTGTCGTAGCACCTACTGTGGATGTATAATTACACTATGTTAGATAATCATCAAAACGGGACAAGTAGTACCCCCGATCAGACCGGCACTGAGCCTGAAAGCGACATTATTGTGGCTACCTACGGCCTGCGCAAGCTCTACGGCGACTTCGCGGCAGTGGATGACATCGACCTGCGGGTACGTGCCGGCGAGGTGTTCGGGTTGCTGGGGCCGAACGGCGCGGGCAAGAGCACCACGATCAAGATGCTCGTGACCCTTCTCCCGCCCACCGAGGGGCGCGCAACCGTCGGCGGCTACGATGTTGTCAAAGAGGCCGATGAAGTGCGCCGTCTGTTGGGATACGTGCCGCAGGCTCTTTCAGCTGACGGCACGCTCACGGGTTTCGAAAACCTGATGGTGTTCGCCAAGCTATATGACGTGCCCCGCAATGAGCAGAAGCCGCGCGTTGAAGAGGCGTTGGAGTTTATGGGTCTCAGCGATGCGGCGAACCGCCTGGTGAACCAGTACTCAGGCGGCATGATCCGCAAGCTGGAGATAGGGCAGACCCTGATCCACAGGCCCAGAGTGCTCTTCCTGGACGAGCCGACCATCGGCCTCGACCCCGTAGCGCGCCGCAATGTTTGGAAGCACCTGGACGACCTGCGCCGCCAGTACGGCACCACGCTGTTCCTGACCACGCACTATATGGAAGAAGCCGAGGAGCTTTGCACGCGCATCGCTATCATGAATCGCGGTAAAGTATCAGCCCTCAATACGCCTGAGGGGCTGATAGAGGGTGTGGGCAAGCCCGAAGCCACGCTCGAAGACGCCTTTGCGCACTACACGGGCGCGGACCTGGGGGAAGATACAGGAGGAGACTGGCGTAATGCGCGTAGCTCACGCCGCACAGCAAGGCGACTCGGCTAGGCTCATCAGTCCACTTATTGTTAGCGCTCCACACTTTATGCAGGACAAATAGAAACATGACGGATACCACGACAGATACTAATATCACTATTCAACAGGCCTCGGGCCAGGAAGCTCGGCGCACAGAACTGCCCCTTGTGCGGTACATCAGAAAAGTGAACGCCATTACCACCATGGAGGTGCAGAAGCTAATGCACGACCAGTGGGAGATCGTTACGCGATCTATACAGCCTGTGCTGTGGCTGTTGCTGTTCGGTGGGGTGTTCGGAAGGCTGCGCGTGCTGCCGGAGGGCTTCGGCAGCTACCTCGATTTTGTGGCTCCGGGCATACTGGCTCAGTCTGTATTGACCATCGCCATCTTCCAGGGCATCACCGTAATCTGGGAGCGCGACCAGGGCACTCTCCAGAAGTACCTGGTAAGTCCCATGCCACGTTCGGCCCTCGCCCTGGGGAAGGGGTTGGGATCGGGGGTGCGAGGTGTTGTGCAGGCTCTGGCAATCGCAATACTGGCGTTGCTGATGGGCGTGCACCTGGTGGCGAACCCGGTGGCGTGGCTTGGCACCATCGTGTTCGTGCTGCTCGGCGCGCTTTGCTTTTCGACCATATCGCTGGTGATCGCAGCATTAGTACGCACCCGCGAGCGCGTACAAGGTCTCGGACAGCTTATCCTGATGCCGCTCTTTTTCGCCTCGAACGCCCTGTACCCTGTGGCGATCATGCCGCCCTACGTGGCAACCATTGCGGCCTTCAATCCTCTCAGCTACATGGTAGATGGCTTGCGTACGCTGATGATCGAGGGCCAGGTTAGCCACTACGGTCTGGGCCTCGATTTTGCAGTGCTGGTGGTGGTAAATGTGGTGCTGGTCTGGTGGGGCGCGAAGCTATATCCACGCGTTGTGCAATAGTGTGGATTCGGTGGATTTACGGCCGCGAGCACAGACGGATGCCAAAATGGTGTGTATAAAAGGATGTTTTTAGGGGATAAAGGGCGGAGAGTGTGTATAAAGGATGTGTGCTGGATGTGAAATCTCTTTTGGCTGGACCGGCGGATGTGCAAGGCGCCGTGGATAGAAATGTGTAGAAAGGGGAGCTAATGCACATCCCCGATTCGGTGGATGTGGATAGCATCTTCAATCTGTGAATAACTCCCCAGCCTTATCCACGAAACTTCCAGAGTCAAAATGACCCATTTGAGCACGATTCGCCTCATTTTCCACGATTACACATCCCCTACTACTTACGGCTACTGCTTTCTTTATATCAATTAAATAGTATTAAGACGTTAAGGCCTGCACAGGGGGCAGGATGTGGAGAAGGTCGATGGAATACGTCATACGTCATACCGTGATTGCTAGCAGGACACCATATAACAGTAAAACCACCGTAGGGGGTGGAACAGGTGTAGCCCAGGGCGTAAGCCCTGTGGATCGCCCTCACCCCTCATAAGCCCCATAGGGGCGACATAATCGTACAAAGGAACTCTCCCGTACCGCCCCTACGGGGCTTGTTCAACTTTATGCGGTGGATCCCAGGGTTGACACCCTGGGCTACACTAGTTTCATCCCTTCGGGGTTCTGCTCTTGCGTAATGACTAACTAGCATTCGCGGTGTCACACGTCATACGTCGTCCTGCCGCACCACTTATGCACTCGCCCATCCTCTTATCCACAAGAATGTGTATCTTCTGTACCGGTAGGGGTGCGCGTGCTATAATGCTATCAACTCAGCAAGCGAACGACACGTAAAAGTCAACTTAAGTTCCGATAAAGAACCAGGGAGAAATGCGCAGATGAAGGTATCTTGCTTGCAGGAGAACCTGCATAAGGGTCTCCAGACAGTAGGAAAGGCAGTAGCCAACAAGACTACGCTGCCCGTCCTCAACAACATACTCCTTTCAACCGATGGCGGTCGCCTGAAACTGACGGCCACCAACCTTGAGGTGGGTATCACCAACTGGATAGGCTGCCAGGTGGAGACAGAAGGCGCGATCACCGTGCCCGCCAAGCTCCTCATCGACTTCGTGTCATCGCTGCCCAATGACACCATCAAAATGACCCTCGACGAAAAGACCCGCACCCTGCACCTGAAGTGCGCCCGGTTCGAGGCGAACATCAAGGGCATTTCCGCCGAAGAGTTCCCCATTATCCCCGAAGTTACCGAGCGCCCCGCAGCGCGCATTCCTGCTCCCTTGCTGAAGGAGATGATCGGGCAGGTAGCCTTCGCCGCGTCTGCTGACGAAAGCAGACCCCAGCTTGCGGGCGTGTACGTCCATATAGAAGGCCGCGACGTGACCATGGCCGCAGCGGACGGCTTCCGCCTCTCGCGCCGTGTTACCCACCTCGATGCGCCGGCAGACAGCGTAATCAAGTTGATCATTCCTGCCCGCTCGATGGCCGAGCTTGCTCGCGTGCTGCCCGACACCGACGGCGAGGACGGCGAGCCTGTGAGTCTAGTATTGACGCAGGGCCGCAACCAGGTGCTATTCAGGCACGAGAACCTGGAAGTGACCTCACGCCTAGTCGAAGGCAACTACGTAGACATCAACCGTGTGATCCCCGCCGATTGGGGTTCGCGCACGGTGATCGCCACCGCGGACCTGCTGAAGGCAGTGCGCATGGCTTCCATTTTCGCCAAAGACTCGGCAAATATCGTGCGGGTGCAGATCGAAGCGGGTGCAGACCTCGCGCCGGGCGTAATAACAGTGTCGGCCAACGCCGCCGAGGTAGGCGACAACGTCAGCCAGCTCGACTGCATAGTGGACGGCGAGAACGGGCAGGTGGCCCTCAACGGCAAGTTCCTGATCGAGGTGCTGAGTGTAATCAAGACCGCCCAGGTAGCCATCGAAACCAAGACTTACCAGTCGCCGGCCGTGCTCAAGCCCGTAGGTGAGGACGAGTTCCTGCACGTAATCATGCCGATGTATCTGCCGAACAGATAACAATGCCCATTAATTAGAAGCGACAGGCAAGGGAGGATGTTTCACGTGAAACATCCTCCCTTGCTATTGTTTCACGTGAAACAGAGTACGTCACAGCAAATACAAGCTAGCTGAACGGCCTACTACTACTCCACGATCTTCCAGAAGGAGTCTTTTCTCACGACCTTGCCGCCGTGAAACTCCCACAAATCGCATCCTCTCACGTTCACAAAAACTCCTTCGGTGGTCGTTCCCGTAAGCGTCCACTCCGAGACACCTCTGTTGCCACACAACCAATGAGTATCATCCCCATAATGAACATCCGGGATGCCTGCGAAGCGAGCGGCGAGACCCTCTCGCACACGATCTTTGCCCAGGAATCTCCTTCCCCATGCGTCGGGTCCCCGTGGCGATTCAAAGACGGCGTCCTCAGCGAAGAATTCCATGATGGCGTCCACGTCGTGACGGTTGAATGCATCGAGTATCTGATGCAGAACCTCTGCCGGTACCGATGCCGAGTTATCTGCGCTCATGTGGCACTCGAACCTCCTTGCTCCGTTTGGAACCTCTCTAGCCCCTACCTGTGCCATTGGGCCTTGTAGGCTGCTCGGCTACCAAACCGGCGCGCTGCCGCCATGCCCCCCGAATTCTTTGCCACCCGAGCCTTGACAGGGTTGCCGGGAGTCGAGGCACGCATGAAGCCATTCCTCTCAACTATCCGGACGCCCCGGCAAGATTCTATTATATCACGCTCTCCCTATCTTGTAGCCGCGCATACCATACGCTATAATGTGGCATACGTTACCGTACAAACAAAGGCGTTTAGCTCGCGCATGCGCGTGTCTCCGCCATTACTTTAGGAGGAATCATCATGTTGCGTGGATTATTGCGCCTGCTGGTGCGCCTGTTCGTTTTCGCGCTCATCGCCGGAGCGGTAGGTTTCGTTATTACCCGCCTGTTGGGTGGAGAGGACGACGACTTCGAGGATTTTGACGACCTGGAATCGAGCTTCGAGTTCAATGAGACCCCCGTCGAAATAGACGTATCTGCCGCGGCCACAGGCGCCGACGCCGTTGATACCTCTGCCAAAGCTCGGGTTACCACTGGCAGCGGCAGCGGCAAAGCCTCAACCGAAGCCACCAAAGGCGCTAAAAGCGGCCCCAGGCTCATTGACATCAAGGGCATCGGCCCTCAGTATGAAACTCGCCTGCAATCCATAGGGATCAACACGATGCAGGACCTGATCAACGCCGACGCGAACCACGTAGCCGAAGAACTGGGCGTGATAGGCGGTACAACAGAGGTTGAAGACTGGGTCGTGCAGGCCCACACTTTGCTGTCCGACAATTAATACTAACTCGCAATCAGGGCATAGGCGCGTATCGCGATGTAATCAACATCGTCGCCCTATGCCCTGTGCGCATACTCTACCTCTACTTCCTGATTACCTATGACTAAGGCGGCTGACAAGCACAATAATAGCGCGACGTTACGTCCACGCGGCATAAAGACGCGCCTCATGAAGGCAGTACGTCCTGTAATAGCGAGTATGCCGCCCTGGCTGGGCCACCCGGTCGCGGCCGTAGTGGGTGAACTTGTATATCGCGTGGCTCGCAAGTCGCGGCGGGCTGCTATAAGCAATATCAGCCACGTCGTAGGCCAGGTGCCCCGGCGCGAACTCAAGAAGACCGTTCGTCATGTGTTCCATAACGTAATGCGCAACTACTACGAGCTATGCCGCGCGCCTGACATCTCTGATGCCACAATAGATCAGATGATCGATTTCGACGAAGAGGGCTGGCAGCGCATCAAGGCTCTCCACGATAGTGGACGCGGTGTAGTGCTTGCAAGCGCACATTTCGGCTCGTTTGACATGGTCACCCAGATGCTGGCTCGCCACGGGTTGGCAGTAACAGTGCTGGTGGCGCAGATCAGTCCCGCCTGGCTGTCCGATTTCATTACCGACCTGCGTGCCCACCGCGGTGTGGAGCTACTGCTCGTAGATCAGGAAGAAGAGAATCATGGGGTGAACCTGGGCGCCCTCAAAGAGAGTATCAAGCTCCTGCGCAATAACGGTGTGCTAGGCTTGGTGGTAGACCGCAACCAGGAGCAAAAGGGCGTCACGATCAAGTTCTTTGGACACGATACTATTGTGGCCTCAGGTATAGCTAAAATGGCCCTCCGCACCAACTCAGCCATAGTGATCGGTATCGCCCGCAGGCTCAACTCCTACCGCTTTAGCCTCACTTTCGACGAACCGATAGAGCCTGTAGGCTCTGCCGCGAACGAGGAGGACGTCAAAGCCCTTATGACCGAGATCTTTTCTCGTGTTCAACATCACATTGCGCAGAATCCCGAACAATGGGTACTTCTCCAACCCGTGTGGCCCAGGGAAGCCGGTGGCGAGCAATAAATGGCAAACCTGATTACATTGGGGCGCGTACTGCTCCTTTTTATTACAGTGGGGTTCATCTATGTCGGGTGGCCCGGCAACGGCCTGCCCGGTGATGCTCTTCTCCTGCTGGTAGCTGCCATACTCACTCTGATCGTGTTCCTGGGTGATGCTTTTGACGGCATGGTGGCCCGCGCAAGAGGCGAAACCGACGAGTTCGGCGCTGTGGTAGACATCGCCGGCGACAGGATCGTGGAGAATGTCTACTGGGTCATCTTCGCTCACCTGGGCCTGATCTCGGTGTGGTTCCCCCTGGTGCAGATAGCACGCTCCTTCACGGTAGACGCTGTCAGGTCGCTTGCCCTGTCCGAAGGCAGAACAGCCTTTGGAGAAAAGACGATGATGGAGTCTCGCATGGGCAAGTGGATAGCCGCCTCGCGCTTCCATCGCGGCCTCTACGGCTCGGCCAAGGTGGTTACTTTCGAGTGGTTCCTCTTGCAGATGGCGCTGACCGTGCAGGTAGCTCGCTATCCCGACTGGGCGCACAACTACGGCAACGCGCTTGCCCTGGTGCAAACTATAGGCATTATCCTTGCTGTCTTCACCATACTTTATTCGCTTTTGCGAGGAGGAATAGTAGTGTGGGACAGCCGTCGCTACTTCCTCAAATGATATGACCAACCAGGATGATCAACCCACAACTTCTCCACCATTGTTGATAGCCGCCGTGTTCGATGTCGACCGTACGCTCGTGCCGGTAACCACCACCGAACGTCTTTTCATTCGCTATCTGTTGCGCACTCATGTCATCGGCTGGAGCGTCGCCACGAAGACCGCTCTGTTCGTCCTGCGCTCTATAGCGCGCCAACACATCACTCCCTTCGAGGCAATTCGCCGCCAGCGCGCGTACCTGCGTGGGCTGTCCTACAGCAAAATGCAGCAGGTGGCGCAACAGTGCTTCGATAGCGACATCAAGCCCAGGCTGTCGCAGGCAGGCCTCGACGCTATAGAGGAACACCGCACGCAGGGCCACATGATCGTACTGCTCTCGGGGTCGCTCGACTTCCTCTTGCAACCGCTAAAAGAATATGTTCATGCTGACCACCTGATCGCGGCGCGCATGGAGGTCGTGAACGGCAAGCTCACGGGTAGAATACTGGGCGAGTTCCCCTACGGCAGCCATAAAGCCGCGTTCATACAGCACTTTTCCGAGGAGCACGGCCTCGACTTCGCGCAGTCTTTCGCCTACGCCGACCACCACACCGATCACGCCCTGCTCAGCCTGTTCGGCAACCCTGTCGTGATCAACCCCAAACCCAAAATGCTGGAGATCGCTCAGCGCGAGGGCTGGACCGTGAAAGAGTTCAGGTAGCCATGAGGCAAACATCTACCGGGCCGATGCTTATAGCCCACCGGGGCGGCTCTCTCGAGGCCCCTGAGAACACCCTTGCCTCGTTCCGCCACGCCATCAGTGTGGGCGCCAGGTACGTTGAGCTTGATGTGCAGATGTCGGAGGACGGCGTATTAGTTGTCATCCACGATGATACCGTAGACCGCACCACCAACGGCACAGGCCCTGTGCGCGATTACACCTATACCGAACTGAAGAAGCTGGATGCCGGCTCGCATTTCGCGCCTGAATATAGCGGCGAGACCATACCGACCTTGCGTGAGGTGTTGGAGTTGTGCGCTGGCGCGGGCGTAGGTGTCGTGATAGAGATAAAATCGCCCCACCTGTACCCCGGCATGGTTGAAAAGACAGTGGCTCTGCTGGCCGAAATGAAAGCACAGGGCGCACGAGACTATTGGTGCATCTCGTTCGACCATGCGTCAATCAGGCAGGTGCGGGCCCTCGACCCTGACGTGCCGCTTGGCTATTTGTACGAGCCTACAGAACAAATGTTCGTATATCCTGATGATACGGTGCAAGCCTACTGCCCCTATTACCGCACAGCCCTCGCACATCCAGAGCAAGTGCAACAAGCACGCGATATGGGCAAGAACGTGCTGGTGTATACTGTGGACGACCCCGAAGACGTCCGCCGTCTGGCCGAGATCGGAGTAGCCGGCATGGTGACGGATAGGCCGGGGGTGCTGCTCAGGGCGAACATATTAAGCTAAACCGGCAAGCCGTCTGCCTATCTCTTCACCTTGCCCCACAGATCATACTCTGTGCTTTCCGTAATACGCACGGGCACAACGCTGCCCTGGGGTAGCTCCACCCCGCTGGGCGCTTTGATGAACACCATGCCGTCTACTTCGGGGGCTTGCCTGTAGGTGCGTCCGGCGTAGATCGGCACCTGGCGGCCGTTGCCATCTTCCAGCGTGCCTGTGCCGTCTATAAGCACGTCCATCGTGCTGCCCACCAGGCGGCGGTTCTTGGCCGCGCTGATCTTCTGCTGGCGCAGCATCGCCTCGCGGTATCGCTTCGTCTTCAGTTTCTCCGACACCTGGTTGGGCATATCGGCCGCAGGCGTGCCCTTCTCGGGCGAGTAGGTGAACATGCCCACGTTGTCGAACTGCATCTCATCGACAAAATCGAGCAGCGCCTTGAACTCCTCGTCCGTCTCGCCGGGGAAGCCCACGATAAAAGTAGTGCGGATCGCGATGTCGGGCATCGCCTCGCGTAGCTGGCCGATCAACCGACGGTTGCGCTCGACATCGTTGGGCCGCTTCATGCGCCTGAGCATCTCCGGGTGGGCGTGCTGCAGCGGAATATCAATATAACGGGCGATCTGCGGGTGCCGCGCCATAGTTTCGATCATCATCGGGGTAAGTTGCGTGGGGTAGGCGTACATGAGCCTCAGCCACATCACGTCGGGCGCGCGCTCCACGATCCTGTCGAATAGTTGGGCCAGCCCACTCTTCAACCCGAGGTCCACACCGTAATAGGTGCTGTCCTGCGCAATCAGCGCGACTTCTTTCACGCCCTGCGCGACCAGATCGGCCACTTCGTCCGCGATCTCGTCCATCGGGCGCGAAACGTGCTTGCCTCTGATGGCCGGGATGATGCAGAAAGCGCACTTGTGGTCGCAGCCCTCACTGATCTTCACGTATGCGCTCGGCCCCTTGGCTTTGCGCTTGAACCGCTTGAGCTGTGCCGTCGGCTGAACAGGCGCGATAGGCGCCCACGCGACCCCCCCGAACGCAGCCTGCGGGTTGAATAGCTCGGATTGGGCAGCGCTCACAGGCGCAATTGTAGCTACTTGCTGTTCGGCCCCCTGCTCTTTGGCCCGCAGTGCGTCAATGAGGGGCACGATCTCAGGCCAGGTGCGCGTGGAAAGCACGCCGTCCACTCCAGGCACCCAGTTGGGCACGTCTGCTGCGTAGCGCTGGCTCATACAGCCTGCAGATACCAGTATCTGCCCATCCTGCTTCTTCTCGGCCAGCGTGCGCAGTTCACCCACCGACTCGTCCACGGCGGCCTGCAAAAAGGCGCAAGTATTGACTATTAGCACGTCCGAGTCGGCAGCACTCGTGCTCTGCTCGTACCCGGCCTCGGTCAGCAAGGCGCTCATGCCCTCGCTATCGACGTTATTCTTTTCACACCCAAGCGTTACTATGTTGAATTTTGGCATTATGTGCTTCCTATGGGACGACGGACGACCGACGACAAGTAGTTATCGCGTCGTCGGTCGTCCGTCGTCTGTCGTCCTCACCGGTAGTTCGTGAATTGCAGCGCGACGGGCAGATCGCCTTCTTTGCCGCAGGAGCGCTCCGGTGGCGGCGGCGGTGGTGGCGGCGGCCGTGGACGCGGTGGCGGCGGTGGCGGTGGCGGCGGCGGGCGCGGCCGATGGTAGGCGGCTCGTCGTGATGCGG
>DATINP010000266.1:0-25219 GCA_035474135.1 Chloroflexia bacterium | reverse complement strand
TGGACCTACGCGCTTGACGGTCACTTGATGACCACACCTGAGTTTGAGGGCGTCGAGGATTTCGACAAAAGCTGCTACGGTTTGCACCCTGTGCTCGTCGAAACCTGGGGGCCGTTCGTCTTTGTCAACCTCGACCCCGCTGCCGCTCCTCTTACCGCGACCCTCGGAGCGATCCTCGGCGAAACGGCCCACATCCCTCTGGCCGAGATGCGCCCCGTCGAGAGGCGCGACTATGTTATCGATTGCAACTGGAAGGTGTACATTGACAACTACCTCGAAGGCTACCACCTGCCGATTGCCCATCCCGGCCTCTATCGCGAGCTTGATTACGAGAACTACAAGGTAGAAACGCATCGCTATCACTCGCGCCAGCTTGCTCCATTGCGCCCCGTAGCCGGAAGTGGAGCGGGCCGCCGCTACGCCGATGTGCAGCCGGATGAAGAGGTGCTCTATTACTGGGTCTATCCTAACTTCATGGTCAACATTTACCCGGATAACATGTCCTCGAATATTATTCTGCCGCTGGGCCACGACAAGACGCTAACCATTTTCGAATGGTACTTCCACGAAGGAGGCGGCGGCGAAGCCTGGGAGGGCGTACAGCAAGCTGTTGCCTTCAGCGACGAGATACAGCAGGAAGACATCGTTATATGCGAAAACGTCCAGCGTGGCCTCTCGTCGCGGGTATACAACCAGGGTCGCTTTTCGGCCAAGCGCGAAAATGGCGTCCACCACTTCCACTCGCTGGTACACGAATCCCTCACGCGCTAATACGTCCCTGGTCTTGACTCTCGCTCGTGTCTCTTGTACCATCGAACTGTATCCTATCGGTGCCGGCCTCCTCCCAGGCACACTATGCGCATATCCAACGATCCCCCACAAACTAAGAAAGTCGATGGTCAATCACAATGTCAGACCCAACGCCCACCACACAAACAGCGCCCTTATCCCCGCTATCTCCTGTAGAAGCCGGCCTCATTACCGAACCTGTAGACCCCACCCCATACCAGGCAATCGCTCGACTCTCTATGCCTGACATTTCACAGATGGCGTTTGACGGCACGGCCCCTTCCGGCCACACTATTACGATGGATACCGACCCCGAGTCGGGCGGGCAGGGCAAAGGCGCCGACCCCAAAAGCCTGCTACTCCTGGCTCTGGCGAGTTGCACAGGCATGGACGTGATCTCGATTATGCGCAAAAAGCGGCAGGATGTTACCGGCTACGAGATTAATGTGTACGCAGTTGAAGCCGAAGAACACCCAAAGATCTACACCTACATACTGGCCGAACACGTTATCACGGGCCGCAATCTCGACCCGAAAGCAATGGCTCGCTCGCTCGAACTCTCTATAACCAAATATTGCCCCGTACACGCCCTGCTCTCGCGTGCTACGCGCGTTGAACACGTGTACCGCATCCTTGGTTGACCCAGGAGGCTCGTATGTTCATGCAATATAGAAGGCTGCCCAGGCCCGCACTAATAGGTGCGTTCTTCCTCAGCATTCTGCTGATCGGTACAGGGCTGTTCGTTTTCCTCACGTCTCAAGTCACCAGAGTAAGCTCTCAGAAGGCGTCGTTTGACCTGAGCAAATTGCGGCTCTCGTTCGAGCCAAACGTCGGCCAAACCGGCGGGAGTGTGCAATACATCGCGCACGGACCCGGCGCTGAACTTTTCTTCGCACCCGATAGCGTAACTCTGGCTATCAGGACCGGTAGCAGCAACCCGGATCTCGCGGGCGGCGCGAATCCGGAGCGTATGTCGATATTGGCCGCTCCCGCGCCACCTGATGTGAGCGTAACCACTCTCCGCTTCCTGAATGCGATGCCTTCAGCAGTGGAGCATGGCACTTCTGCACCGGGCAAGGTCAACTACTTGCTTGGCAGCAATTCATCCGATTGGCACACAGATATATCCCTGTACGATGACATAACCTACAGGTCTCTCTATCCGGGAATAGACCTGTCTTATTCAGGTGAAAACGGCAGGCTCAAAGGCACATATACGGTCGCGCCCGCCGCTGACCCCGCTGTTATAGCCTGGCGTTATGAAGGCGCGGCAATTCGAGTAGACGTCGATGGCAACCTGATAGTCACGCCTGATGTCGCCCAGCGGCAGGCGAACCTACAGATTCTTGAGGCCGCTCCTGTTGCATGGCAGGAGATAGCCGGACAGCGTGTGAGCGTAGATGTACGTTACGAAGTGCACTCGGATGGCAGTGTGGGGTTCGTCGTTGGCGCATTTGATGCGACACGTCCGCTCGTTATCGACCCTATTCTGACTTATTCCACCTATCTTGGCGGCAGCGGAACCGATAATGGTTATGGTCTGGCGGTCGACTCTGACCATAACATGTACGTTACAGGGCTTACCAGTTCGACCGACTTTCCGCTACAAGATCCGGTCCAACCGGCCCTCGGCGGAGGTACAGACGTTTTCATCTCCAAGCTGAACGCGTCGGGCACTGCCTTAATCTATTCAACATATCTGGGCGGCAGCGAAATAGATTGGGTAAGTGGAATAGCTGTAGATACTCAGGGCGAGGCCGCAATCACAGGAAGAACCAGTTCGACCGACTTTCCGGTAATGAACGCTATACAGCCGTCTACAGCAGGCGGCAACGAGGCATTTGTATCCAAGCTGAATGCGCAAGGCTCCGGCCTGATGTTTTCAACGTACCTCGGTGGTAGTGGCAACGAGGATGCTAACGCCGTAGCTATGGACTATTCGGGCGATGTGTATGTCACAGGCTCAACCAGCAGCTCTACAGATTTCCCCATTGAAGATGCTGCACAACCTGTGTATGGCGGTGGTCCTACCGATGCGTTCGTGACGAAGTATAGCTCGGACGGTCAGACCTATCTCTATTCAACCTACCTGGGAGGCGACCAGGAGTTTGCCGGTGACAGAGGATTTGGAATCGCGGTGGATAGCGCGGGCAATGCATACGTTACGGGTGACACTGATTCGTTTGATTTCCCGACTGTCAACGCCTTTCAGGGAACCTTTCAAGGGGGCGAGTCTGATGCTTTCGTAACGAAGATCAACTCCACAGGCCGCGGTTTCGTTTACTCGACGTACCTGGGAGGCAGTGGTATCACGGGCGGATCGGGCACTGATAGCGGGTTTGCTATTGCGACAGACATCGCTGGCAACGCGTATATAACGGGCAATACCGACTCGGCCGACTTCCCCTTGATGAACCCCCTGCAGCCTGCTCTTAGACCCTCCTACGACATATTCATCAGCGAGTTGAACCCCACAGGGTCAAACTTGATCTACTCAACCTACCTGGGTGGCAACAGCGCGGGTAACGAGGCCGGAAATGCTATTGCGGTGAACGCCTCGGGCGAGATTGCCGTGGTTGGCAATGTAGACAACAACGAGTTCCCCGTGGTCAATCCATTTCAGGCGACATATGGGGGATCCATTGATTCCTTCGTAGTTAAGCTGGCTCCGTCAGGGGCCTCAGCAGATTACGTTAGCTATCTCGGTGGGAGCGGTAGCGATTACGGGCAGGGTGCGGCCATTGATGACGGCGGCTTCGTTTACGCCGCGGGCCTCACAGCCTCCACCGATTTCCCGCTCGCCAATCCGTACCAGGACCACGTCAACACAGTTTTTGACACTTTTATCAGCAAGATCTCTGATGTCACAGGAGGCACGCCAACCGCCACGCTTACACGTACCGCGACCCGTACTTCGACTCCTACCTCGACCCGCACTTCCACTCCTACCCCCACTCCTACTCTGGCTCCGTTTTGCGGAGTACTGCCCGTACCACCTGCCCTCACTTCCTGCCAAACTCCACCCGATGTCTACAGCTACAGCTTTAGATTCTTCGTCGAGGCGGGATGCCAGCAGCCAGAAACCGGTTCGGCCACCCTGAGGTTCCAGGTGGCTAATAACCCTCTTGGCCCGTTCACGCTGTTTGACGAGCAGACCCGCACGGTAACCTTTCCAGCGGGCCCGGCCACGGTGACCTTTACAGGCACGATGACAGAGACCGCCATCCCATTCCCATACGAGTTCTACAGGATCGATTTCATAGCGGCAGATCTGGTCGGCGGAGCAACACAGTCAACAGGCGTGTCCAATCTATGCCAGATAAGCACTCCGGGGCCAACCGTTTCTGTTACAACAACGCCAATAGTTACTGCTACTGTGCCTCCTACGATTACACCAATTGCAACTGACACCACTTCTCCCACTACCACGCCCAGCCCTGTTGTATGTCCTCAGCAGTTCACGGATGTCGACCCAAATAGTACCTTCTACGCCAACATCCAGTGTTTGGCGTGCATCGGTATCATCAACGGGTACACAACAGGCTGTGATACGGGCAACCCATGCTTCAGGCCGGGGAATAATGTTACGCGCGGTCAGACGGCCAAAATCATAAGCAATTCAGCAGGCTGGGCAGAGCCATCAGGCCCGCAACAATTCGAAGACGTGTTGCCGGGCTCCACTTTCTACGATTACATCTGGCGCATGGCCGACAAAGGCTACGTCAGTGGCTACCCATGCGGCGGCCCCGGTGAACCCTGCGGACCTGCCAATATGCCTTACTTCCGCCCCAACTCCAACCTCACGAGGGGTCAGCTAGCCAAGATGGACTCAGAAGCTGCATACTACATCGAAGTCCCCACGGGCCAGCAATTCGAGGATGTCCTGCCCGGCTCGACATTCTACACGTACACATATCGCCTCGCACTGCACAACGTGATGTCGGGCTACCCTTGCGGCGGCCTGGGCGAACCATGCGGCCCTAATAATCTGCCATACTTCAGGCCGGGCAACAGCGCAACGAGAGGCCAAACCACAAAGATAGTAGCCAACACCTTCTTCCCCGACTGCGATTTTCCTGCAAGGGATAAGCCTTAGCTGCTGTACCGGCAAGCACTATTACAAAGTTAAATAGCTAGTTATGGCGCGGATCGACGAGGCAACACCCGTCGATACGCGCGCTTTGCACCCAATTTTGCGGGATCGGTCACTGACCTGTCCCAAAACCGGCATCTCACCCCTCTTTATATATGAAGATCAAGTTAAGTGGTCATCATGACGCTAATAAACTCATATAATGAGAGGAATAAAATGGCAAAGAATTCAAAGATCCCGTGGTTTCTACCCACGGCAAACAAAATGGTCTCCACCTTGATGCGCATTGGGGTCAAGCTTAATGGACCGGGCAAGTGCCCAATGTACCTGTTCACCGTGCGCGGTCGCAAAAGTGGACAGCTTCGTACCACCCCTATCGCCGTGCTTGAGCTAAACGGCAACCGCTACTTGATGACGCCATACGGTGTAGTGGATTGGGTGCGTAACGTGCGGGCAGCAGGAGAGGCCACGTTTACGCGTGGGCGGCGCACCGAGCAGATCCGCCCGATAGAACTGCCTGTGAGCGACGCCATCCCCATCCTCAAGAGTTTTGTTGAAAGCGGTAACCCAATAGCTAAATTCTTTGATATCTCCGCCCAAGCTTCACCGGAAGATTTCGAGAAACTGGCGACTACCCATCCCGTGTTCATGCTGCAAAGTGCGGCCTCACCAGCCCTTGCCGCTGTCCGACAAGCACGGTCCGCATAGCAAGACTGAAGTTGCTTAGTGAGAGCCTTGTTGTAGAATTAGTGGATGGGAACATCACCTACTAACCACGCGCGCACAAGAAAGGCCGGAAGCCTCGTGGAAAGCATAGTCGCTGAACGTTTTGAAACGCATCGTCCGTACCTTTTCTCCCTCGCCTATCGCATGCTGGGAAGTGCAATGGACGCCGAAGACATGGTACAGGAGACGTATGTGCGCTATCAGGCCACGCCTCCCGAGAGCATTCGCTCGCTCAGAGCCTTTCTCACTACCATCCTCACGCGCTTATGTATGGATCAGCTCCAGCTTGCGCGCCGGACCCGAGAGGTATACGTCGGTCCCTGGCTGCCGGAGCCGATCCTCACAGCAGACACCCCGGTGGCGGACAATCCCGAAAAGCGCGTCGAAGTGCAGGAGTCTGTCTCCATGGCTTTCCTGGTGTTGATGGAACAACTCCAACCGTTTGAGCGGGCGGTCTTTCTACTGCACGAAGTCTTCGTGTATGAATTCTCTGAGATTGCTACAATGCTTGAGAAAAGCGAATCGGCTTGCCGTCGCTCATTTAGCAGGGCGCGGCAGCACCTGCGCGCACATCGTCCCCGCTTCCCGGCCTCTCCCCAAACCCACCGGGAATTGCTCAACGCCTACTTCCAGGCTGTAGAGCAGGGTGAGCTAAGCCCTTTGGTGAACCTTCTCTCCGAAAACGTGGTTCTGTGGACCGATGGTGGCGGCAAGACCGTTACAGCGGTGCTCCGTCCTGTTACCGGGCGCGATGCTGTGGCCCGCATCAGCATCGGCTCCAAGCGCTTCTGGCCCGCGAATTACGCCGTTGAATTAGCTGAGATCAACGGTCAAGCAGCCATGATCGTGCGTGACGGCACGCAGGCCTTCGCTGTTGTTACCGTTGATGTAGAGGAAGAGCAGATTCAGACGGTCCGAATCATAGCCAATCCGGAAAAGCTTGCACGGATCTAGGCATCGACCTGCGCTACTTTATGTTCAATGCCAATGCCGCGCGTGTCCAAACTGCCAGGATAGTATCGAATACCTTCTTCCCTTTGTGTTCCATCCCAGCCGCAAATTAGCTTTCCCGCTTACGCCTGAAATCTCGCCCCTGTTTCCCCGTTTTCACGTACCGCGTTGTACATTTTTAGGGTATGATACATACGCAAGAATATTCTGGCCCCTGTGTCGCGCACGGCTAAGGGCGCGACCTTCGAAGCTGCATTATAAGGAGCGAATTGTCCAATGAATCGACTATCCCGGGGAACACAGAAGTGGGCAGCAGTGGGTGCACTAATGGTCGCCCTAGTGCTTGCATTGTCAGGGCTAGCAACCCCATCTACCTCCAACGTCGCAGATGCAGCCCCATCTGCAGGTGGCATGACCTTTTCCCTTCCTGTCGCATTATCCGGTAGCAATAATCATGGCGTACGCCGCGAATCAGTCCCTCCCTCGGATGGTCCTGCTCCTCGCACCGGCCCTCCGTCCCCCTACACCCCGCTGGAAATACCCAACTTTGGGGCGAATGTGCGTGCCAATACCGATACGCAATCGCCCAATCGCGCCCAGCAAGAGCCAAGCATCGCGGTCAACCCCACGAACCCGTTGAACGTGGTGGCCGCCGCCAAGGACGAGCGTGCAGGCACTAATACCAAGCAGATATGGATCTACACCTCTACCGACGGCGGTCAGACCTGGCTCAACCAGATGTTCCCTTTCGCGTCCAACTCTCCGTATTCCAGTGACCCCGTGGTCAACTTCAGCGACGATGGTGAGTGCTACGTGACTGCCCTGCCCTATGGAGGTGGAAGTGGCGACGGCGTGCAGGTGGCGCGTTCGACCGATGGCGGCATCACGTTCGCGAATGGAGTGCACCTACCGGGCACCAACGGCGGCTCGGACAAAGAGTGGACGTGGGTGGATAACAACCCTTCCAGCCCCTACTATCATCGCCTCTATAACGCCTTCATGAACTTCTCGCCCGGCTTTCGCGTGACCTATTCCAGCGACAGAGGGCAGACCTGGACACTAAGCCCGTTGAGCCAGAGCGCCTACCAGTTCCCGATGCCTATCACCTATCCTGACGGCAAGGTGCAGGTCATCTACGCTAACCCGTCCGTCTTCAATCAGGTCAGCTCGACCGACGGTGGCCAGACGTGGTCCGGCGCAGCGTCCATCTCCAATTACAGCTATGCCAACTGCCCACCCGATAACTCCGGTTGCGGTATCTGGAGGCTCAATTCTATCCCGGCGATAGCGGTCAACCCCAACAACAGCAATGCTGTCGTGGTGTGGGCCGACGGGGCGAGCGGAACCTCTACGATCAAGTACTCGCTGGGCACCTCTGACGGCACCGTCTGGTCTGCCTCCCAGGTGCTGGCGCCTCCAGGCGGGGCCAATGTGTATCAGGTGGAACCCTGGGTCTCTGTAGACGAAGACGGGGTATTCCACGCTATCTGGTACGATGACCGCGCAAACCCCGATACCAGCATATTCAACATCTACTACAGCCAGTCCACCGACGACGGACAGACGTGGAGTACCGCTCAGGTCATATCTACTGCTACCTCGGATCTGCGCATTGGTATTCCTAGCAGTTATGCCCTGGCCGCAGGTGACTACATCAACGTGGCCTCCACATCGGGTCATGTCTATGCCGTCTGGACCGACACTCGCTCGGGCACAGGCGAGGACATCTACGTGGTGCACGGCACATCAGGCGGTACCCCTACTCCCACCCCCACAGGCACCCCACCTACGAATACGCCCACAAATACGGCTACCAATAGCCCCACTTCTACTAACACACCCACCACCACGCCCACACGTACCAACACCAATACTCCCACGGCCACGGCAACCACTACCATAATCCCGACCGAGGTAACCGAAACCCCGGTGCCACCAACCGATACTGCAACGTCTGTCACAACAGATACGCCGGTAACTACTGATACCCCTGGCGCGACCGCTACTGCGTGCACAACAGAGTTCACTGACGTGCCACCCGACAGCACCTTCTACGCGAACATACACTGCCTGGTTTGCGCGGGCATAATCAATGGTTATCCATGCGGCGGCCCTGGTGAACCATGCAACGGCAATAACGACCCCTACTTCAGGCCGAGCAACGATATAACACGTGGGCAGATAGCCAAGATCGTGTCGAACTCTGCGGGCTTCGTTGAGCCAGTGAGCGGGCAAACGTTTGAGGACGTGCCGCCGGACAGCACCTTCTACGACTTCATCGAGAGGCTAGCCAGCCGGGGCGTGATGTCGGGCTACCCATGTGGTGGAGTAGGCGAGCCTTGCGGACCCAACAACCTACCGTACTTCCGTCCAGCCGCCAGTGTGACGCGCGGCCAGACCTCGAAGATAGACGCCAACACCTTCTTCCCTTCCTGCGGAGCGACCCGTAGATGACAGATCTTAGGTCATAAGTCTTAGATCGTAAGTCGGGACGACGGGCATGCTAAAGAGCGCCCCTGCCAACCCCACCGGAGCGTGGGCGCAGGGGCGCTCTTTCTTGCCAGGGGTTCGGGTCGAGCGTTTACACTGTATATGCCCGCTCTGCCTCGGCCCGTTATTCGTCGCAGTCCGGCCCGTAGAGACTTCTCAGGAAGTCCCTGCCGGCCTGAATATCCACGTCAAAACTCAGTTGTGCCTTGCTGTCGTTGAACTCAAGCAGCGAACGGTTAAGATGGTCTTCCGGGCTGTCGGGTGTATAGCTCTGCGCGAGGGCATCCGTCCCACCCAGCACTATCCAGGCTGCCAGGCCGTTCATGTAGGCCCGCAGTTCTTCCTCGATACTGCAGCCCTGCGCCGCAGATGTGCCCATATCTGTGGTATCGAAGGCATGGGTGGCTTCGTGCGCCAGTATGCTCGCGATGGCTAGGTCTCCGGCATCCTTGAAGCGGTTCGAGATAACGATGAAATAGCGTGGTGATCTGACATTGGTGACATAGAACGCCCCAGCCACGCCCTCTTCCCCGGTCTCATCAAAGTTCACCAATATTCGATTCTCAATGATCACCGCAGGTATCCAATGGAACTCCGGTGTCGCGCCCAATTCTTGCACGATTGGCAGCAGGCTCTCGTCCACGAGTGATGCGAGACGGGGGTCGTCGCCCAGGTCAGTATCGGCTGCCGGTATCTCGGCGGGCAAAAGGACGCGGGCCAACGGATCGAGGCCGGATGTGCGGGCATATTCCACGCCGAGCAAGCCAAGCTGAATGTTCTCTTTGGCCCCGGCTTCGGGGTGCCACTCAAAGCGGTTGCGCTCGAAATATTGCACTGTGTACGTCTTGCCGTCTGACACATTAACCGCGGCGAACTCCTCAGAGATAGGGTAGCCGAATACTGCTAGCCCGCCGTTTTTCTGCCAGAACAATAGGAAGGCATTCGAGAGGTTGTGCCCCGTCTCGCGAAAGAAGTGCGAAGTAAAGGTATCGCTGCCTGATATCATCGGCTTGAACTGGTAGCCGCTTTGCTCTGAGGCGACTACACCCAGACGTGTAAGCAGAATCGCCTGATTGGGGTCGCT
This sequence comes from Chloroflexia bacterium, assembly GCA_035474135.1. Lineage (GTDB taxonomy): Bacteria > Chloroflexota > Chloroflexia > QHBQ01 > JADMIH01 > JADMIH01. The sequence continues at coordinate 15,086 of DATINP010000266.1, read as the reverse complement.
CGAAATCTCCGGGTGCCACTCCAGGCGGGCGCGCTCCAGGTATTGCACCGTCAACCCGTCTTCCACGATCGGTTCGGTGATGGGGAGGCCCAAAATAGGGGTTTTGCCATGCGTCTCCCAGTAGTCCAGGAACGCTCCGCGCAAAAAATGGGCGGTTTGTGAGAAGTAACGCGACTGCCCGGCACTGACAGCAGGCGAACCTGGCACAACGGCCAGTTCGCCCTGTTCACTCTGCTCGTTCTGCACCTGGCTTGCCACTGAGTAGGCCGGTGCGGCATAAGCGGGTGCACTCGCAGGTGGCAAAATCGCCAGCAGCAAGCCCAACGCGAGTAGCAGGCAATATAGCCTGTAAGATCGAGTGTTCGGTTTGCGCAGCAGACCCACTACGTGCATAATATATCCTTCACACGCCCACTATCTTTATGCATTGATTATATCAGGTTTCAAAGTTTATATACTCATACGATTCGGAATGGAGGAATAAGTGACTACACTCGTGTTAAAGAATGCCCGCCTCATAGACGGCACGGGCGCCCCTACGCAGGACGCAGCCACAGTAGTTATCACTGACGGCAAGATCAGCGATGTGCGCGGCTCTACTGCCAATATAGCAAGAAATGATCCTGCGGTGCCTGAAAAGGCTGGTGACGATGCGACCATTTTAGACCTCGGTGGCAGCACCCTGTTACCGGGGCTGATCAACGCCCACTTCCATATTATGTTCGACGCCGGGCCTGATCCTTTCGCTTCCCTGGCACGGATGAGCCAGGCGCAGGCCATCGTCAAGGCAATCAAGCGCGGCGAGGCGATGTTACGCGCTGGCATAACCACCGCTCGCGAGTTGGGAGGCTACGAATGGCACGAACTGGCCCTGCGCGACTCGTTTGCTTCGGGCGAACTGCCCGGCCCGCGCCTTGTGTGCGCAGGCAAACTAATCACTATGACAGGGGGCCACGGCTGGAGCCTGGGCCTGGAGAGCGATGGCGCCGATGAAGTACGCCAGTCGGCCCGCCTGAACCTGAAGAAGGGCACTGACTGTCTCAAGTTTATGGCGACGGGCGGGGTGCTGACCCCCGGCGTAGAACCGGGCGCTTCACAACTATCCGAAGAAGAGATGCGCGCGGGGATCGAGGAGGCGCATAACGTTGGCAAGCGCACCGCCAGCCACGCGCAAGGCACCAAGGGTATTAAGAACGCGTTGAGGGCAGGGATAGACACCATTGAGCACGGCATCTTCCTGGACGACGAGTGTATTGAGCTTATGTTAAAGCAAGGGACGGTGTTCGTGCCGACGCTGGCGGCCCCCTACAGGATCAACCAGGCAGGTGCGTCGGCAGGTATGCCCGACTATGTGCTGCGCAAGTCGCTGGCTGTGGCGGGCGCGCACAGGAGGTCGTTCGACATGGCGCTTGAGGCAGGAGTGCCCATCGCGGCAGGCAACGACGGCGGCACCCCTTTTAACCCTTCCGAAGACCTAGTGACGGAAGTGCGCCTCATGGCCGAGTACGGCATGAGCGCGCTCGATGCGATAAAGGCCGCCACGTACGGCTCGGCTCTGGCGCTCGGATTGGCAGACGAGGTGGGCACGATAGAGCCGGGCAAGTGGGCCGACATGATCGTGCTCCAACCAGGCGCCGATCCATTGTCCGATATGTTTGCCTTGGGTCGGATAGATATGGTGATACAGCGGGGGGAGCGAGTCGTAGATCTTAGATCTTAGATCGTAAGTCATACGTCATGCGCCCTCTACTAACTTAATGACGTGAAGAGGGCGAAACGGGACAGGTTTTGCGTAGTCCTTTCGGGCATATTTTCCAACCACTGGCTTCCTATGTCCGACTTACGATCTAAGATCTAAGATCTACGACTCGCGCCGCTTCGCCACGATCGTGGCCGATCCTTGCTTGATGCGGTTGCCCTGTGCGTCGGTTGCCCTGGTCGTAGCTGTGCCCTCGTCGTAATAGAGGACTTGCCAGCCTCGGTCTTCATACAAGCGCCTTAGCTCGCCGCTTTGAAGGAAGTGACCCTGCACGCCTGGGTGATAGAGCGGGCCGGACCGCGTGAAGTCCTCGATAACGTTTATGCCGCCTATGCTGGTGGCCGCCGTGATCCTGTCCAGCACTACAGGAAAGGCGTCTGCGGGCAGGAAGTGGAGAGTGAACACGGAAACTATGTCCTCGAACGGCCCATCTATCTCGTAGCCCTCAATGTCGGCCACCACACCTTCGATCTGCGCTTGCAGATTCGCACGGGTGGCGTACCTGTTCAGGTTGGTTATCGCTTCGGGCACTATATCCACTGCTGTCACATGCAGTCCCTTGTGCGCCAGAAAGAGCGTGTTGCGCCCGTCGCCACACCCCAAATCGAGCGCTTTGCCCGGCACGAGAAACGGCGCTGCGGCGGCTACTCCCTCGGACGGCTCCACGCCCCAGGTGCCCGGCTTTGCACCCCCAAAAGTCTGTATCAACGCGCCTTGCTTCGGCTTCCCTTGTTCCATATCGTTTGCATCTCCTGTTCTATTAGCTATACATAACTATTATACAGCGGCAAACGAAAGACGGCAGACAACCGATAAAAGTCGTCTGCCGTCCGTGAGATGGGGCGTCCTGCCTTGAGTTCTACTTCTTCGGCTTGAAAGCTGTTTGCAACAACGCCGGGTCGAAGGCGCGGTTTACCTCGCCTGTAGTGGCGTAGTTATAAAGGGCGGCCTGGAAAATGCCGGTCAATGCCGACGAAATGAGGCCTATAACTGCCCCGATCAGTATCATCGCGACGATGGCGAACGCGATTAGCACGAACGATTGGCTCGATATGCCAAGCGCCAGCAAGGGTCCACCTATGATGAGGATAAGCAAAAAGCCGATCAGACCGAATACCACGCCTATTCCGCCGTTGGCCACAATCTGCTCGCCCCAGGTCTTCTTGAGCAGGGTGCCTGACCGCTTGATAGCATCGACGGGGCCGATATCCTCGACCACCAGTACAGGCACCACCAGGAAAGTGAGCACGCTCCACGCGAAGTTAATCACTCCGGCCAGTATGCTTCCAAGCAGATTGTTCTTGTTCCTGATCGCGCTCAGCACAACGCCTACTGTTGCCGAGATAGCGGCGTAGCCGAGGATGCGGCCCAGCTTGCTGTTGGCAACTTTCAATCCATCGCTAATGCTGGGGTTGCCGCCCTTCAGCCGTATCATGGCGGCGCCTACCAGGGCCACATTAGAGTAGATGATGATCGTGTACATCACCAGGTAGAACAGGAACAGCAGCACATACCCGAGTATGCTTGCGCTGCTTGAGCCCGAATCGCCCTCGGTGACGTTTTGCAACAGGCCGCTGAAAAAGAGCGGTATGCTAAACACGATCGTAACCAGGATCACGCCTATCATCGAAATCAACGGGAAAAGCAAAAGCTCGCGATCAGACTTCAATACATTGAAGCTCTGCTTCACCAATTCCCAGCTACGCGAGAATGTGCTGAACATAGCAATTACCTCCAACAGAATAGTGGGTCTTGCTTTCAATAGTAGCATACCCTGTCAAGAGTGGAGAGTAGTGTGGAACACCAAGGGATCCCGGCAGGGGAGGGTCACTACGCCTGTTCGCCACAAGCGCGAGCACTTATATGTTTTCTCAGTTTGACGATCCGGCATTCTTGGCGTATAATGTTAGGCAGGCTTCTTATAGGCCCGTATTGAAAAGGCAGTTGGTTTAATCACTGTATAGGAGTACAAGAAACACACAATGCTGAAAATCCGATTGCGCCGCATGGGCGCTATTAGACAGCCACATTATCGAATAGTTGTGGCAGATGCCCGCGCCCCACGCGATGGCGCTTTCATCGATATGCTTGGGCACTATAATCCCCTCACTGACCCGGCCACCATCCAGGTGGATGTTGCCAAATATGAGGATTGGAAGAAGAAAGGCGCCCAGCCTACAAACGCAGTAGCCAGTCTTGTGAAACTGTTCAACAGGGCTCAGAGGGCCGAAGCCGCCAGCGAGGCGGGTACAGCCAAGGCCAGCACCTTGACCCGTACCGCATCAGGCAAGCGCAGCACTCGCGCCACCGCCGCTCCTGTAGGTGAGGCAGAAGCCGAAGCCGCTCCGGTATCCGAAATCGAGGCAGAGGCTGCCCCTGTGGCCGAATTGGAAGCTGAGGCCGCTCCCGTAGCTGAAGAAGCTGCCGCGGTCGCAGAACCCGCCGCAGATGCAGAAGAAACTGCCGCCCCCGCCGAAGAAACCACCGAAGAAACCCCAGCATAGTTCGCAAAGCGCAGTCTATCGATTGTGCTTTGCGCAGTGCATCCGACTCCACCAAAGCCTATGAAAGAACTAGTCGAATACCTCGCCAAGAACCTGGTAGATAACCCCGACGCCGTGCGTGTGCGCGAATACCGCACCGACTACGTGATCCGCGTAGAATTGCGCGTTGACCCCGAAGACAAAGGCAAAGTGATCGGGCGTGAAGGCAAGATCGCCCGCGCTATGCGTGCTGTCGTCAACGCGGGGGCCGCCCGTGATGGCAAGCGCGGCGTGCTCGAGATCGAATAGTCGCCGGGCGACTTCCGACCTAAGATTCACTTTTATGCCCCCTCAACCGGCTCCGGACAACCTTATTATTGGGCAGGTGGTCGCTCCGTTTGGGATCAAGGGCGAGGTTAAAGTCACCATCCTGACAGAGTTCCCCGACCGCTTCAACAAACTTGAGGCGGTTATTATTGCGCCTCCCCATTACGTCACCGGCACGGGCACAGATCCTAAGCCCAAGCCTGCGGCCCCGATCCACCCAACAGCGAGCTTTCGTGCGCCTAAGACCTTATCCTGGATAAATATCGAGTCGGTGCGCGCACACAAGGGCCAGGCGTTGATCAGGTTTGAGGGCGTAGACAATGCAGATAGCGCCGAACTACTCCGCAACTACTGGGTGATGGTACCATTGGAGCAGGCGCACAAACTGCCTCGCGGCGCGTATTATCTCTACCAGCTTATTGGCCTCGAAGTTTACACGACCGAAGGGACGCACCTGGGGAAGCTAGAAGAAGTGCTGACCACAAGCGCCAACGATGTATACGTGGTACGCGGGCCGGGGATCACCGATCCCACCAACGAACTGCTTGTGCCTGCGGTCAAAAAGGTCGTCAAGAGCATCGACGTAGATGGGGGGCGCGTGGTTATAGTGCCGCCTTCCGAATGGACCTGATAAGTAACACGAGGTTGCCGCTATGGTATTCATAATAGCTTTAATTCTACTGGTGGGCGTCATGGGCTATCTCGATAGCCGCGTGGGCTGGCCCAAGCCGACCGAAAAGATAAGCCGCTACGTCAGCCTGAGCGAGCGCAGCACGACGCTCAAGCGAGACTGAGTAGCTGTGTAATAAGTAATGCGTCATGCGTGACCGGGCATTTTTGTGCGGCAAAACGGTGACGCGTGACGAATGACGAAGTACTCTCTGGAGAACATCTTATGCTAGCCGGACACTTTGGATTGGCGGCGGCTGTCAAAGCGCGCCAGACCCAACTACCTATCTGGTCGCTCATGTTGGCCACCCAACTGCTCGATGTCATATTCCTCTTCACCTATACATTCGGCATCGAGAGTTATAAGGCCGTAGAAGGCACGTCGGGCGGCTATGGCAATCTGATCTTCACGGCAGATTACACCCACTCGCTCGTGGGGGCCTTCGTGCTAAGCGTGCTAGCCGTTATCGTGACCTGGATATTCTGGGGTCGCCGTAATGGGCTGGTGATAGGCGTGATGGTCTTCTCACACTGGCTCATAGACTTCGTAGTGCACCGGGCTGATTTGCCTATTCTGCCGGGCAACGCCGGCGACCTGCCCCGGTTGGGCCTGGGGCTGTGGCAGATATCCTGGGTGGTGGCTGCAATAGAGCTTGGTATGTGCCTTGCGGGCGCGTGGCTCTACTATCACGCTTCGGCTCGCGCCGCGATCCAGGCCGAGCGCAAACGGGCGAAGGCGGGCGAATCCCCCGCAGGCTACAGGCAAAATGCCCTGATCGCCTCCATTGCCCTGACGGTGTTCCTGCTAGCCACACTGGCCGGCGATGTATTCCTCAACCTGTGAGATGGCGAGTCATAGATCTTAGATCATAAGTCGCGGCGCTACATGACTTACGATCTAAGATCTATGACCTCAGGTTCACCTTCCCCAGGTAAGGCCTGATGGGGCATCGATCGTCGCGTTGTCTGTTAGTTTCTGGGGTGCGCTAATGCTGGGAGTATTGGTCGCATCCAGCACGATGTCGCCTACATAGAGGTCGAACGACACGTCTTTCAGCGCGAGATAGGCCAGTTTGGAACCGTCGGGCGACCACGCGGGGGAGCGGGAAGCGCCGTCGGTGGTCAACTGGATGGGGGTGGGATAATCGCCGGTCCAGGTTGTCGCATCGGTGTTTACCAGATAAACGTTGGTGGCCGTGCCGGTACGCATCGCAAAAGCGATCCACTGGCCGTCGGGTGACCACGCAGGATCGTATGCTCCGTCCTTGGCGTTGGTGAGGGCGATCCATGTGCCGGTGCTGATGTTATAGCTCCAGATCTGTGCTACACGCCCGTTCGTGATGTAGTTGGCCGCTGCGATCCTGGCGCCCGTTGGGGACCAACTTGGGTGCTCTACGGTCTGGACGCTAAAGTCCAGCCCCTGCACCAGTTTCTCGCTGACCGAGTTTGTCAACCCGTTGGGCGATATGGTGCGCAGGTTGGGGTATTCTGTGCCTACGTCTGATGTAAAGGCTATTTGCTCGCCGTCGGGCGACCAGGCGGGATAATCTGCCCACAGCGCCTGGGTGTTATACCCATCGGTAACGCCGGGTATCTCGACCTGGCCCACGGGCACCGTCGGGCGGTTGTCGGTGAGAGCAACAGTATCTTCTGGGTCGGCCAGCGACAGCTTATACAGGTCCGAGAAGCCTTCGTCAACACGCGTATAGACTAGCTGTGTGCCGTCGGGTGAGAATGAGGGGAAGGCGTCGTGCTTGTCCTGGGCGTCTTTCGGTCCTTTTGTTAGTTGTTTCGATGTACCGCCCGAATAGAGCCAGATCGCACCACCACGAACGAAGGCGATATTTCCCCCCGGGTCCGGCCCCTGCGAAGGCCCTTGCATAGTGCCGTTAGTTCGTCCCCAGGAAGTTGAAATTACTAAGAGCATCAGGCCCAGAATAAGAAGTACTGTGATTTTCTTTACCAAGTCCTACCCCTTCAATTCGAAATTGAGAATCAGCCGAGATTGCTCCCACGCCAGCGCATCCAGAGCTTGTACAAAAGCGGGTTGTACACGTAGTCATAGGCGCCGGGGTACTCGATCTGTCGGCCTCCGAAGCCGCGTTTGAACCAGTATACACCACGCAGACCCGACCGCGAATTAATTGGGGAAACTTCTGCGCCTTCGTCATCTCCCCCGGCGGGTGGGTCGGGTATACCCCAGAAATCGTATACAGTACACTCATGCGACTTCGCCCAGCGTATCGCTTCCCATTGGAGCAGATAGTTGGGCATATGCTCGCGTCCGCGGTTGCTTGACGCACCATACATATAGATCGCCTCGTGCCCGAACCTGAAAGCCAGCAGACCTGCGATAGGCCCGTGGGCGCGTTCGGCCTCATCCGGGTGCTCGGCAAGCAATATGGCGATATTGTTGTCGCCACCGGGGCCAAAGGTGTTCCACAACTGCTCATAATAGGGGAACGTATGGATGCCGAATTCGTCGCGCGCACCCGTGGTTTCCAGCATGGAATGGAAGGCCAGCAGGTCGGCCAGGGTCTCGGCGCGGCGTACTGTCACCCCTCGTCGCCCTGCCAGGCGCAGATTATAGCGGGTCTTGGGTTTCATCCCTTTCAGCAGGTCGTCCTCAGAGGCCGCGATATCCAGCACCCACGTGCGAGCCGGCTGTAGTCTTCCCGCAGGCCGGAAGCCCATCTTACCCATCTTTTTGTCTATTGCGCCTTTGGTCAGATCTTCTGTCAATACTATATTCGGCTCGACCTTCAGGAAGATCGCTCCGCGCTTCTTGCTTGCCGTGTGGACCCGCTTCCAGAATGCCTCCTCGGCCTCCTCATTGTCCCGGGCAGGGGCCAAGTAGACGGGGCCTCTCGGCATATAGCCTACGGACACCCGGAGTGGTAGACGGGGAACTGAGCGGTAGAGGGTTTGCCCATAGATCATGGGCGTGCTGGAGTCGGGGTGGCTGTATCCCACCGGCTTCACAACGCGCGGGCTACCTGTTTTGTGGAAGGCCAGTCTGTACGGCGACCAGCCTGTAGCGCTCTTGAACTCGCCCCAGCCCCATGATTGCAATAATGTGCCTGCGTTGGCTTCTAAGATGGGGTCCCACTCGGCTGGGCGCAAAGGAGCCCGCGCCACGAAGGAGCGGGCCGAAATGTCCTCTAGTTCCCTGCTTTGCTGTTCCTGTTCGGTAGACTTTTCGGTGGAAACCCTACTCATTACCGTCGTTGGCAGGTTTCAGGTGGCGCGGGCGTGGAAGGGGTACCGAGTGCACGTCTATACAAGCCTCGGCGTCCGGGAGCCTGAACTCGTCGGTGTCGGCGTGGTCATAGCTGGCGGCTGAGGCGTTTGGCTTTGACTCACTGAGGCGCGTACGGTCGATGGCGATGCTGCCGTAGGCGGTGTTGTAGCTCAGCGAGCTATATGTATATATCCCGCGCATTTCGCTCGGGGTGTTGTTCACGCCATTTGAAGATTGCCCTGGCCTGAGTTGGACGCCGGGGCCGGACGGCGCGTTGCGGAAGATGCCCGGCAGGGACATGATTTCGGTGAACTGGTCAGCACATTCGATCAATTCATTGGAGGTGCTGATCCCGAATGATATAACTTCGCACCGCACCCCGCGTAGCTGGGTTGCTTCGATCAGGCGCACAAAATCACCGTCGCCGCTCACCAGCACGACCACATCCAGGTTGGCCGACAGGAGCATGATATCAACGGCTATCTCAATATCGAGGTTGGCCTTGATGCGGCCACCTTCGTACTTGTGTATATCCTTGCAAATAACCTTATATCCATTGGCACGCAGGAAATCTATGAACTTGCGCTGGTTGGGGTTCTCGGGGTCTACGCCTGTATAAGCGCTGGCGCGAATCAGATCACGCCCGGCAGCCGCGCAATCAAGCAAGCGGCAATAATTAACTTCCACCCCGGCGGATTTTGCCGAGTAAAACAGATTTGAAACGTCTACAAAGACGCCAACGTTATGAGACATATTTTTCCCCTGTTTCTACGCTCTTATGTTTATGCCATTCTGTATTAATTCGCCTGGATTTCCCGTATTTGCCTACTTATCACTGAATTATACCTTAAAAAACGCCGAAAAGTGCAGGGAAGTTCCGGGGACGTCGGGATGCGGCCCACCAGCAACCACAGCATGACGTATGATATATGACTTACGATCTAAGATCTACGACTTGCCCTGCCAGCCTCTTTATTGCTTCTTCGATCTTTTGGGTGTCGAGCAGGCTGTACGCTAGGCGGAGGTAGGTGCCGGAGGTTGCGGGGGATTGAGCGAAGCAGGGTTCGCCGGGTAGATACTCTACCCCCACGGAGCGCGCCCCGGCGGCCAGGGCTGACTGATCAACCTCGGGCGGAAGGCGCATCCATACGAAGAAGCCGCCGTCGGGCCTTGTCCATGTGGCCCCAAGCTCGGGTGGGAAGTGAGTGTCGAGCGCGTCCAACATAGTGTCGCGCCTGATCCTGTAGTCGGCCACAAGGTCGCGTATATGCGCCGCCAGCGCGCCGTTCCTGCTGTACTCGACCGCCACAGCTTGCGCGAAAGTAGATGTGCCTCCCTCGTCCTTCAGGAGGAGCATGCGCCTGACAATATCCGGCTGGGCCACCGCCCATCCCAGGCGCATACCGGGCGCGAGTATCTTCGACATTGTGCCTGTGCGTATCACACGCCCTTCTGTGTCAAGCGCATAGAGCGTGGTGGGGAGAGGGCCTTTGTCTGCCTCATAATAAAGCTCGCGATAGGCGTCGTCCTCGACGATGGTCAGGTCGTATTTGCGCGCCAAAACGAGCAGGGCGCGGCGCGCATCTTCGGGTAGTGTGCGCCCGGAAGGGTTCTGGAAGGTGGGGATGGTGTATATTATGCGCGGCCTGGCACCTTCGGATAGCAAACTATCTATCAGGGCGTCTGCTGCGGCTACGTCAATGCCATCCTCTCCCATCGGGAGGTTGCGGAGGTCAGCGCCTGCTCTCTTGAGCACGCTTAATACACCGGGAAAAGATGGCGCTTCGGCCAGCACCACGTCGCCCTCGTCGAGCAGGGCGCGCGCCGCCAGCCCCACGGCAGCCGACGCGCCGTTGGTCACCACGATGTTGTCGCGGGTAACGCTTATCCCCCCTTCGGTGCGCAGCTTTTCTACCAGCATATCCATGAAGGCGGGCTGACCCTGCACCAGCCCGTACTGCAAGGCTATGCCTGCGCTATCGGGGTCGGCCAGCACCCGTTTGGCGGCGGCTTCGATGCCCTCGGTGGGGAATAGGGCCGGGTCGGGGTTGCCGTAGGCGAGAGAGTAGGGCTCGGTCACCCCGGCCACGTACCAGGCAGTGCCCCCGCCCGCCACCTTGCGCGACCAGTGCGGAGTGTATGGGTTGTTGTCCGCCTGTTCAGTCAATGGCGTGGCCGTCCTATTGGGGTCGGAGCACAGGTTGCGGGTTTCGGCTCCCGTTTATAGCTTGTTGCACCTGCTCGGCATCAGCCCTGCTCGTCGTGGCGTATATGGTGCTTACATCTCCTTTAGTTGTGGTCAACTGGAGCGTGTATTTGATTCGTGGGAAAGTTGCGATGATGCTCACGCCACTATAAAAGAACGCTAACAGTAAAAAGACTAGTACGATCAAGGAACCGCCTATGAAAGTCAGGGCATCCATGCCTTTAAAATTCTTGGCCACATAAGTGAATACCTGCTGAAACAGAAGCCCGCCCACCACTATCTGGGAAGACCAGTCAAGGCCCACCACCCCACCTATCTTGATTGAGCGGACTTCGGCCAAATTATACGCTGTTTCGCCAGTGTGGAGAGTATTGCCCCAGACAATTGGTGCTGGTATCGGGAAAGAGTGTCCGACAGCCGCGGAAGGGACTATTGCACTGTCTGGGTTATTTCTCCGCACTATAGCGTATTGTATTACTTCCACGATTCGCTCGATATAGGCTCGATCCCTGGAAACGGCCACTGTGGTGCGCCAGAACCTGTACCTGACCACCACGGTATACACCGGGTCGTTTGATATTCTGGCTATTATGAACGGCTGCGCTATCAGCGCAAGGAGCAGGACACTTAGTATGCAAAGTAGGAAGATATTGATTGCGGAAGCCAGTCCACCGAACAAAGGGTCATTTGGCTCCGGTGAAGATAGTTGGAACCAGTAGGACACCATTAGCGGCACCGCTAACAGAATGGTTATATCGAAACTTAGGAGCGAGTCTCCCGCCCGTATGATCCGCACCCGCGCGCTTTTCATCCCTCTCAGCGAGTTTTCAACACCGCCGTAAATCAGCCTGCGGCTTGTTACCCACACATTGCCGTCGCTGTAATAGCCCTCTTCATTGTACTCTGACTCCGCCTGGTTCATGGCTCCCTGATCTTATATGCTCGATGAAAGAGTACTCTGCCGACCGTGTCATTCTGAGCGCAGCGAAGAATCTAAAAAGCCAGAATGAGTACCAAATCAGCATCTCTAGATTCTTCGCTGCGCTCAGAATGACAATGCCGGGGTTGGTTCGCTATCTTTCGGCTACCAACCCCTCCAGCCCCTTCTTACTTCTTCGTATGCTCTTACCCTTCGTGCGCTTCGTGATCAATCCTTGCCAATCTATAGGCGCGCCACAGCACTATATCACGTTCAGCGGGTCGGCGGCGAAGGCGATCTCTTGCAGGGCTTCCTGGGCGGCTTCGCGGATGGCAGGGTCGTCGCTCTGGAGGTTCTCGGTTAGCGCCCTCGATGCGGGTGCGCCTCCTATCTGCCCCAGCGCCCAGATCGCCATCAGCCTCACCTCTGTGTCATCGTCATCTATCAGGTCGACCAGGCGCGGTGTGGCCTCTTTTAGCACCATCTCGCCTGCGGCATGGGCGGCCTCGTAGCGCATAGCTGGCTGCTCACTGTTGAGTTCATGCATGACGATAGGCTTCCACTCAGGGTCCATCGTCCTGCCCATTGCCAGCACTGCGCTCTCGGCGAACTCGTCCCTCCGCTTGTATTGATCTGCAATCAGCTCCTGCACATCTTTGTCACGATGATAAAACCCCAGGCTCTCGACGGCCCTGCGGCGTATCTCTTCGTCTTCGTTCCGGTCGCGGGCGGAGGCGAGCAGGGTATCACGTAGACGACCTGCTTCGGTGGGTATGCCGAGCTTGTTGCATTGTGCCAGGTAAGTGAACCTGCCAAGCGCGATAGCGGCGGCCTCTCGCACGCTATCCTCGGGGTCGTTCCGCAGTATCGTAAGCAGACGACCCATCAGCAGGGTGCTATGGTCTTCGATAAGGCCCTCGATCGCCTCGCGGCGCACGTCAGCTTCCGTGTCCTCAAGCGCGTTGAGGAACACCCGCCTGAAGTCGTAGTCTATATTATCCTCTGCAATCGTGATGAGCGCTGAAACCACACGCAGTCTTATCTTCGCCGGTATCGTGGGCCATACCTCGTGCAAAGTAGCCCTGTCTTCGCTCCCCAGATCGGAGAGGAACTTGAGGGATGCGACGCTCGGTTTACCGCCCTCGCTTAACTTTTCTATTTGTTCTCTAAATGATGTCATTGCCTTCTCTTCCTAATATATGTAGTAACCGGTCTTTATATTACCCGATCTTGTATGCTCCGAAACACAAACTGACTATTCGTCCGGTCCGGCGAGGCGCGTTCACATAACACAAGTCGATCGAACCCTTACATTCAATTATGCCAAACCTGTCAAGGGCGAACGGCCACGTATTCGATATAAGTCTAAATTTGCCTGCGGATTCCTATTGACTCGATGCACTTATGCCTTTATACTAGCAAATGCGATTACCACTATTGTCTGTAATCGTGCTATTCCATCTGTTTAGCCATTCGTTTAGATTACGTCTGCAAGCGAGGGAGGCTTCTTTATGATCGAACAGAAAATCAGGGTACTCAGCGAGGCTTTGGCACGTGCGGTTGATCGCCGCTCATTTGTGAAACGTGCCGGTGGCGTGGTGATGGCTGGTATAGCCACCCTCGTCATGAAACCTACCCTCGCAAGCGCAGGTGCAAGCGCGAACGCAAATGCCGGCCCGGCTATGGCAGGAGCTATTCCTGCGATCAGTTGCGCGCCTCCAGGACCATATTGTAATACGGGTGGAGGAGACCTTAGCGGTTGCCGCGGCGCACACTGCTTCGCCCATGGCACAACCACGAATGCCTGTAAGGTCTACTATACCTACTATGCCACAGGCTGTTGGAGCACTGTTTCCAGCGGTGGCTATTGGACCTGCTGCGACTGCCGTTGTACCAACGGTAATACCTGCGGCTGCGCCCAGTTCAACCCGGGCGGTGAACCACGCTCGCATTAATCGCGTTTTTTGCAAGAGGAGAGTGAACGAACTATGTCTAAACGCTTCAAAAACCTGATATTAATGCTGCTGGTCCCGGTGGGGCTTGTGGCGTTGTTTGCCTTAATGTCTATCGCTAGTGGAGGCACTGGAACCCAGGTTGCAAGTGCCGCCAAAGATCCCGGCTACTCGCCCAACGGCTCGTGGTCCGACCTTCCAGCTCTTCCAACTGTCACCCTTGGTTTCGGGCAGGGCCAGTATGGTGGCGAGGGCAACACGCCCCTCAAGCTGAAAAGGGGTAGTGCAGTTGGGTATCCCCCCAACGGCATGGTATATATCCTGGGTGGCCGTCACAGAACGGACGGCGACGACATATCCAGTCCCTGGATATGGCAGTATGATCCGGGCACCAATACCTATACCCGCAAGAATACTCTGATCGATGCCGACATTACCGGGGACGGTCAATGTCCCCAGGGCTGCTATGGTACAAGGGCTTCGGGGAATATGGCTGTAGCCACCCTCAGTGATGGTACAAATACCCGAATCTATATGATAGGCGGGTCCGACACCAATAGTCTTGCTAGCAACCGTGTACGGGTCTATGACCCTGTGGCCGACTCGCTGACCCTTCTCACCTCGGACGTATGGCCGGCCAGCCCGGCTCGTATTCCCGGTGGATACGCAGTGTACAATAATAAGTTGTACATCTTCGGCGGGTATGACCCCACTTATAACAATGTTGTCTACAGCGACACATGGGTGTTCGACCCCACGGCGGGATCGGGCGCTAAGTGGACTCATATTGCTTCCGCCAACCTCAGTGTAGCGAGATCCTTTATCGCAGGCGCTGAGCTCGACGGTTATATCTACGCGATCGGCGGCGACGTGATAAGTGGCGTAATCTCGACCACTGTTGTGCCGCAGACGGTTGTAGAACGCATGCACCCGGCTGATGCCAATCCCACCTGGCAAGCAATGGCCAGCCTGCCGACAGCCAGGGGCGATATGGGCGTTTGGGCCTATGACAGCGGTACAGGCAACGAAATTTCAGGACATATTGTAGTAGGCGGAGGGAAGTTCCCTATCCCCGACAGCACCTCCTATATCTACGACCCGGGCACCAACAGTTGGAGCAACTTTGCTCCCTTGATGAGGAACCGGCGTAACGTAGCGTATACCCAGTTTAACAATGTGCTCTATGCCTTCGGTGGATACAATATCACCAACACCAGCGGGGTTCTGGGCTACGATGGGTCGAACGATTCCATGAAGTATACCCTTGCTTCCGGCGGTCCGACCTTCACCCCCACCCCCACTCGTACGGGCACACAACCCACCAACACACCCACCAATACAGCCATACCGTCCACCAACACCCCGTCCGCAACCTCAACGACATGCGGCATCAGCAGCCTGATCAACGAAGGGTTTGAGAGCGGGCTTGGAACATTCAGCAGCGTAGTCGGTACCTGTGTACCAGGCGGCTGCGGCTGGTCCCATGCCTCCAATGCTCATACAGGCACGGGCGATGCTTTCGCTCCTGAC
>DATINP010000265.1:0-5637 GCA_035474135.1 Chloroflexia bacterium | reverse complement strand
ATTCCCGGCTGGCCCCTGGAGGCGACCACGATCCCGTCCCTGATCGTGGTGGGCCTGGTGCTGGTGTGGGTAATCGTCGGCGCGTACGCGCTGAGCCTGCTGCTAAGCAAGACGCACCAGACAATCTACGACCGTATTGTCGGGGCGTTCGTGGTGAGACGTAGGTCTTAGATCTTAGATCGTAAATCGGGACGACGTATGACGTATGACGCCCTCCATCCTCAACCACAGTTATTCATTCTCCCAGGCACTCTCTGGGCATAGATCGCCTCAGCGACTGAAGTCGCGGGCTACCTTACTACGAAGTCCGCCTACGCGGACTCACTGAGGCAGATAAGAAGGCTAGTCCCCGAGGGGGGACTTTGTATAAACTAGCCCGCGACTTCAGTCGCTGGGCGTACTGGAAGAATAAATAAACGCCCTCCTTCGTCAACGCCCCATCATTGCGCCCCATAACAGGCTGTGTTATGCTATGCACAGTGAAATGATCCCTAACCCTCGCACAACGGAGGAACACGACGAATGCTAAGCCAGCTAATCCGCAAGGTCTACGATAACGCCGCTATTGACTGGGCTACTTCCGAAAAAGTGGTGTACGCCATGCTCATGTACATGGAGGAGAAACTGCCCCGCGACGAGTACACGAAGTTCAAGCGCTATATGCTGGGCGACGTGGAATACGTCATGCCTGACCGCTCCGCCTACCCGGGCTATGCCGCGGAAATCCCCGACCAGACGCAGGGCTAGTTATATGGCTGACCGAATACGGGCGACTGACGACGGGATGGTCGCCAAGCTAACGTCGTCGGTGGTCGGTCGTCAGTCGTCAATCCAATGAACACCGGCGCGTTCAAGGTAGCCACTATAGGCGGTGTCGCTATCAAGCTCCATTGGAGCTGGTTGATCATCTTCCTGGTGCTTACATATAGTCTTGCGGCGAGCCAGTTTCCCGATTACGTGCCGGGCGAAACCCAGGCCTTTTACTGGGTTACGGGAGCCATAGCTTCCCTGCTCTTCTTTATCTCGGTTCTGCTCCACGAGCTAAGCCACTCATTTACCGCTCGCGCCCTGGGCTATCAGGTGCGCGAAATTATCCTGTTCATTTTCGGGGGTGTATCGAATATAGAGCAGGAGCCAAAGCGGGCGCGTGATGAGTTCTTTATCGCTGTGGTGGGGCCGCTCGCCAGTTTCGTAATAGCAGGCATCGCGTTCCTGCTCTTGCAGGTTGTTACTCCGCCCATCCACCGCGAGGGCGCGGGCGCGGCGGCAATCCTGCAGTTTATTGCCTTCACGAACGCGCTGCTGGGGATATTCAATATGATCCCTGGCTTCCCCCTTGATGGTGGGCGCGTGCTGCGCTCGATAGTGTGGGGTCTGACGCACAACTTCGGCACTGCTACTCGCGTAGCGGGGTTGATAGGCCAGATCGTGGCTTATATCCTGATAGGGCTTGGCCTGTTCCAGGTGTTCTACAGCGGCAACCTGGGCGGCCTGTGGACCGCCTTCATCGGTTGGTTCCTGCTGAACGCCGCGCAGGAGAGTGTGTCTACTGTGGCAATGCGCGAAACGTTCCGCGGCATCTATGTGCGCGATTTGATGGAGAACCCACCGGCCACCATACAGCCCACAGCCACACTCGCTCATCTGCTCAGTCTGTACGTTATCCCCCAGAGTCTGCGGTCGGTATACGTGGCCGACAGCGAGGGCAAGGTCGTTGGCATTATCACGCTTGGCGATATTAAAGAAGTACCGCAGGACCGCTGGGGCATCGCCACCGTGGGGGAGTACATGGTGCCGATAGACAAGATGCGCACCGTTGTACCGTCCGATGGTCTCGATCGGGCCATAGGCATGATGAGCCAGGACGAGTTCGATCAATTGCCTGTGCTGGACCCCTATGGCCGGTTGGCGGGCATTTTGACGAAGGCACGCATCATTCGCTGGTTGCAGGTTCGCGACGAGATGAAGCAACGAAGCTGACGAGTCGTAGATCTTAGATCTTAGATCGTAAGTCATACATCATACGTCATGCGTCGTCGGTCGTGCTACTAACCCCTAATACCTATTCCCCCGCCAGCCCAACCCACACCTCCCCCTCAGGCGAGGGCTTTTGCCGAGGGGTGATGCCGGGACCGCCCACTACTCTCAACCTGTAAAGGGAACCATCGGCCAGCATTTCGCCTACCACGCGCTCGGTGAGGCCCGCGTCCCAACCGAAAAGTCGCGGGAACAGGGCGACGGGCGCGGCTACCGATGTCTCCAGATAGCGGGTGAGCAGGTGGCGCATAGCGCTTCGTCCTGTGAACGTGCGTGCCTGCTCTCCCACAGTGGGCGCCCACCTCAGTAACAAATCGTACACGTAGCAGTACTTCCAACGGTTCGAGTCGGATATGCCCGACTTCACGATCTTCAAGCCCGTTTGTAGCTCGGCGACCGCGCGGTCGAAGCGGCGTGCCGGCTCACCACCGCCCTTCATACCCACCGCTTTGCGCAGGTCGCTAGTGGGCATAGGGCCGTTTTGCAACAGGGCTTCATAGATGTCCCTGGCCTCTTTGCTCAGCACACCGTCCGCGTAGGCTTCCAGGTAGTCGTCCAGTTCGCCGTAGTTGGGCGACATGGCGTATATAGCGGGCAGCATTTCGAGGGACACGAAGGCGGGCTTGCCCTTGATCAGCTTGCCGTACCAGGCCTCTTTGCGGGTTGGTATTTCGTCTTTCCAGCCCCACGCCTTGCCCAGCGCCGAGTCGTGGTGGTGCTTGGGGATGGGCCGGGGGTAGCCATTGATGGCAGACCACACGTCGGGCAGGGCTATGTTGTCGCCGGGAAAGAGCAGGGCCATCCCCACGCTATTGATGAACTTCACCGCCTCGGCGCGGGTGCGCAACTTGAGATCGGCTGTGCACCTGTAGCGGGGGGCGCGGATGTTCAGTATGTCCCGGTAGTGGACGATCTGCAACTCTTCTACTTCATCAACCATGAGTGTGTTTCTCCAACTCTACTGTAGCAAGACGCCGGGCATCTCTGCGACCCCGGATGAACGGACCAAGTTCGGCCACCAGCATGCCCGCCACTATAAGACCCGCCCCGCTCAGCGTGATGGGGCCGAGGCGGTCACCTTGCAGCCAGTAGGCGAATATGGCGGCGAATACAGGTTCGAGCGTGTAAATCAGCGAGGCGTGTGCGACCGTGGTGTAGGTCTGGACGCTGATCTGGATGCCGATGGCCGCCCCTGTAACCACGATGCCCATAAAGGCTGTGCCCACCCATAGCTCGGGTGTCATGCCGTTTATCCGGTGCTCGAACGCTACTGAGCCTGTGGCGTTGATTATTCCGGCCACTAGGATTTGCACCATCGCTAGCCTGAGCGGATCGCCCCACGAGGCGCGGGCTATCAGCACCACCTGCACCGCGAACGCGAACGCGCACACCAGCACTATCGCGTCGCCCTCGTTAATCCTGATCCCGGTCTCGAAGTTGAGGCTCAGCAGGGCCAGTCCCAACGTAGCCATGACGATACCGAGGATGGCCCACCTGTGGGGCTTCTGCCGCACCATGAACACACCCAGGATGGGCGCGATCACCACCAGCATACCCGTAATAAAAGCGGCGTTGCTGGCCGTTGTATACTGTATGCCGATGGTCTGGAAAGCGTAACCTACGCCGATAGCCAGCCCCATGAGTACGCCCCAGCCCAGTTCGCGCATAGTGAAGCCGCGCCATCTTCGCAGAACGGTAATAGCCAGGAAGAGTGCCAGCGCGCCGATGGCGAGCCGCACCGCCAGGAAGAGCATGGGCGGCACCTGCTCGACAATGTCTTTCACCAGTGTGAAGGTCGAACCCCAGGCAAATGTAACCGCGATGAGCGTGCAATCAGCCAGCACCTGGCGACGCGTGCTCCGTTCTCTCTGCATAGTAAATTATACCGTATGCGCCATGCGTCCAGGAGAAGGACGACCGACGACCGACGACAGAATGCGTCCTATATGATGTGTGGAAGGTCACTCTGTTAACTTAATGACGTAAGCATGCCCAAATGGGACAACTCTTGCCTAGTCCATTTGGACACATTTTTGCCAGGCACACGGATGCTCTCCTACTAACCAAACCCTTCTTATTCCTTCGTGCTCTCTTAACCTTCGTGTGCTTCGTGCTCCGTCTCCTGTTGACGCATGACGTTCCCCAGGCGACATATCGCTTGCGAATGGCCGTTACTTGACATATAATCGGAGCAGGCTGACTACGTGAGACAGGAGATTGCCGGTATGTGTGCAAAAGTCGTTAATGAAAAGAAGCCCACCGCGCTTGAAGAGCAAGAAGCGAAGGCGCACAATAGGCCCGTGCAGGCCGCCCTCTTTACGCTTAACCAGCGCGGTGAGCTGGCCCAGCCGATGGCCGATGTGCCTGCATTACACAGGCAGTGCAGCCTAGATGTGGCGCGGTGGTGGTTCCGCCGTGACCTTGAGCAGCAGCACCGCCCCATCAACACAATAGACTCCTATATGTACGACCTTGCCATCTTTCAGGAGAGCCTGGGCAACAAGACCATAGAAAACATCACCACCACCGACATAGCCAATTACCTGGGGCAGGCCAACAGCAAGTCTACCCGCAAGCGCAGGCTGACTTCACTTCAGGGGTTGTACCGCTACCTGGTGGACAAAGAGAAGATGCTCGACCGCAATTTGGCCGACAGCTTCTTCCCCGACTACATCCCCCTGAAAACGCCACACACACTGTTCCCGCAAGAGCAAGAAGCGTTGCTGGACGCTGCGTTTGAAGAGAATTCGCGCACCTACCTGATCGTGTATCTGCTAATGAAGCTGGGCTTCACCCGCACCGAATTGTTGGCCCTGAAAGTGGAGCACGTGGACGTAAGCGACCATGATAAGCCTGTGGTCTATATCTACTACGAAGAAGTGCGCTGGCAGCCGAAGGAGCGCAAATTGGCGGCGGGCCCTGAGTTCTCGGACGCCTTTGAAAAGTATGTCGCCGAGTACAGGCCCATATCGCGGCTGTTCAACCTGCTGCCCCAGTCGGTGAACAAGATGGTGTCGCGTGTGGCCGAGGCCGCAGGCATCACCAAGAGCGTGACGCCGCAATCATTGCGCGACACATTCGCGGTTGAGCAGGCTAAGGCCGGGGCCGACGAGAAGAAGCTACTACAAATCCTGGGCCTCGCACCCGATAGCCGCAACCGCAAAAGCGTAGAACGCTACATCAAACTGGCCGCGCCGCCCGTCGCGGGAGTCGTAGATCGTAGATCATAGATCGTACGTCGTGACGACACTCGAAGTGATGCTCTATATGCCTGCCTCATAACCGTGCCTTACATAAGAATTCAAAATTAAGAATTAAGAATTACCCAAATGACATCTACTATTGGAGAAAGGGACGGGCGTCCCGCCGTGTCCCACACGTTCCGGGCGCGCTATTCCGAAACCGACGCGATGGGGATAGTGCACCACAGCAGTTATGTGCTGTGGATGGAGGTTGGGCGCACTGAGTTTATGCGAGCGCACGGGTTTACCTACAGACAGCTAGAGGAGATGGGCGTGCAAATGCCTGTGCTTGAGCTAAATGTTCGGTTTCGCCGACCTGCCTACTATGACGACGAACTGCGTATCACCACATGGGTGG
>DATINP010000264.1:0-27549 GCA_035474135.1 Chloroflexia bacterium | reverse complement strand
ACGAGCATATCCTCGACATAGCCCATGACTGCAGCGACGGCGGTCTCGCTATCGCCCTGGCTGAAATGTGCATCGCAGGCGGCACTGGCGCGACCGTCGATCTGGGCGAACATGCAAGCGCAGCCAAAACTCATATAACGCATATTCGGAGCGATGTGCTGTTGTTCGCCGAACAACCATCCCGTATAATAGTGGCTCTGCCCACATCGAAGTGGCTTGCCTTGCAAGAGCTTGCAAATGCCACCGGTGTGGGTCTTGTTTTGCTGGGCGAAACGGGAATTGACACCACGCCAACACTCCGGATCACTCGCGACGACGTCACGCTCGTGGACGTCGAGGTTAAAGAAATGGATGCCGCCTGGCGCGGCGCGCTGGACTAATGCTCGACTAATATGGAATCCAGAACAGACAATTGGCAGTGGACGCCGGAGGAGATCAGGCGCGTGGGCTACTCGGTCGTAGACCTAATAGCCGACCATATTTCCGGCCTGCCCGACGGCCCTGTGTTCCAGCCTGTGCCCCCCGCCCTTGCGGAAGAGTTCGTGCACTCCCCACTACCCGCCACAGGCGCCTCCGCCGACGCAATCCTGGCCGAGGTCGCCGAGAAGGTCCTGCCCTACCCTATGGGCAATGGTCACCCGCGCTTCTATGCTTGGATCAACTCGGCTCCCAGCCCCATCGCCATATTCGGTGATGCTCTCGCCTCGGCCCTCGATCCCAGCGTGGCTGGGGGCAACCATGCGGCGGTGTGGGTGGAACACGCCGTGTTAGGCTGGTTCCGCACCCTGCTCGGCTTCCCACCCGAAAGCATGGGCCTGCTGGTAAGCGGCGGCTCTGCTGCCAACCTCACCGCGCTGGCAGTGGCACGGCACGTCAAGGCAAGCATAGATGTGCGGACCGAGGGATTGCAAAAGATAGATCGTCCACTCACGATCTATATCGGAGAAGAAGGACACAGTTGCATTCGCAAAGCTGCTGAACTGCTCGGTATTGGCAGCAACTATATCCGCGTGATCCCTTCTGACGCCCACCTGAGGATGAACGTTCCCTTGCTGCAAGAGGCTATACTGGCCGACATCGACCAGGGTCTGCACCCCATCGCGGTCGCCGCCAGCGCGGGCACCGTCAATAGTGGGGCAATTGACCCCCTGGAGGACATTGCCGCTGTATGCAAACAGCACGATCTTTGGTTCCACATAGACGGTTCCTACGGTGCGCCCGCTGTCCTCACCCAGCAGTATCGCCCCGAACTCGAACCAATGTCGCTGGCCGACAGCGTCGCGCTCGACCCGCACAAGTGGCTGTATCTACCTGTCGAGGCCGGCGTGGTCATGGTGCGCGATGGAGCCGCCATGCGCGACGCATTCAGTCTCGTGCCCCCCTACCTGCGTACCGACGGCAACCAGTCGGGCGTGGGCGGCCCGCCCTGGTTCAGCGAGTACGGTATCCAGCAGACACGCGGCTTCCGAGCCCTCAAGGTGTGGATGGCCCTCAAGTATTACGGCACCGAGGGCTACACGGCCTCCCTTGAGCACGATATCAGCCTCGCCCAGCACCTGACGCGCCTGGTAGAAACCTCGGAAGACCTGGAACTGCTAGCGCCCCAGAATCTCAGTATTGTGCTGTTCCGCTACGCTCCCTCGACGCTGCAGGGCGACGACGAGCAACTGAACGCACTCAATAAGGCCATCCTGCAAGACATACAGCTAAGCGGAAAGGCCTTCTTCTCCGGCACAGTGGTGGATGGCAAGTTCGCGCTACGGGTTTGCGTGGTAAACTATAGGGCACAAATGGAAGACATGGATTTCGTGGTAGAATTAGTCGAAGACACAGGAAGGAGGCTTGCATGACCGAGCAGATTCGGCACTCCACAACCGATAATCTCGCCGCCGAACAATCTTCTGTCGTCGGTCGTCAGTTGTCCGTCGTCGAACAGGATGACAAAATGCACGAAGCGTGCGGCATCTTTGGCGTGTGGGCGCCGGGCGAGGACGTGGCGCGGCTCACCTATTTCGGCCTCTATGCGCTCCAACATCGCGGGCAGGAGTCGGCAGGCATCGCCACCAGCGACGGCCACGAGCTAATGATCCGTACCCGCATGGGCCTCGTCTCCACTGCTTTCGACGAGGACGTACTGGGCAAACTTACTGGTCACTCCGCTATCGGTCACACTCGCTACTCGACCACAGGCTCCTCCATCGCCTGCAACGCGCAACCCATCCGCCTCAACGACGCCAAGCTGGGCTGGCTCGCGCTGGCACATAACGGCAACGTCACCAACGCCGGTCCTCTTTATACCGAGCTACTCTCCGAGGGCTACACGTTCGAGACCACCTCCGATAGCGAGGTAATAGGTCAACTGGCCGTGTCATCCCACGGGCAGGACTGGGCCACCAAGTTCCGCCGCGCAATGCAACGCCTCACAGGTGCCTACTCGCTTGCCCTACTCTCGCCCACCCATTTGATAGCCGTGCGAGACCCCATGGGCATCCGCCCCCTCTGCTTGGGACGCTTGCCCGAGCGACAAGCTCCGGACGAGTCCGCCACCAGCGCGCACAAAGGCGAGCCAATCGCTCGCACTCCCCTGCACACCCCGCAGGCCAAGGGCGGCTGGGTCGTAGCGTCCGAATCGTGCGCCCTCATGACCATAGGCGCGCAGTTTATCCGCGACATTGAGCCGGGCGAGATCGTCACTATAGGGGCCGACGGGCTGACCTCCTACAAGGATCCCGGCAGTACGGCACAAGAGCAGGCCCTGTGCGTGTTCGAGTACATCTATTTCGCCCGCCCCGACAGCATCATCGAGGGTCGTTCGCTCTACCAAGCACGCCAGCATATGGGGCGCGAACTGGCTCGTGAACACCCGGTCGAGGCGGACATAGTGATAGGCGTACCCGACTCGGCCACTCCCGCCGCAATAGGCTACGCGCTCGAATCGGGCATTCCCTACAGCGAGGGCCTGATAAAGAACCGCTACATAGGCCGCACCTTCATCCAACCCAACCAGAAGCTGCGCGAGCGCGGTATCGGCCTCAAGTTCAACCCCTTGCCTGAAATCCTGAGCGGCAAACGCGTAGTCGTTGTGGACGACTCGATAGTGCGCGGCACGACCACTCGCCCCATCGTGGACTTGCTACGCAAAGCAGGAGCCACCGAAGTGCACGTGCGCATCCACTCGCCCGCGATGGCCCACCCCTGCTACCTGGGCGTGGACACCGCCCGCCGCGAGGAACTTATCGCCCACCGCATGAGCGTTGAAGAGATCGCCCACCATATAGGAGCCGATTCGCTTGGCTACCTGAGCCTGCCCGGCCTCTTCCGTGCCGTCGGGCTAGAGGGCGACCGCCTTTGCTCGGGCTGCTTCACAGGCAACTACCCTGTGCCCGTGCAACTGGAGTTCACGGTGGACGGCAAGCTCTCGCTGGAAGAAGCCGCCCGCTCGGAACCCATCACCTTCATGCAAAGCAAGCTGGAGTTCGACATCGAGCAGGACGCGCTGGACCGCGATCGCATTCCCATCGGCGCAGACCATTGAGACCGTGCGGAAATTAGCCAAATCTGACGTTATATTCCTGCTGGTCACGCTCGCCTTCATAGTCTACGGGCTAATATTCATTTATACCACCAGCTTCGTCATCAATGGCGTGCGCTACTTCAGCCTGTTCGACGATGCCATGATCTCCATGCGCTACGCGCGCAATCTCGCCGACGGCTTTGGCCTCGTCTGGAACCCGGGCGGCCCTCCCGTCGAGGGCTACACCAACCCTTTATGGGTTCTCTTCATGGCGCTCTGGCACTTCCTCCCCATCTCTGCCGCCAAAATGAGCCTCGCAATACAACTCAGCGCGCTGGCTCTCCTCACAGCCAACCTGTTCATTGTTCGCAAGATAGCTCTCCTCATCTCCAACGGCTCCCAGACCATTGCTCTCACCGCCGTTATCTTTACAGCCTTCTACCTGCCCCTGAATAACTGGAGCCTGCAAGGCATGGAGGTAGCGGCTATCACTCCTCTTGTGTCGCTTGTGGTGCTTCTGTCCCTGAACACCCTCAAGACCGGCCGCTTCTCTCCGCTCGTCTATCTACTCCTGGGCATTGGCACTTTGCTGCGCCTCGACATGGCCTTGATCATGGTGGTCACAACTGTCTTCATGGCGTTCGTGGACAGGCAAAACAGGCGCTCGCATCTTCTGTGGGGCCTCGGCTCACTCCTCGTCTTCATTGGTGCGCAGACGCTGTTCAGGTGGCTTTACTACGGCTATCCACTCCCCAATACCTACTACCTGAAGGTCGAGGGTTTCCCCCTGCTGAAGCGCCTGTTGCGTGGCTTCTATGTCACAGGCCAGTTTATGTCCACTATGTCCTTGACGGTCTTCCTGGGCGCGTTCGCGATAGTGGCAGCCTGGCGTGACCACTTTGTGATTTTTCTCACAACCCTCGTCCTGGTACAGGTGGCCTACAGTGTCTATGTGGGTGGCGACGCCTGGGAATGGTGGGGAGGCAGTAACCGCTTCGTTAGCATTGTCATGCCCCTCTTCTTTGTGTTGCTTGCAGGCAGCGTCTGGTTGCTGTTCACGCCCGGCACTCCCCTGGCCACCCTCAAACGCAAGCTATTGGGCGATTCCCCTCTCGCCAACGCAGTCAGCTACTCAATCCTCGTGGCGCTGATGATCGGGAATGCAATCTATGAATACGCCATAGACAACTCGGATATAGCGGTGTGGCTGGTGCTCTTTGCGGCATGGATACTGGTGGCGTGGGCGTTGCGGCAATGGACGGCATCGCGACCGAACGCACGACGCGAAACTGCCGCGACCCGTGCCGTGCCGATGACAAGCTCTCTACGGGTATACGCGACCCTATTGGTGCTCGCGCTGGCGATGATCAACTTGAACTCTCTGCACGTTCGCGAAGGCATCACCGAATGGCTCCTGATCAAGCCCCCGATCCAGGTGCACAACAATCCCGACATGGTGCGTCGAGCGCTCACAATCCGCCAAACCCTCCAGCCTGACGCCAGCTATGCGGTAGTGTGGGCGGGCATTATCCCCTACTTTGCTGATGGCACAGCAGTAGACCTGCTGGGCAAAAGTGACACCGTGATCGCGCACGAAGAGATGCACGACTACAACGACCCCAACCCCCTGGTCGCGTTCTATCCGGGCCACATGAAATACGACTACGCCTACTCGGTCGGCCGGTTACAGCCCGACGCTATTGTACAGTTCTGGTCGCTGGCCGGCGCGATTGATGATCAGCCCGGCAATCCCATCCCGCTGGAGGCACGGCCCTATGTTGAGGGCAATTACGTCCGCGCTGATTTCGGTGACCTGATGTTCTACCTGCGCAAAGACTCGACGAGAGTAAACTGGGATGTCGTGCAACAATCGGGTAAAATGGACACAGCACAGCCCTAAGGCGCGCTCCATGCACTCATGAACCAACAAGCTCCCAAACCGACCCTGAAATCAAAGCTTCTGCTGCCTGCGCTCCTCATCGCCAGTCTGCTCATGTTTGGCGTACTGCTCTGGCAGGATTGGGGCGACAAACCACTAGCCGACCTACCTCCGTTCTACTGGGTCGTGTATGCCCTCTTCCTGTGCATCCTTATCGCCATGATCCTGGTAGGACGGACGCATACCCGCTCCATGCGTGCAGCCATAATACTCTCAGCCATCTTTGTCATTCATGGCACCGTATTCGTGCTCTTGCCGCTTATTGATAGGTGGAACGGCACGCGCGTTATGGGCTTCGCCCTCGGCATCTGGTTCTTCACCTATACGGGCATGCTTCTGCTGGGGCTCAGGCGCGCTTCCAGGTCAGGCGTCCGCTAAGGCCGTTCGCCAAGTGATGTCTGGCCCAACTGCCACTAACAAACGAGACTGGACGCAGCCAACCAGAGCGCTACCACTACCTCCTCGCTACGAGCTATCGCTAGTATCGCTTTTGTCCACCCTGCTCGTCGCTGTATCCTTCTTCACAACCAACAGGATCGCGACCACCAGCATCTGGTACCCTCTGGACGGTTACGATCATCATAGATATATAGAGATGGCGACCGGTAATCCGTTCGGCTTCCATCTTGCTCCTTTCTGCTGGCGCATCCTCGATCCGCTGATCGTCAAACTCCAACCCTTCGGCTTTGAGGCGGGCTTCCTGTGGGTGACCCTGATCAGCCTCTGGCTGTGCGGCATCATCGTCTATTATTTGACCAAAGCGGCAGGATTCCTACCTGTTTACGGCCTCTTCAACCTGGTGCTCTTCTTCTCGCTTGGTTGGGTAATCAAGCAAAACGTGTTTGACTTCTGGCTGCCCGACGCCCTGGGCTATCTATTCGTGCTCGCCGCCATCTACGCCATCTATAAGAAGCTCGACCTGCTGTTTGTGATCCTGCTCGCCGTGGGTGTGCTGGCAAAAGAGAGTGTCTGTTTCGTCGCACCACTCTACTACACACTTAATGCGACCAAAGTGCTCGACCTCAAGCTACTGCGCCGCACTCTTCTGTTTGCCATCCCTGCACTGCTCGCGCTGCTCCTCGTACGCCTGGGCATCCCACAGCTCAACGGCGACCCGGCTTACATGGCAGAAATCAGCCAGAAGTTCCGCCTGGTTACTGAATATGAGGCTGTCCCCTACTCGCTCACCGATCTCTTTCGGACCATCGGCATGGACAGGCTGCAAGCGCTTACCCCCTATAACGTCGGCCTGCGCTACCTAATCTTCCCACTAGGCGTTACCTTGCTTGCTCTGCCGTTCTTCGCCGTCAAACAGAACGCTAAGCTGCTTATCCGCTTCGCTCCATACCTGGTCCTGGTATATGCCCAGCTTCTTTTCGCCATCAACACCGAGCGGCTGGTTGCGCTCGCCTTCCCGCCTCTACTGCTTATGTCAGCTACGGGCATTCGCAACCTCATGTCGCGCCTCAACCTGAACCCTATCTACGCACTGGCCTTACCCGGCGCGCTTTTCGTACTAGGCACCCTCAGCCTCGACTACGAGTGGTTCTACCTGTCCATCTATGTGCAGATAGTGTTGTGCCTGCTCTTCCTCGTGGGGATGGGGGTGCTCGCCATAGGTAAATACAGGCAAAACCGGCGGGGCGGGCAAATAGAACGCACCGCATAGAAGGAGGCACATGTGACCATAGAAGAACTGTTCGCGCTATATAACCCGTCGGTGAGAGCCACGGCCGAAAAGGCTCGTGCGCTGGTACTTGATGTGTTCCCCGATGCGCTGGAACAGGTGGACGCGCCCGACAAAATGATCCACTACGGCCTGGGCACTAAGATGGCCCAGCAGGTGTTTTATATCGCCGGTTACACAGCCCACGCCAACCTCGGCCTCTGGTTTGGCAGCAGCACTCGCGACCCGCACAATCTGCTGGAGGGCACGGGCAAGCGACTACGTCACGTCAAACTGCGGTCACCCCAGGACGTTGACAGGCCCGGGCTACGCGAACTCTTGCAAGACTCGCTGGCCGACCGCCGAGCGAGCATGTAATCTGCGTATCACCCTTTGCGCATAAAGTCGCTCTTCTTTAGCTTTATCATATCCCCAATACTTGCCAACGTAATATCGGGCGGAGGATCGCGGTACAGGCTGGGGTCTTGGGCATAGTGCCCCTGCTGCACCCACACAGTAGTCAGCTTATCTCCCATGATGGTCTTCGCGTTGGCGAGTATCGACTCTTTGTCGTCAACCAGCACATAATGCCGGGCCGGTAGCTGTTGCATCAACGCCAGCAAGTGCTCCTGCTTGTCGACAAACACCAGCACATCATCGTGGCCCACGATACTTGCCAACCCGGCGCGAGCGATCTTTTGCGGCTGGTATTCGGGGTCGCCGTCCGACAAAACCGCCACGTCGCCCATGCCCGACACGCGCGCCAGGACCGCGAGCGTACCCGGATACACGTACTCTTCATAGGGCATGCCATTCACGACGTTCGCCGCGCGGTAGGCAGCGACCTTGTCGGGCCAGTCGTCCTCGAACCTCTTTATGGTTACGGGGTAGCTGACCACGCCGGTTTCCTTGCGCACAGCCTCGTAAAGCTCCCAGAAACGTGCGGACCCCTCCGGCCCCAGCACCTCCAGCAATTGCGCTTTCATGTCGGCCTTCACTCGGTCGTTGTCCAACAGGGTGTTGTCCACGTCAAAGAAGAACACAAGGTCTTGCATTTTGTTGGCGCACATACGCTTTCTCCCTGTATACTAACCGTATGATGGACGCGATTCCCACGACCCGGACCACGGCGCTGCACGTCTACCACAAAGTGCCGCTATTCTACCTGCCCGCCGCGAAAGGTGGCCAATCAGGCCCCGTGGCCACGCGCAGCAAGTACAATCTGGTGCTCGTGTTCCTGGAAAGCGGGCCGGAGGGCGAGGCCTACCTGCAAGCCATTACTGATATTTATCCCGCAATCCTCAAGGACGATGCACGTGCCATTGTCGTCATGCAGGCCACTCTCGAAGAAACACAGCGCATAGCCTCAAAGCTTGATCTTCCCTTCACCCTGCTCGCTGACGATTTAGGCGCTACCACCCAGCGCATGCTCGGCGAGGGCAACCACGCAAGTCTGTGTATCGCTGACCGCTACGGCATTATCTACTATGCCGAGGCAGTCACCAACACGGCAAGCCTGCCGCCCGTCGCGGTCATCCCCGAGTGGCTCCAGTACATCGAAATCCAGTGTCCCGAATGCACCGACGGCTCGGACCAGATCTGGCTGACCGCCACTAGCGCCGAGTAAGGGGCTTACTTTAGCTCGATCATCTCGGCTATCTTTTCGCCCAGTCGAATGCTGTAATTCTGGCCCCTGTCCTGTGGATACACCTGGAACATGTTGCCCATATACACGTTGGGCAATGGCGTCTTGAGCGGTGGGATGTGCGCCGCATACTCTCTCGTCACTATGGGCTGGGCGAACGGTGCTTTGAACACCCACTTTTGCTCTATCCAGCTTTCATCAAAGGCGGGGTTCAACTTCTTCAGGTGGGGCATGAACTCGCCCAGTGTTTCCTCGTCGGGCTGCTTGAAATAACGATGTGACATGGGCAGGTAGTTGCCAATGTAGAGCAGGTGCTTGCCGCCATACTCCTGCGGCGAGCGCATATTCGTGTGGTCCACCACCACCAGGAACGGGTAGCCCGGATCGGCAATCGAAAGCCAGTACACCGGATCGAGCAGCGACTCTTTGAGCGCGAGCACCACCAGGTGAGCGCCCAGCGCGTCACCCCAATCGTACTTCTGCTTGTAGTCCTCAGGCAGCCCCTCGGCCAGCCGCAAGAATAGCTTGGTGGGCAGAGTGGATACCACCGCATCGAACACGTAAGGTTCCCCATTGTCTATCTCGACTCGCGTCTTGCCGCCTTCTATGGGCACAATGCGCGTAACCGCCGTTTCGAGCTTGATGGTGCCACCGGCCTTCTCTATCTCCTCGCCCAATCTGTTGTACAACTGCTGGAACCCACCGCCCAGATAGCCCAGATCCAAACTACGTTCGTGCACACGCGACCAGAACCACGACATCGAAATTTTGTCATAGAAGTCGCCGAACTTGCCCACTAATACGGGCTTAAACTGCATATCGTAGGCTTCTTTACCCATCCACTTTTGCAGCCACTCCACCGCGGTGGACTTGTTCAGCGCGCGGTAGTTGCTGGTAGCCTTGAGGTAGGCTGTGCCCGTGATAAGCCTGAGACGCGCGATTATGGAAATCGGGTAATGCAACAGCAGGTCAACGGGTGACAGCTTCCAGAGCTTGCCCTTGAACAACGTGGAGGTGTTGACATTGTGCCAGGTGAGTTTGTCGCCAAGCCCCATCTCTTCGATCAGCGCCTGGATGTCTTTATCCGACCTGAAAATGTGGTGGTAGAACTTCTCAAGGTAGGTGCCGCTATCACCCACATGGAAACCCGCCGCCAGCCCGCCCAGTTCGCTTTCCTTCTCAATGATAGTAACTTGCGCGCCTCGCCTCGCCAGCCTCAAGGCCGCAGTCAGGCCCAATGCTCCACCACCCAAAACGCCAATATGCATTCGTTACATCTCCCAACAGATTACGCGACGACAGACGACAGACGACGGACGACAGAATAAATACGTCGTCCGTCGTGCGCCATCATGACTAACTAATCCTCAGAATAAATATCGAGGGTCTTGCTCCCCAGCTTGGGGTCGAACCCCGGGAAGGGTTTGCGAGTATCCCACTGGTTTACGTGCCTGGCCTCGTCCCGTGTATAGAGATCAGCGCCCTGCATCTTGTACTGGTCATACACGGCAGAATAGCTTCCACCCGGCGAGCCGTCTTGCCTCATGCCATCCGAGCCGTAGGTGCCGTAATACACAACCGTGGCGGCTACTTTGCCCTCGGCGGGCACTACTGTCTCCTGCAAGGGCTGCCACAGGTCCGAGTCGAGCCATGCCTGCTCTTGCCGTCCCCTGAAGGTGACGACCTTGAACACCTTCTTGGGCTTCTTGCCCTTGCCCGTGGTGTCGAGCGCGGTCTGCTCATCAGCCGGAGCCTCAACCCACGAGCCGTCATAACTTCTGGTCTTCTTGAATAGCGGCATTATCCCCTCCACAGTGAGTCTTAGATCTTATGTCTTAGATCGTAAGTCGTGATCCCCCTGATCATAGCATGGATCGTGCCTGTTTAGCAAACCGCGCCTTGGTTGTCGCTCGGAACGCAGCCATAGTTCTCGCTGAGAAGATAAGTCGCCCTCCCTGTCCCAATGCCTGTCCAACGGCAGTTTACCCGCTGCGAAAAGGCAACGCGAGCGCCGCCCTAGCTATGCCCCGGCAGCTCGCGAAGAACAAGGTCGAGTTCACCATTCAATATCCGTCGAACACCCCTCACGTTTACCCTGTACCTGTGGTCGCGCGCTTCATCGTCCGGAACGTTGTAGGTGCGAATCTTCTCTGATCTCAAACGCTCACCTGGTATTGGCATGATCACTACTGACGCCGTGGACGTCTTAATCACACCTTGCCGCTCCGAATCACGAGCCCTCTGCACTCTATGGACGCCTGTCTCGTACTTAAGCACTGGGTAAGCTCCCTCTCCAACTACCTTCAGCAGAACCAATCTTGGGTGTTCTCCGTTTGCCTCCTGTTGCATGACGATCTGCGTACTCCACCCCTGACTCTGCGAGAAATTCCTGTACATCTCCATCAGGTCTTCCACAAATAACTCCGCGCCTTCACCACCGCTTCCAGAGCGAATCTCTATGAGCACGTCTGCATAGTATTTTGGCTCAAACGCTCCTACTGCCGTTCTTGCTACTGACATAACAATCCATCCTCCTGCTCAATCAATCTCTGTGAACGAGACCATTCTAGGCCATCCCCCTCAAAGCCTTTGCGATCTTTGCGTCTTTGCTTTTCAATCTGCAACCTCCATTGCCAGACAGATCTGTTTCGTGCTTTATTGTATAATCTGGTGTACTCTCAGACCAACCCTGGACACAACCATGAACGAAAAGAACGCTCGCCAGATACTCACCTTAGCCGCCATATCGTCAGTCACCGGGCTTGTCGTTGCCATCGTGCTTGCCCTGCGTGGTCAGCAAGACGCTGCGGCTTTATTCCTTGTGCTTTCGCTGGCCGACGTTGTTGCCGCCTGGTTCCTTTACAGGCAGTATACGCGCCTCCGTAGCACACGCTGGGACAACGAGCTAAAGAGCGGTCAGGACGAGATAAGCAAGCTATTATCGGAAGACGACCCCAAAGAAGAACAGGAGCCGCCCGTTGCCCAACCCTAGAACTCAGACCATTCTGGGTTGGCTGTCCGTGGTGGGCGTCCTCGTAGCCTGTAGCGCCTGCGGCCTAATCTGGCAGAACCAGGTAAACGCGGGCCTTGTCGCCTTCGTGCTGGCCGACCTGATCCTAATCCCCGCCTTCGTGCTGCTGCTTCGCACACGCCGCAAAACCAAGAAAATCGCCCGTCAGGTGGAGGACGCCCAACAGGAGCAGCTAGATGCCCTGGCCGGGCTGGGTGGTGGAAACACGCCGATTGATAAAGAGGAATCTTAAGTGGCTGGCATGGGAGAACTACAGATACGGTTGGCCCTTCCAGTCAACGTCCCATCGATCGCCTCCGTCCTCCACCAAGCCTTCATCGAATTCGAGTCCCTTTATACTCCCGGAGGTTTTGCCGCTACCACCCCCACTACCGAACAGATAGCCGCCCGTTGGCACGAAGGCCCCGTATGGGTGGCGTTGCTAAATAGCGACATAGTTGGTACAGTATCCGCAGTCCTCGAAGGCGATTCTCTCTACGTCCGAAGCATGGCCGTCCTCCCCAGTGCGAGAGGCCATCACATAGGCAAGCTCCTCCTCGATCAAGTCGAGAGCTATGCTCGCGAACACAATTGCCGCCGTATGTTCCTCTGCACAACTCCCTTCCTCTCAGGCGCGATCCGCCTCTACGAAAACTATGGCTTCCAACGCGAAAACACCAGTCAGCAGGACCTCTTTGGCACGCCGATATTCTCCATGAAAAATTTCTAACCTAGAGATCAAACATGAACATAGACCGCTACACAAATCCCAAAATGGGCGCGCTCTGGTCGGCCCAGCACAAAGTCGACCTCTGGTGGCAGGTCGAGCTTGCCGTGTGCGAGGCCTGGGCCGAGCAGGGCCGCATCCCCGCCGAAGTCCTCCCCATTCTGCGCGAAGGCAAGATCGACCTCGCTAAGATGAACGAGTACGAGAAGCAGACCGATCATGATGTGATCGCCTTCCTCAAAGCCGCCACCGACTCGCTCTCCGACCCCGACGCCGCCCGCTACGTCCACCTCGGCCTCACCTCCTCCGACGTAGTGGACACGGCGCTGGCCCTCCAGATTACAGAGGCCATGCAGGTCATCCTGGACGATGTGGAAAGCCTGCGCGTCACGCTGGCGGCCCTCGCCCTCGAACACAAGCACACCGTCATGATCGGGCGCTCGCATGGTGTCCACGCCGAACCCACCACATTCGGCCTCAAGATCCTCATGTGGTACGACGAGACAGGGCGACACCTCCAACGCCTCAACGCGGCCATGGCAGACATCGCCACGGGCAAGATATCCGGCGCGGTTGGCACCCATGCCAATGTTCCGCCCGAATTGGAAGCCAACGCCCTCCGGCTCCTTAGCCTCGCGGTAGATCCCGTCAGCACCCAGATCGTCCAGCGCGACCGCCACGCCGCCATCGTGAATGCGCTTGCTCTGCTCGCATCATCCCTCGACAAGTTCGCCACCGAGATCCGCCACCTCGCCCGCACCGAAGTACGCGAGGTCGAGGAGCCGTTCGGCGCGGCCCAGCAAGGGTCCTCTGCCATGCCCCACAAGCGCAACCCCCACAAAAGCGAGCGCATCAGCGGCCTCGCCCGCGTCCTGCGCGGATTCGCGCTCACAGGCATGGAAGACATCCCGCTGTGGCACGAGCGCGACATCTCGCACTCCTCAGCCGAGCGCGTGATCTTCCCTGGCGCGTTCATCCTGGCCGACTATATGCTCACGCAGATGGACGCGATCCTCAGCGGCCTCAATGTCTACCCCGGCAGGATGAAGCGCAACCTCGAAATGACGGGTGGCCTCGTGTTCTCGCAGCCGATTATGCTCGCACTGACCGAAAGCGGGCTAGACCGCCAGGTAGCCTACAAGATCGTCCAGAAACACGCCATGGAAGTGTGGGACGCCGACTCGCGTGGCGAAGCCGGCCCTACCTTCATAGAGCGCATCTCGCAGGACCCCGAAGTGCGGGCCCGCCTTACCACTGACCAACTGCGCGAGCTTACGGGTGTCGAGCGCCACCTGCAATACGTGGACGAAGCCTATAGGCGCGTTGGCCTCGAAGCCTGAGGCCTGACAACCAATCCGCCATATCTGATATAATGGCTACGACTGTTAGACAAATATACAACCAAATATAGTAGCAACAAAATCTGCACCCGAAAGGACCCTAGCCCAAATCTATGCTGACCCTAGAAAACCCCCAGGCATATCGCCTACCCACCAGTGTCCTCCCGCGCCAGTATGATATCGAACTCGACGCCCGAGTCGGCCGGCCCACATTCAAGGGCAAAGTAACGATCCAGGTCGAGATCACGGCTCCCACGAACAGCATTGAGCTTCACGCGCACGAACTCCTCACGGTCACCGGCGCATCGCTCACGGCAGGTGATAAGACCTGGCAAGGCTCGGTCGAGGCGAACCACGAGGCCGAGATGATCTCCATCAACTTTCCCTACACCCTCCCGACCGGCGATGCCATGCTCACTATCGAGTATGACGGGCACATCAGCCCCACTATGGAGGGTCTTTACCACGCGAAAGACGGCAACGAAGAGTGCCTTTGTACTCAGTGCGAAGAGACCGATGCCCGCAAGATCTTCCCCTGCTGGGACGAGCCGGCGTTCAAGGCCCACTTTGCCTGGGTAATCACCACCGATCCCCAGAACACTGTCCTCGCCAATGGCCCGCTAGTGTCCACTACCGATGCACCTGATGGCAGGTCGAAGACCTGGACCTTCGCGCCCACCAAACTTATGTCAAGTTACCTGTGCGCCATCCTGATAGGCGAGGTAGAGGGTACCGAGGAAGAAGTGGTGAACGGCGTGCCCATCCGGGTATGGGCGATGAAGGGCAAGGCCGAAATGGGTCGTTTCGCCCACGACTATACCAAGCGCCTCCTGCCCTGGTACGAGAACTATTTTCAAGCTCCCTATCACTTTCAAAAGTATGATCAGGCGGCCGTGCCTGCCTTCGCCGCAGGAGCGATGGAGAACGCGGGCCTCGTGCTGTTCGTGCAGTCGGCCCTTATCATGAACCCTAAAACGGCCTCGTGGAACCAGGAGAAGTCGATCGCCCACGTTGTCGCGCACGAGTTCGCCCATATGTGGTTCGGCGACCTCGTCACCATGAAGTGGTGGGACGACCTCTGGCTTAACGAGTCGTTCGCAGAGTGGATCTCCTTCAAGGCAGTCGACGCGCTCAGTCCTGACTACAATGTCTGGAGCGATTCGCTTGGGGGCATGGCGGCGGCCATGAGCGACGACGCACTGGAAAGCACCCACCCCATTCACAATCGCGTAGACACCCCCTCTCAGGCCACCGAGCTTTTCGACAACATCACCTACCAGAAGGGCTGCGCCGTCATGCGTATGCTCGAAAACTTCCTGGGCGAGGAAGACTTTCGAGCGGGCCTGCGCAGTTATATCGAGGAGTTCGCCGAGTCCAATGCGTCGAAGGAAGACCTCTGGCGGCATCTTGCTAACGCCTCCGGCCTCCCCGTCACTGATATCATGAATAGTTGGATCAACCAGGGCGGCTTTCCACTGGTCAGTGTGTCGGTGGAGGGCAACACTCTCCACCTGAGCCAGCGCCGCTATTACTCAAGCCCCAACGCCAAACGTCAGGAGCAACTCTGGTTCGTGCCCGTTATCCTGCGGTACGAAGACGCGGCAGGCGTCCATGAACAGCGCGTGCTGCTTGATAAAGCGCAAGCAGACGTGCCCCTAGACATTAAAGGTGACCTTAAGTGGCTCAATGCGAACGCCGAAGAACTTGGCTTCTATCGCCAGCAACCCGATAGCAAGCTCTTGCAGTCGATCCTCACCAACGTGGATAGGCTCTCACCCGTAGAGCAGATCAGCCTCCTCAGTGACCAGTGGGCGCTAACCCGCAGTGGCGACCAGAAGATCACCTCGGCCCTCGATGTGCTGTCGGCCCTGATGACCAGCACCGACTACCGGGTACTGGGCGAGATAGCCGGAACCTTACACGTCCTCGAAGGTATACTGGAACAGTTGGACGACAAGGCCACCCTCGCTAAGTTCCGCTCGTGGATCAGCAGTCGCCTTGGCGCGCAACTAGCAGAGGTCGGCTACGAGCCGAAAGCAGGCGAATCGCGAAACGACACCCAGAGGCGTGTGGCCCTCATTGATGCCCTCGCCACCGTAGCCGAAGACCCCGAAGCCACCCGCCAGGCCACTATCTGGGCCGACCGCGAGGCGGAAAACCCTGCATCGGTTGACCCCAACCTGTCCGGGCTGTTCGTGGCGGCTGCCGCCCAGGTGGGCGATAAGGCACGCTTTGACCGCTATGTGCAACTCTACCAGCAGCGCAAGGAGAGCGGAGCATCACCCCAGGAAAGCAACCGCTATCTTTATAGCCTTGCCTACTTCCGCGCAGACGGCACGACAGAAAGCATCTTCGACCTGATCGACAAGGGCGTTATCCCACAGGAAGCTATAGGCAGAATGCTGCGCCTCGAACTCGCTATAGAGCACACCAAGCGCCCCGCCTGGAGCTACATCAAGGCTCACTGGCCCGTGATACGTAACCTGGGGGATATGTGGACTGGCTTCCTCGTAGCTGCTACGGGCCAACTCCCGTACAACCTGCGTGGCGACATAGTGAGCTTCTTCGACGCCAACCTTCACGGAGTAGCCGACAAGCCTTACGCCCGCGCCCTGGAAACGCTCGACCAACTGGCCGAGTTCAAAACCCGCGTGAGCGGCGACCTCGTGGCCTGGCTCAACCGGTAGAGATATAGAGCGTGATGCGTCATACACCTATTAAGCATCACGCTCTTCCAATCCGTGATATAATCGAGCCATGCATAGCAGACCCATTCTCCAAACTGATCTGCCCTTGCCGATCTTCAACAGAGGTAAGGTACGCGACACATATGACCTGGGCGACAAATTACTTATAGTCGCCACAGACCGCATTTCAGCCTATGACTCGGTGTTGCCCAACCCCATCCCCTATAAGGGGCAGGTTCTGACTGCATTCTCCGTCTTCTGGTTCGAACGCACCAAAAACGTTATCCCCAACCACCTGATCACCGCACGCGCTCCCCAATTCACCTTTGATTGGCGCGGCTGGCCCAAAGTGCAGAGCGATCAGCTTTTGGGCAGAGCAATGCTGGTCAAGAAAGCCAAACGCATCGATATCGAGTGCGTAGCTCGTGGCTACCTGGCAGGGTCAGCCTGGGCCGAATACAGCAAGACCAACACCGTGGCGGGCAT
Organism: Chloroflexia bacterium; assembly: GCA_035474135.1. Lineage (GTDB taxonomy): Bacteria > Chloroflexota > Chloroflexia > QHBQ01 > JADMIH01 > JADMIH01. Next base: position 10,535 of record DATINP010000264.1, on the reverse strand, counting down.
CGCGCTCCCCAACTGGCTGCACGAAAGCCAACAACTGGTGGAACCAATCTTCACGCCCGCCACCAAGGCCGCTTCCGGTCACGATGAAAATATCACCTTCGAGCAGATGGCGAACCAGATCGGACAGGAGCTTGCCGAGAAGATGCGCGACGTCACGATGAGCATCTACGGCGTCATGTCCGAATACGCTCGACAGCAAGGCATCATCATGGCCGACACAAAGCTGGAGTTCGGCCTGATTGACGACCAGTTGATACTGATAGATGAAGTAGGCACGCCCGACTCCTCGCGCTACTGGGAGGTCGCCAAGTACAGGCTCGAAGGTCCGCAATTGAGCCTTGACAAACAGTTCGTGCGCGACTGGCTTAACGCGGTCAAGTGGAACCGCGAACCGCCGGCCCCTTCCCTGCCCAACGACGTCGTGCAGAAAACGTCCGACAAGTACCTCGAGGCGTACAAACGGATCGCCAAGCGCGACCTCGTAGCCGAGCTTTATCGCTAACCTAATAACCCATAGGATACCATGAGTAAGTGGCTCGCCAATGTATACGTAACACTGAAACCCGTTGTCAATGACCCACCTGGCCTCGCCATACGCGATGGCCTGCATAACCTGGGCTACGACAATGTGACAGCCGTGCGCGTGGGTAAATATATCCAGGCCTACCTCGAAGCCGAAACTCGGGACGCAGCCCAGACAGCCATCGATTCGATGTGCCGGCGTCTCCTCGCCAACCCCGTAATCGAAGACTACACATTCAGGCTGGAAGAAGCCGACGACGAAAGTGAAACGTGAGATAGAAGGCGTCCTGGGCTTTGTGTCTCTAGTAGTAACAACTCAGAACATTTCCAACCATGCCGCACCGCATACCAAACGTAGCAAATGTCCTGGTCATTGCCAGCGGCAAAGGCGGAGTGGGCAAAACCACTGTCACCGTGAACCTTGCGTTGGCCCTGGCCGAGCGCGGAGCGCGCGTTGGACTGTTCGACGCTGACATCTACGGACCGAACGTACCCCTGATGCTGGGAGTGAGGCGCTCCAAACCTGCATCCGGCCTGGCTCCCATAGGACGGGCCGACAACACCCCCTACATTCCCCCACTAGAGCGCTACGGCCTGCGCGTTATGTCAATTGGTCTGCTGGTGGGCGAAAGCGAGGCGCTCATGCCCGACCCCATGCACGTGGGCCTGCTAGTAATGCGTACCCTGCGCGACGCCATGTGGGGAGACCTGGATTACCTCCTGATAGACCTTCCTCCGGGTACGGGTGAACCCCAGCATACTCTCCTCCGAACGGTGCCGGTAGACGGCGCTATAGTGGTTACCACGCCGCAAGACCTGTCTCTGCTGGACGCAAGTCGCTCGCTGGGCCTTTTCCGCGAGGCAAAGGTGCCCATCCTGGGCGTGGTCGAAAACATGAGCTACCTCCATTGCCCCCACTGCAACGAGCGCATCGAGGTATTCCACAGGAGCAATACCCACTGGGGTATAGAGCACGATGGGCTACCTTTGCTGGGCCGCATCCCAATGGATATCAACATTAGCAAAGGCATCGATGCAGGCCATCCCCTCCTCGAAGCCACCCCGAACGCCAAAGAAGCCGCCGCCTTCAGAGAGATAGCGGAACGGATTGACGAAGGACGACGGACGACCGACGACTGACAACCGAGAAATTACCGTCGTCGGTCGTCATCCTGGAAGGATACCCAACATGAGAGTAGGTGTAGCGATCTTCCCTGGCTCGAACGGCGACCACGATGCTCTTTACGCGTTAGGCGAAACGCTCGGACAAGACGCGGAACCCGTGTGGCACACCGAGCGCGACGTGAGCCGATACGATCTGGTGGTTCTACCAGGGGGCTTCTCTTATGGTGACTACTTGCGCTGCGGAGCCATCGCGCGCTTCACCCCCGTTATGGACGCGATCCGGCGTTATGCCGAGGCGGGCGGTTGGGTGCTGGGGATCTGCAACGGCTTCCAGGTGCTGGCCGAAGCCCACCTCTTACCGGGTGCGCTCATCCGCAACGACAGCCGCGCCTTCTCCTGTCGCTACGTGCACACCCGCCTCGAATCGTCGACCTGCGCTCTTCTCAACGGCATCCCGGAAGGCACCGTCTGGCGCTTGCCTATCGCGCACGGCGAGGGCCGCTACTACGCCGACACCGCCACCTTAGAGAAACTCCACAATAACCGGCAGATCGTCCTCACTTACACCAATGCTGAAGGCAAGCCCGAACCGGGCGCCAACCCTAACGGCTCATCGCACGACATAGCAGGCATCTGCAATGCCGTAGGCAACGTACTGGGCCTCATGCCCCACCCCGAACGCGCCGCCGAAGCCCTCCTCGGAGAAGACGACGGCGCCGACTTCCTGCGAGGCGTTATTCACGCCTGGCAGGCTAGCCAGTCCAGTTCCGTTAGCCGTCGTCTCAGCGCAGTTTAAGCCAATGGTCGTATTGCCAATCAGCCAATTAGCCAATTCATGTCGAAAGAGCGCGTAGAAACTACCTCTGATCCCGTTGAGCTTGAGCGCAAACTGCTTCTCGAGGGCGACGGCACGGCCGTCACAGGCTCACAGGACGGCGAAGAACCTGTGTGGCCCGACGGCAAATGGACCTTCACACGCAAGGCCGCCATAGCTATCTCGCTGGCTCTGATCGTGGGCTACCTCGTCCTATGGGCGCAAAACGTACAGGACACGGGCGGTCCTGAGGGTTATATCCGGGGCAACAGCAATCGCGGTCCTGTGGACTTCGTTTCCACTCTCACGGGCGCGCTGGTCATACGCGACGGCAACGGGCAAAACCTCTATGACCTGAACGCCCAGACCAACGCGCAAAACCGCATCTTCGCGGGCTACCACCCCACTCTATTGCCATCCCAGATCCTCCCCTACAACCATCTCCCATTCGAGGCGCTTATCGTCGCGCCCTTCATGGACCTGCCCTACCCCATCGTCTTTGCGCTTTGGACACTCTTATGCGGCATCGCCATTGGCATGTCGCTGGGGCTGCTCGATGGTGCACTGCCAGTTGCGCGGCCCGTGGGATGGGTGCTAAGCCTGGCGGCCTGCTCATATCTGCCCCTCATACGCGGCCTTATGCTTGGACAGAACTCGCCTCTGGTGCTATTGGGACTGTGCGCTCTCTACGCCAATCTCAAGCGCGAACAGCAGGGGTGGGCGGGCGCCGCGCTAGTGCTGGTTGCACTCAAGCCGCAGATACTGCCGGTCATCCTGCTTGTGTTGGTGCTACAACAACGCTGGCGCGCGCTCGGAGTGTTCGCGGGCATTATGGCCGGCTTGTCCGTGCTCGCGATGCCTGTGCTGGGTATCGGCTGGCCTGTGCAATACATGAGCCTGCTGCTTGGTGTGGCTGGGTGGGGCAATACCGGCGCGATCGACCCCGCAATCATGCACAACTGGCGCGGCTTCCTCACCGATCTGCTGGGCAGTGGATCATCCCTGGTCACCCCCCTCTTTGCGGCCCTGTCTCTCGTCACCGCGGCACTCGTGGCCTGGGCCTGGTGGCGGTCCAGGGAGGAGAGATCGGGCGCGAACGACCCGGAAACGCTGGGTAGATCACAGCCCGCGCACGCCAGCGCATCTGTGGCACAGGATACCCGCATGGACGACTACTACGTGCCCAGTTTCGACCTGCTGTGGGCGCTAGCGGGCATCGCGGCCATACTTACATCGCTCCACCTCAACCCGCACGACCTCACCCTGCTGGTGTTCCCGGCCTGGATAATCGGGGGCTACGCGACGTCGGGCATGTGGGGACGCGGCTTTTCGCGGTTGTGGGTGGCGATCCTTACGCTGGGCTATGTGATGGCCCCGTTCATTCTCACCAACTCAGTGCAGGTAGTGATACCAAGCGTGCTGCTAATGACAGTCGCGGTAATACTCCTGGTCGACCGCCTGGGCAGGGGCAAGGGACTCTTAGAAGCTGTCTGAAAGGGGTCAAGGTCGAGGAAACGAACTCAGTTTATATTGTCATTCTTCGCTACGCTCAGAATGACAAGGGGGAGTTGCTTCGTCTCCTTCTACTTCCTACTTTTCGGACCGTTTCTTAGATCTTAGGTCGTAAGCCATAGGTAGCCGTCGACTTATGATCTAAGCTCTAAGACTCGTCCATAATCCCCCGCATGGGCGGCCTTTGCACTGGGCCTAGCGCCCGTACCTCGAATAAAGCACCTGTGGTGCCTGAATGGCCCGACGTGCGCTTGCCCTCTATTTCGCGTTGCACGCGCTCTACGAGGCGCTCGGCATCCCCACGCATCTCCGGGTCGGTGAGGCGGCCCGCCATCACCTGCAACAGTTCGATCGCGTTGCGCAGTCCCGGTTGGGGCGGTGGCGCGGGCTGGGTGTACCCCAATTCCACCTGGGCAACTGCGTTTGTGCCATACTCGGAAGCCACCGAAAGCAATACCCCCACGTCCGCGGCTTCCCCCGCAAACACCGGCAAATCTAGGAGGGCATCGCGCCGCGCCGCGACATCTCGTGCAAAGGGGGATATGACGCCTGCCAGCGCCGGGCAAAGCACCTGGAAGATCGTGCGCGGAGGCAGCATCGCTATCTGCGAAACGTTCAGCGTATCGAGGTCGGAGGGCTTGAGGGCTTGTACACGCACTTGCGCGTGCCCTACGGATTCGTCGCGCCTGGGGATTACGAAGCCGCCCCAACTCACGTCTACCGGCGAGAACTCGGCTGTGGGCTTCTTACGCTCATCCACAATAGCCGAGAAGGCCTCCACTAACTGCAACTCAGGAGAACGCAATAGAGGCCCCGCCAACGACAGTGCGGTGCTTGGGTGGAACCGCCGCGCACGCGGGTCGAGCCACACTATGACGTCGCCCTTAGCAACGGCCAGGCTCTTCCAGGTCGATTCGCCACGACCGTGCAAAACGCCATACTGGGGCAGTATGTCAGACGCATCATACACCTCGGCGCCAAGCTCTCGCGCAATTTCACGCGTGCCGTCGCCCGAAGCCGCATCCACCACGACGATCTGATCGGCGATAGGGTGCATCTCCTGCAGCACCCGCCTCAGGCCCATCACCACCGAGTGAATGCGCGTCGCGTCGTTGGAAGTGAGCACCACTACGCTCAACGTGAGACCGCTCGCCAGTTTCGCCTTGAGAAACTCTTCGGGGTCACGGAACTCGTCACCGTGATAGGTATGCGCCACGAACCAGTGCTCGAACGGCATATCAACCCAGCGTTGTGCGCCCCCACGCCTGCCTCCGGCACGCGCTCCGGGCTTAACCATGCGCTTGCTGTAGGTCGACAATTTTATCTCTATCGGCGTATTCAATAACAGTAGGGGAGGCCCCTTCGCCTCCGACACCTGCAAGGCAAGCGACTCGGCAGGATCGGGCACATACCCTCTTCCCTTTTTCAAGTGGGGCACACTCATTATCACCAGGTCGTCGGCCTGCGCCTCGGACAGAACCGACTCTAAAGGGTCCTCCAGGCGAGTCAATATGCTCTCCAAGGGCACGTGAGCGCTATCTTGTACGGCGCGCAAACGAGTATTAAACACGATGTAAGGCTCTTCACCCAGCGCCTCGACCTGGTTTACGAGTAGCGCTTCGTTCTGGAGATTGGGCACAGTGGGCGTGCGTGGTACGTTGTGCAAAACCGTCACGGGCAGGAAGCGCCGCTCGGCCAGGGCCACCGCCAGGTCAAGCGCCTGTTCAGCCGAGGGGCCACCGCGCACGGGCAGCAGTACACGCCTGCTTTCCTTCCAACCCTCGAGACGGGTAAGCATAACGCTACAGGGCGGGCTCTCGAGCAGAGCGTCGGTGATCCGTCCATACAGATGCCGCTTGGGTTCGCGCGCGTGGCCTTTCCAGTAAAGTAGAACGAGGTCGGCGTGCACCTCTTCTGCCGCCTGCCGCATAGCATCCGCGACGTCCCGCGCCACCTTGACCACCCTGTCTACACGTACGCGGTCATCATGTCCAACATCTACTGACGAAGGCAGAAAATCGAGCAGGGCGCGGTACGAACGGGCCATATCCAGCCCCATCGCCAGAGGCTCGTCGGGCGGGACTTCTACTACGCTCAGCACTACTATCCGCTTGGCGCTTGCGGGTGGCCCCGAGTCGCCGGTCTGCGCATGGCGCATGATGCCCGCCGCCAGGTCCAGCATATCCTCTGCCAGCCCCAGGTTGAGCAGAGGCACCACTACCACCGATGGAGCAAGCGACAATGGCTCTTGCGGTTCATCGGCCTCGCGCTTCGTTGCGCTGATAGATATACTCATGGCTGATCCATGTTTCTGTGATCGAAGGAGTGAGTGGATGGCGACAATACTTGATAACTATTGACGCGCTCCCTATGACCTGTGTCGCCTGTCGCCCGTCTCTGCCATCATCCTTATCATTCCTTCAGTCGCACGGTTTCGGCCGCCGACAAGCGGCGCGTGTCGAATGTAAGTTTCTTGGTAGCGCCGGCGCTCGCGCGGCCCTCAGCTTCGATCCGTTCGGCCTCAAGCGTGGTGGCGCCTGCAAGCTCGGTCTCGCCCATACTCAACAGGCGGGTAGCAGCCGCGCGCAGGTTCTTACCTGCGGTCTCGGTATCGCCAAGCATGCTCGCCTGCAGCGCCCTTGTTTGCAGTTTGAAGGTAGTGGCCTTCTCTACGCTGTTCATTACACGAGGGTTGCCCGGCCCTGTTCCGGCGCCCGCCGCGAAGCTCGTCACCAGGTCGAGAGCAGTATCTTCTGCGATGCTGCCCACCTCATATTTCAGCAAAATCCGCGCCAGTCGATAGCTGCCCGGCCTGCGCGGAGGCAACACTACCTCTACAAGCAGGGTTTGCCCGTCAGCCGATTGTATGTCGCCCAGAGGCAGGGTCAACTGAGTGCCGGCCTCGCTTTCTCCAGTCTGTACTTCAGCGTGTCCTTGCGCACTCGCATTATCTGCCGCCGAGTCCATGCTCGGCCACAAGCGGGAGATCATAGGCGCAACGCGGTAGATTGCGCGAGCCGATACGCCTCCGGCCGGGTTGAACGTAAGCTGGAGGTCGCGAGCGGTGGTGGCCTGCATCTGGCGAAGAGCGCCCTCGAAGGCCGCCGAGATCTGCTCGGGGCCGGCGATGTACTCGACGCTGCCGCCGCTCTCGCCCGCCATCCCATCCAGCAGTTCGATACTCCAATCCTCGTCAGCCCCAAGACCAAAAGCGTCAATGGGAATACCGGCGGCCCCGGCGGCTGCCGCCAACTCAATGCACTGGTCCGCATCGCCCCAGGTCTGGCCGTCAGTAAGCACAATAATGCGGGATACCACGCCCGGTCCGCTTGCTTTGCGCGCCTCATCCAGGCCCAACCGCAAGCCCTTGCTCATGGCGGTACCACCCGCCTCGCTAATGGCGTCTACCTGAGCGATCAGATCGGCCTTGTTATCAAGACCCGTGCTGCCCACCAGGGGGCGCACTTCGTCGTCAAAGAGGGTAATCGCCACAGTATCACGTGCGCTCAAATGATCGATGACCCACGCAACGGCTTTCTTCAGGTTGTCCAGTTTGGCCCCCGCCATCGAGCCGGACGTGTCCAGCACGAGGCTGAGGTTCAGCGCAGCGTCGGCGGACCGACCTTGCCCGCCAGCGGGTTGCGCAGGGGCATCCGGTTGCGTTATGTCAAGTAACAGGTAGGCCAGGCTGGTAGCGTCGCTCGCGCCCAGTGGGTCGTGGCTCCAGGTGGCTTTCAGATTGATAGTGTCGGTCATGCTTCTCTCCCTCTGTCATATTCGTGAAATATTGCGCGTGTGGCGCACAGAATACATAAGCTACCTGATACTTACGTCCTATACGCGACCACGTTTCACTTCTGACACGCCAGGTGCCGCATCACTCCTCCGACTGCATCAACCTCACATATATTACGCTGATATTGTCTTCGCCACCCCGGCTGTTGGCCTTATCTATAAGCTGATTAGCTATAGTCTGCGGGTCGGCGCCTTCCTGTCCCACAATCGCGGAGATTTCGGGGTCGCGCACAAAGGCCCACAAACCGTCCGAGCAGAGCAGCAAGCCGTCACCTGGCCGCAACTTGTATCTATAGATGTCGATCTCGGATTCACCCAGGCGTGAGTCGCCCAGAGCGCGGTAGATTTCATTGCGCCGTGGGTGGGTGTAAATATCTTCGGGGGCGATCTGCCCGGCCAGCACCAGTTGCATCACTAGCGAGTGATCGCGTGTTAACACTGTAAGTTGACCGTCGCGGAACATATAGGCGCGGCTATCGCCCACGTTCACCACAGTCAACTGATTGCCAATCAACAGGGCGGCAACTGTGGTCGTGCCGAGGTCGGAATGCCGCTCGCGTGCCAGGTCACTGATACGCCTGTTCGCCTCAAGTACAGCCTGCCGCAGCAGGCTAGCGCAGGTATTGGGGTCTCGCGCCACGGGATCGCCCGAAACGAGGGGGCCGATCAAAGACGAGTTTACGAGCGCCCCCACCGTCCGCGCAGCTATGGACGAAGCTACTTCGCCGCTCTGGTGTCCGCCCATGCCATCGGAAACAACGTAGAGGCCAACAGGCAGATTGCCCTCGTGCTCCATGACGGTGGCTTCCAGCGTGAGCACACTGTCTTCGTTGACCTTACGCACCATGCCTATGTTCGAGGTCCTGCCACTCCACAGCTTGAGGTCGGTGAGGGGGCGACCCGACTCGTAGAGGTCGCGCAATATCTGGGCGAATGCCTCGGCGGTTGGGTACGACCCCTCGCGCGCCTTGGACAACACCACTGCCGGGTTTGCGTCGCCGCCAAGTGGCCCGGTTGCCTCGTATGCCGCCACCATCTGCTTGTTGCCCGGCTTCGCGTTGAGCACTGATTGGGGACTGCTCGCAGAGAACGGATCGCTTGTGTCGTCGCCGTCCTGCCCCTCCGAATGTTCGCGCCGCACAGCCAGGTACCATTGTTCTAACTGCCCCGCCAGCGCCCTCACGTCCGAGCGCTCGAGCACCTCGCGCGCGTCGTCGTCCAACCCTTCAAGCGACTGGCAGGACGATGGATCGAGCAGCAATATCCGATCGCCGGGCTGTACCAACAGATTTGCAAGCTCAAGATTGCAGCCGCCTATGCCCTCTGCATAGAGCCTGGTGAGCAACTCACCCGCCTGCGTCATCCAGCCGAGAGCCTGCTCTTCCTCCGGTTCTTCCGGCACCGCAAGATGGCCCGACTGACCCGCGGGCACCAACAGGCCCGTGGTGTTCATGCCCGGCAGCCACGAGATCATAACTCGTCCGCCGACTTCCTCCCACGCGACGTAACCGCGACCCAATTCAAGGTCGTACCAAACGTCGTAGGCGTGCGCCACGCCCGGCACGCGGTTCTCGAGGATTGCGTGGGCAACGGGCAGTTGGGGTAAAAAGCTGATCTCGCTGCTGCTGATCACGCGCCCACTCTCTTCTTCGATCTCGACCACGCCGGTAATCGGCTCGTCTCCTATCAGGGGCAGTTTAAACTCCTGCAATCTGTAGTGCCGTCCGGCCAATTGCGCTCCGCACTCGACACAATAAATATCGCCGGGCATGGAACTGGACGAACCGCAGGCCCAACAATGAAGATAGCCTTGCAGGTCGATCACGCGATAGAGATTAGTTTCGCCCACCGATCCCAGCATGATCGATACTTGATAACGCCCCTCTACCGTGGAATCTTCAGCAAGGGGAGGCCTTGGGGGGCCTGCGGCTTCGGGCAGGGGCGTGGTGATCTTGCTGGTCGTGCGCGCCGAATCCCCCAGCGTCCCGGTGCTTTCATCATCACTGCCATCAGCCAGCAACACAGGGAGTATCTCTTCTTCGGTGTCCGTCTCGGGCGCTTCTGTTACATCGCTTGCGACTGAACCGTCGTCGTCAGCGACAGGTATATCAGGTGGGGGTGTTTCCTCGTCCTTGTCACTTTCGGCCAGGTTTTCGGGTGCGCCTACGGCCTCGTTTTCAAGCTCACCTGGGAGGGCGCTGTTGGGATCTTCGGGGGATGCAGGTTGTTCTGCCGGGGGCGCGACATTACCTGGTTCGGCTTCGGCCTTTTGCTCGTCGCGGGCTGCCTGGTTAGCTTTCATGGGTGGATAAACCTTCGTTATACAGCATGCGTAATACCTCGTGATTCAATTCTTGTCGCGACAGAAATGCGTGGTCAAGGGTTCCCTTTAGGAGCCGCCACCTCAAGTCTGACCCATCATTTACGCATGTGATTGGTAATCTGTCGCCTACTTCGGCGATAGGCTAACTATAGCATAAGGCATGGGGTGGCGCAAACGAGGTATAATCAATAAACGGGGAGTCCCTCAGCCATGTACCAGCCCACAGAACCGATCTCTGTAGTTGAAGACCTGGACCCTGAGCCACCCGGTAAACCGGGACTGAGCCAGAGGCTTGAACTGCTCGTGGGCGTGTTCGTGCTCGTGGTGGTGCTGTCCTTTGTAGGCTGGCAGTGGTGGCACCAGCAGGTGCAGGTCAGCAGCTATGCAGCAGGCCAAACTGCTCTAGCAAACGTGGACTGGGACGCCGCTCTCTCCGACTTCACT
>DATINP010000263.1:0-25848 GCA_035474135.1 Chloroflexia bacterium | reverse complement strand
GGAATTGCCACGTTACTCCCCCTCATGGTATACGCCAAATGGCGCACTGATATAAGAAACCCATTAGCAGTGGAGTGTCGAAAGGGTATTTAGTGGGTTCGGATCGCGGTGCAGTCGATCGTCGGTCTTCAGTTCAAAACGGGCGAGCCGGGTGCGTTACCAATGAGCGCTCGGACTCACATTGCAGGAGTCCGAGCGCTCATAATTGGGGTTACTTTCCGCTGCCGATTCGGGTAACTTTGGTTCCGCATTCAGGACAAACGCCCTGTATCGCGGGCCGCCCGTTCTTTAGAGTCGTTGCCTTGGGGTCCTTGATGTCTACCATCTTACGGTCTTTTACGCAATAAGCCTGAGTCATTCCAGCACCTCCATTCGCAATTAATTAAGGGTCGCTTGTATCTGCGCCGTCATGAGCCTCTAGCTCCGACCTATGTCCTGCACTGGCGTGATTATACACGCGCCCACGTGCGGAGTCAATAAGATTTGGCCAAACTTATGCTTCTTTCTCGGCCAACTGCTCTGTAGCGTCATGCATATAGGTCGTATACGACCAGAGGGCGCTGAACAGGAGCATTGCCAGGTAGAATATCAACACTCCGAGGAACGGACCGAGGTTGCCCGCGAGCGCGAAAATACCATAAACAATCGTTAGGTAGAAGGCGCCGAGGGTGAACATCAGCGTGCCGATGAAAGGTCTGCCGCTGAAGAACCAACCCAGGCCGAGGAAAACGAACTCGAAGAGTGCAGATACGATCGCACGGAAGCGCGCCTGTCCCAGCGAAGTTGGAAGCGCACGAGGATGGATTCGTGCGCTATTGCTGAGTGCCTCACCAATTCGGCCCCTCAGCCTGGCCCAATATGCCCTTATGAGCTCGCGCCCGATCACGCTCGAGATGTGCCGGAACAACAGAATGTAACCAAGACCGAGTATACCTTGCGCGGCGATTATCAGGGCGTATCGGCCCCACTTACCGGCGACGGCCAACTGCGCCTGGTCCGGGGTCAGGCCGTTGTGAATCTGGATACTTTCAAGCAGGCCCAGCCCGAAATAGACCAGGTAAGTACAGGCGACTCCCGCTGCCATCACAGCGAGCGCACGACGGCCGCTCTTTGGAAAGGTTGCAGGTTTCCCAAGCAGTCGCGGCAGCAGGAAGACCATCATGGTGCTTAAAGATACTATCACGAACCCTACCATGTTGAGTTGCGCGTGTGCCAGCGGCGTGACGAAATAACCCGACGGCGCGGCTTCTTCAAGCCATTCATCGATGAAAGGCAAGGTTTGCAGCACACCCTGGATCGTGCCCGTTAGAATGGCAATCGTGCTGAAGCCTATGAACCAAACAATCGTGCCGTCGGGCGGCGCACCAGGCGCAACTTTTTGTTTGAGCGTCATCAACATGTTGGTAATGAACGACCAGAAGCCCAAGCCCATAATGCTGGCAGCCGTGGACAATAGGAGAGGATGCCAGATGCCCATGGAGGCTTTGGCCGCCTCGTCAGTCACGCCCTTATCGAGGATCATCTGCCCTTCGGCCCAACCCAGTCCGATGGCCGTAAAGTAGAACCCGAAGACGCCTATGACTATGCACCAGAAACTGAAGACCCCCAGCTTCATGCTGTAGATCGGCCTATTGAGCATTTTGGGCACGAAATAGTACAGCAGGCCCATGAGCGCGACGCTTACGCCGCCAACCAAGTTCATGTGTGCGTGCGCCATTGGGTCGATCATCTGGCCTGCAGTGCCCGTGGCATGCAGCCAGTCGAGCGACCACGGCATAACCTGATAAACGCCCTGAATCGTCCCAAACAAAAGGCCCGTAGCCCCCACCACAAAGAACTTGGCAAGCAGCATCTCGGCGTTGGAAGGCCCCTTATCCGGCCAAATCTTACGTTCGCCCGACGCCCGCCCCACGGTCACGTATACATTGGTGACGAACGTCCAGTAGCCTATGCCCATTACCGCAGCTGTCAAGGCCATGGGTAGCTTGTGCCAGGCGCCCAGGTAGTCGCGTGCGGCGTCGTAGGCCCAGCCGGCATGCACCATCGCGCCCTCATAGATGCCAATACCGAGCATCGAGCAGTAGAAGCCAAATACGCCGAGAATCGTACACCAGAAGGAGATATTGGTCAGCGTCGAGCTAAAGAGCGGTCGCTTGGTGACACGCGGCAAAACGTAATAGATCAAGCCCGTGAGGCTGATTGTTCCCGCGCCCACTATCGTAATGTGGGTATGCGCGAGGTTTGTGACCATGTGACCGCCGTAGTCGGCGTTGAGCAGCCAGTCGGAAATGCCGGGCAACCTTTGTACCACGCCCTGGATGGCGCTCAAAATTAGGGCGGCGGCAGCCGCGTAAAAGAATCTCGGTATACCTTTGTCGTCATCCCGGGCGACGGCATCCCGCTCTCCGCCGTCTGTTGTTACATTCCCTGTTCGTTCCGCCACCGCTACATCTGCGGTTATAGTCGCCATTACTTACCTTCTTCCTGGTCTATATAAAATTCGAAGTACGTTCTCCCAGAGTCCATTCCCTCGACCGGGATATCCACAATATAATGCCCGGCTGTCCAAACGCCGCTTATCGGACTAATGAGCAGATCATGGCCTCCCGGTTGCGTGTCGTACTTCATTTCACCTTCCGCGGGATCTGCGAGCCTATAAACGCGATAGTCGCTCATTTCGTTCAGGGCGACGGTCTGGATCAAGATTGCTTTGAGTTCTGATGAGATCAGATGCGCCCCCGCCGTTTCGTCCACAACTCCTGCATCGGTCGTCGCCAGGAGCGCCAATAGGTCCCCTGCATAGATCGGGTTGTGGGGTTCATTTAGCAAGAGAAAAGCGCCACGCTGGTCGTCTGGTGGATATCCCTGCGAGTTTGCTTCGATACTGCCGTACGCGGAAATAGTATCCACTGTTGCCAGCACCCACACTTGCACAAGTGACAGGAGTACCATGGTTGCTGTCATGATTCCAAGGATGATATATACTATTTTGCGGACTCGAATATTACTTGTTATCGAGTCGATCGTGTTCATCATTTTGTTCCCGATCCGATTCTGTTTTGGCCTGTTTTTCAGCTTCGAGGAACCGACGGCGTTCGGCTTCGGCGTTGGCGTTCACTCGGCGCACTATGAATAGTAGGCCGATCACAAGAAGGATGGACAGTGCAAGATAAATGACAAATGATACCGGGTCGTCCCAATCTTCAAATCCAAACATTTATATTTATCCAAGCACTTCGTATATTTCGACACTGGTGGGACTGAGGTAAGTTGAAACGTCTTTCATGAAATCTATCAGCATTGGGACCGACTCGTAGCTCTCCATGCTGTCAACTTCGTCCCATTGCGTGAACATGAAGACCTTTATAGACGAGTCGGTCTGACGTTGCATCCAGACCCCCCCCTTCTGGTAACCCTGTGAGTTTTGGGCGGCGATCTGCGTGCCGAAAACGGCAGCCAGATAGAGGTTGTGGCCGGGGCTGAGTTCCTCCACGCGCTCAGGTGGAACTGTAAAGGTTAGCGTGCGAACGTAGGGCATTTTGACTCCTAGTCTACTTTACCGGATAGGTGGTAAGGGGCGAGCTACTGTAGGTATTGCCGATTCCGAAGTAAAGGATCGCGACCAGCAGGAACAGGAGGAGAACCCCTCCGAATACTATGCCCCAGGTCAGATTGGTCGTGTGCTCCCCTGGGCGAGGCGGCTCCTCGACTGGCGCCTCGGTCATTGGTTGCTCAGAGTCGCCAGTGCTCGCCGGGCCACCCGCGCCCGGTTCGGGCGCCAGCCCGTACAACGGCTCATGCTTGCGCATCCGGTGCCCATGCTGAATGTCATTTTGAAGTTCTCGTGTGTCCTGTTCCATGCTCGTTATTCCTTATGAGTTTGGTGCGAGGTCGAGAGCCGTACGACCGCCGGTGATTGCCCTAGTAGTTGTAGTTCCAGATCAGCGTGATTATTGGGTAGAGTATCATGAACCCGCCCACTGCCACAAAGAGCACGAACAGGAAGACCGGAACTGGCCCGTTGCTTTCCTGAGTAAGCCCCGCGAAATCCTCGACATTGCGCCCAAGCTGATCCGGGGTGTGCTTTCTATCGCGACCTGCACGCGTCCAAAGTATGACCAAACCTGCAATAATAACCACCAAAATCCAAACCACGCTGTCTACGAGCGGGTTCCATTCCCAGGGTTTAATGAGGTCTGTGGGGTTAGGGAATTGCATTCTTGCTTCCTCCTTTGGTCGGTGTCCAGGCGCCCTTTGCTAGAACTTCGGCGCGACTATTTCATGTATTAGAAGTGAGAGTCTTGTTGCCTGGCTTGGGAGTGCTTGTAACGGCCTCAGCGGCTTCGGTAGATATAGTGCTGTTTGGAAGCGGAGCGGCCTCGGCTTCTTCTGCTTCCTTCACCTGCGAATCATATTCGGCCATGATCGCTTCGTAGTCATCCGCGGTGTCGAGCATGGTGTATTTAGACGCCTCTATATTTTTGAATTGCCCATCCTGTGCGGCCCAGATTGCCCATAGTATCCCAATCACCACTGTAACAATTGCAGCAACCAGCATCCAACTTGCGACCGCCAGTTCGTCACCACCCACATTGTCATGTGCCAGCGCCTGCGAAGGCACGAGTGCCAACATCAACGCACCCAGCACCAGTACAATCCGTGCATAACTCCTGTTTCCGATGATTTTTTTCATACCTTGCCACCTGACTTTGTGCCTGAGACTATTGCTAGTTAATACTGCTTGTTCGGTGCCTGCCACCCCCTAGGGCTGGGGTGTTGCTATTGGCGTTACTTCGATTGGGACTATATCGGGTGGGCTTACCATCATCGAAGCATCAAGTTCGTTCTTCTCGAGCCCGCCGTTTGGTATTGTTCGGATGAAGTTTGTTACGTCCCAGATGTCATTTACGGTTAGCATATCACCCCAGGGGGGCATGGCGGTGCCTTCGACGCCTTTGAGTATGGCATCGTATAGTTCGCCATCGCTGAACATGAGTTGTGCGCTCGTATCCGTGAAGTTGCGTGGCGCCGGGTTGTTGATGAAGTAAGTTGCGGGTCCCTTGCCATCACCCTTCAAACCATGGCAGCCGATACACGTGGTGGTAAAGATTTGCTTACCGTGCGTGAGTGACCGCACACTGGGGTCGATGGGGTTGCGTACCGAGCGCCAGGTAGACGGGAAGTAATCGTGGATAATTGCTTCATTCCCTTTGGCTCGCTCGTCCAACAATTTTTGCTTGAGTACGCGTTGCTGATTTGCTCTCTCGACTCCTGCGTTACCACCGAGGCTCTGGACGTAGGCTACAAGTGCATCAATATCGTCTGTCTTTGTAATGCCGCCTTGCAAGTTGGAATTGTAGTAGAAGCTGAATTGGGGCATGATCGACTTGGGCGAGGTCCATCTGGGGTTGTAGAAGTGGGCCAGGTGCCACTCATCGGTGTGTACCCCGCCTTCCTGAGACAGGTCCGGGCCTGTGCGCTCGGTGCCGAGTTCAGGCGACTCGAGGTAGAAGTAATCGCCTGCTTGCGCCGTTCTGCCCAGGGTGCGATACGAGCCCACTCCGGTCCAGTCTTGCGGCCGCAGGAACTGGCTATGGCAATAGAAGCAGCCGTTCGACGCAAACAGCACACGACCTCTTTCTTCCTGATCGGTTAGTGGGCGGGCGTCAGCCGACTTCGGCGGGTTAAATGTCAGGTATGGCAGGGTGGTAACCACAAAGATGATCGATGCAAAGACAGTCAGCGCACCTAGGAATACGGTGCGCGGGTCCATCCTGAATACCCCTCCCCCTTGTTGATGCATGGCGATTTCCTTCTCTGGTCAGTCGTAGGTCGTAAATCGTAGTTCGTGAGTCCGGTTGGCCTGGCCTGTTAGGTACTGGCTTGTGATGAAGTGGCCGGGGTTCTTGCCGTGATGGGTTTGCCCACTGTCACCGTCTTGTAGATCTGCCAGGCCTGGATCACCCCGGACATTACTATCAAGGCTCCAGAAACCGCCCTGATAATCAGGTAAGGCTTGATCATTGGCAACGTCTTGTAAACGGTGTCGCCATTTAGCCATGCCGCACCCTGTATCAGTCCGCCTATCTGAAGGGAAAGCATCATTAGCAAGAAGCCAACCGTGATAAGCCAGAACTGCGCCTCGCCCAGGCCGGGGCTATAGATGCGTCGTTTGAGCGAGACGGGGATGATATAGTAAATCGCCCCCATCGCCCAGAACGAGAACGTCCCGAGCAGCGCCAGGTGAGCGTGGCCCACAATCCAGTTCGTGAAGTGGATAAGGCGGTTGAAACCCTGGATGGACTGCATAGGTCCCTGTACGCAGGTGACGAAATAAAAGATCGCGCCCACAACTACAAATTTCAGGGGTAAGCTTTCGTATATCTTGCCCCAGTTACCTCTCATGGTTATCCATATATTCGTCAGGAATGTGATAACCGGTATCAACAGGCCGAACGAGCCGACCACCGCCAGAGTCTTGAGCCAGCCCGGGGTTGGCGTCTGGAGTATGTGGTGCTGGCCGACCAGGCCATACGTAAATGCAATCGACCAGAACCCAATCAGCGACAATAAGTGGCTGTATAGGGGGGCCTTGATAATCACGGGTACAAGGTAGTAGACGATCGACACGCCCGACACAGTGAACCAGTAGCCCAGGACATTATGCCCATAGAACCACTGCCAGGTAACATCGTCAATACCGTTCAGGCCTCCCGACGGGAACCCTGCAAGGTTTGTCTGTAGACTGGCAATACCGGGGTCGTTGTTGGGTAACAGGGGCTGCCACATAACGTTACCGACGATATAAAGCATGGGCATCCAGACCATCGTACCCATAATGTACCATAAGGAGACATAAAGCTTTTTCTCCTTACGTGAAAATATGGTCCGGTATATGTTATACCCGGTCATAAGTAGACCGGTGACCACCATTACGTCAATGGGCCAGATAAACTCGGCATATTCACGACCTTGAGTCATGCCTAACGAGAGAGTGATATAGCCCACGACGCCTACCATGTTCCATAGGATCATGGTTATGTTGCCCAGAATTTCGCTGTACAGCTTGACCCCGCATAGCTTTGGCACGATGTAAAAGAATGCTCCGATCTGCGCCATCGAGAGCCACATGAAGAGCACACCGTTGACGTGCATCGGGCGCAAGCGTCCAAAAGTAAGGTAGGGGATCCCTCCCAGAAAATCGGGGCTGATCATTTCCATTGCCGCGATGAGGCCCACGAAGTCGGCTATTGTTAGCCAGAAAATGGCTGAATAAAGGAAGTTGCGCGACGCGCTCCCTTCCGAAGAGAGTAGACCTGGCCGCGTGGTTTCTAATTCTCGTGCTAGTACGCTCATTCCTTCCCCCGGTTGTACAATAAACGAATGTTAATATGCCTCTGCTTGCCTTTTCTTGCGCGTTCCCCCTTATTTGCCATAGCGCCTCATGGCCCACCCAACAATGCCCGCTCCCAGAAGAACCACTACTGCCAGTGAAATAAGGCCGCCCGTCGGACTTACGGGTGGGGTCTGGAACGCAAGGGTATTCCATGTCGAAACCGACTTCATGCCTCGAGTTTCGCCGTGTGCTCCGTTCCAGATTGCAAACGCAATGGAAGTGTTCGTTTCGCGTACAATGGGCGCCGTATTGATGTCGCCCTTGAATAGCTCGCGCCAGTAAACCACATGCCACTGCGTGCCGTCGTGATACGATTGTGCGCTAGGAGATATGCCCGGCGTGTCAACTGCCTGGCAAATGCCGTTGCTGGTGAGGTTGCGTGCCCCCGCTTCATTCATAGCGTTGGACTCTAATTGTTGGTCGCCCGACTTCTCAAGCGCGGCCTTCCACTGCCAGATGTTTACGCGGCTATTGCTCTGCCCCATGCATTGGTAAGGCAAGTGCTGGGGGTCTATTGGAAGCTGGATCGCGCCCGCATCACTCGGCACTGCACCTACTGTATCGTTCTTGGTGTCGTCGTCCCACGAGACCATAATGGCAAAGTTTTGGCCGTCCTCCAGGGCTCGCACTCGCACTTCACTGGTAGAGCCTCCTCCGGGCTGCTGCATCTGTTGCGCGCTGAGGGGAATGTCGGCCTCAGTTGCCTGCTGCCACAGCGGCGACTGAGGGTCATGCGGCACAGCCTGATCAATATGCAACACGTCCACTGCATTGGCGGCAGAGGCAGCCAAAGGCACGTTGAAGAGGCCAAGCAGAAGCCCGAAAACGGTGAGCAAGCTGAATATGCCCAGCGCTCGTCCTCTAGGCGTGAGCCGGATACCTTTATCAGTATTCTTTACAAACTTGCCTAAAGCGGTCATAAAGAAGCGTCCCTCTCGTAGCTTTACGTTCGGGGCGAGTCCTTCTCGCCCGTCAACCTGGTAAGAGTTACTTGCTGGTAGTGCGCGCCTTCGACAGATAGTCAACCAACAGGTTGAGTTCGTCGTCAGTCATGGCGAGCTTCGGCATGAACGTATTGTTCATGGGGAAGAGTTGTGGGGTTGAGGCAGGCACTACAGTCTCGGATGTTGGAACGCCTGCTACCGGCACGGTAACTGTTGGTGCGACCAGGAATAGGTTTGGACCGCGCTCACTGGCCGGCATGGCAGGCGGATCCTGGATCCAGCGACGAATCCAGTCTGCGCTGCGACGGCTGCCGACATCGGTCAGGTCTGCGGCGATCTTGCCTCCACCCTTGCCCAGTGTGTGGCAATTGAGGCAGCCTTTGGAGAGCATGACCTCTTTAACTCGTGCTACCTGGTTCACATCGTCGAAACCGGCATACGTGGGGAGAGGCTCATTCAGATTAGTGGCTGACGGCGCACCTTCAAGTGTCTTGTCCCAACTACCGTACTGGATGAATGCGATTACCGACTCTATTTCCTCGTCGTTTAGCGCGCCACCCTCGGTGTTCAACCACGCGGGCATTTGCTCGCCCGGCTGGTTTGAGGCGCGACCCCTTGAAATGACTTTCTTCATGAAGTCGTGTGAGCCGTCATCGAACGCGGTGTTCTTCAGGCCGTTATCGGTCGTGGGTCGCCAGACGACCCTGTTTAGAGCCGGGCCAATGCAACCCTCGCCTCTCGGGCCGTGACACTGTATGCAATACTGGGCGTAGATCGTCTGGCCCTTCGTGACCATTGCCTCGGTATTACTTGCATTGATGCCTGTCGCACGCTGCGAGTCAATTACGCCGTAGATGACCAGGGTCAACAACAATACGATGGCAAGCGTGACGCCAAGTACAACTTTGTCCCGCATGGATAGCTCCTTCCTCCCCTACCTACGATGGACCGGTGACTGCTTTCAGTCTAAGATGTGTTGAAACTAGACCGGAGTGGCCTGAGACGGATCCCACCGCACTCGTGTAGTTATCTTGCCCGTATCGACTACGATCTTGCCGCCGCCCAGGTCAATGAACATAAGGTCCAATGGCGCAGGAGCCGGCCCCGCGACGTTTTGCCCATTTTGCAGATAGATCGAGCCGTGGCATGGACAGTGGAAAATGCCCGTTACACCCTGAAACTGCTCGTCAGGTCTCCACGGTACTGTGCAACCAAGGTGCTTGCATTTCCAGTAGAGAGCCAGCAGGCCCTCGGGCACGTGCGAGATATAGAACTTGCCTTCGCTGAAACGTGTGACTGATCCCACCGGATAGTCGGAAACCGCGCCGGGTACTGTTACTTTGCCTCCGAACGTACCCACCTTCTTGGGGGTGTAATACGAGAGGAACATTTGGCCCAGGCCACCGAGCATCAAAAGGAGCGACCCGAACAGTCCCCACTTCAGCACGTCACGCCTTGTTTTCGGAGCAACGATGCCTCCCGCCGTATCCTCAGGGCGATTTGGCGCCAAAGCACCCGTGCGGGGCGTTAGTGTCTCTCTCCCGGTATCTGCTGCTCTTTGCATATAAATCTCCTGATCTAGAATTATGAAGTCTGTGGTTACTGTCCGCCTTGTAGGTTATGCTTGCCCCGAAGCCGTAATCTATATGCTGGTGGTTCACACTTCATAATCGAAGCAAACGAATCTTATTAGCCTTCCTGGTTCGGTGGCAAGGCCCACGGTGGATACAGGTCCATACTGGTGCCGCGCATAGCAGTACCGACAAAGGTAAGGACGAGATACACGGTAACGAAGCCGGTGAACAAGCCTATGATAATCTCGGTCAGGTCGATCCCCCTGAATACCCGCTTGAGCAGAATCACTAGCAGAGTGGGGAAGAACGCGAAGAAGATGATAGGGATTAACCAGCCCACTATCGCTTCCACCAGGATACCAAGTGCATTCGCGTGCGCCAATTCAACCGATTTACCGCCCAGTACGCCCGACATGAAGTCGGTCAAGAATGAAAGCACACCCGCCTGGTGATTCTGGGCAATGTCGCCCGTGGTAAGCCAGGTGCTGAAATTAGCCTTCAATGGAAAGTACTTATCCAGGAAGATCAGGGCCATTGTTACCACTGTTGTATAGATGGCCGTGAAGCCTGCGATCTTTGGTCCTCTATCGCTGTACCACCATACGCCCAACCCTTTACTACCACGATCCACATAGGGTATGGCGGCAATCAGGACGAGCGCAATCGTGGGAACAATCACGCCTGCCAGCGCAGGATTCATGTGCAAGAGAAGTTCCTGCAAGTTCAGGAAGTACCAGGGCGCCTTGGACGGATTAGGAGTCTTGTCGGGGTTTGCAAGGTCCAGGAACGGACCGTTGAAAAGTGCCGACAACAGAATCAAGTTGATCGTAATAACCAATGCACCCAGGAACTCGATTACCAGCAAGTGGGGCCATACCTGAACGGTTCCAACCTCTTGCTCGGCCGGAGTGGAAGGACGTGAGCGCGCGGGCGGAGTTAGCACCCTTGCTCCAGGGGCGGTAGTTACGTTGGGTTCTCGGGTTTGCGATGCGCGGTCGCCAATTGTTGCCATAACTGAGGCCTCCTATTTCTGCTTACCCGCCGCCTTGGCCCCTGCTGAACGAGTGTCAGCATGTTCCATGACGCGAGAGGTAAACGTGAGTCCACGAGAGAAGCCATCCTTGCGTATGCGCCAGAAATGTATAGCCAGGAAGATGGACAGCACCAGCGGCAACGCTACGACGTGCAGCGTATAGAACCGAATAAGTGCATTCTGGCCCACCTGGTAGTCTCCGATGAGCATGAACTTGACGAAGTCGCCCACAAACGGCGGCGGTGTCGAGCCGACCATGTTCACGCCTACGGTCACAGCCCAGAGAGCCAATTGGTCCCATGGAAGCAGGTAGCCCGTATAGCTAAGCAAGAAAGTTACAACAAGCAGAATAACACCGATCACCCAGTTAAACTGCCTGGGCGCCCGGAACGAGCCGGTGAAGAACACGCGGCACATGTGGAAGAACACCGTTATTACCATCGCGTGTGCTGCCCACCTGTGCATGTTGCGCAAGAACCAGCCGAACGGCTGTAAGTTCTTGATATCATTCATGGTCTGCCAGGCCTGGTCCGTCGATGGGATGTAATAGAACATCAACAGCACACCCGTGAGGGTGAGCAGCAGAAATAGGAAGAACGAGATGCCCCCCAGGCCAAACGTGTAGGTCATTTTGATAGCGTCGGCCCTGGTGCGAATCGGGTGCACATGCAGGAAGACGCTGTTCATTACGGCCAGAGAACGACCACGCACCGAGCGCGGCCAACCGTTACGCACAATTGACCCTGATACATCAGCCCATGTTCGCTTCCCGACCTCGTTCATCGAATGCAATGGCTTGCGGATTACGGCCGGCAAGCGACCATACAGATCCTTCGGCGTCGGGACCTGTGGCCCCTGATCACCTAACGAGCGTGTAGCCATCTAGATCTCCTCCTCGTCTTCGTCTTTTGGCTTTCGCACAGTGCCAATGCGATCTATCAATACCAAAAGCAAAACTGCAATGATCAGCGCGGGGAAGATAATGAACGGTTCCTGGTTCTCGGTGAGATTCATCCCGTCCTCCTCAGTTTGTGTACACCCAGAGCACGAACGCATCAGGTGAGCAAAGCAGGGTGAAGTGCGCGGGTGGTTCCGCACACAGTATTATAGCCCACAAAGCCGCTGCTGACTAGTGATTTTCCACCAAAACTACAGGTCATTTACGTTAAAATTTCATATAGAAACGTTAATGACTGTTACCTCGACTGTAGTAGTCTTGTGATGCCTCGCGTTTAGACGTATGTTCCACGAAAAGCGCTTGTGTCAACAGCTTACATTCGCCGCCGATTTATACAGCAAAACCTATCTTCTTGCAACCCTGTGGTATAGCGCGGCTGTCTCACGGGCACAGCGCTCCCAGGTAAACACTTCGGCACGTCTGCGACCCAATTCGCTTAACTCGGCTGATTTCTGTGCATCGCGCAAAATTATTTCAAGCGTCTTGGCCCATTCAAAGGAATTGTCCGCATCACACAGCATAGCAGCTCCTTCGGTTACTTCTTCTACCGCCGGCGTCAGCGACGCAACAACGGGCACCCCCGCCAGCATTGCCTCGAGAGGCGGAAGGCCGAAACCCTCCCATCGCGACGGGTATGCCAAAACGCTGGCATCGGCGACTAGTTCGTAGAGTTCAGCCTGGGGCACATATCCCATTAGTCGAACACGATTGCGCGTTTGCGCCGGTAAATCGCCAAGTAAACTCTCCTCTGTGTAACCCTGCATCCCGCGGGCAGGTTGGCCCGTAATTACAAGTTGCAGACCAGGCAACCTGGGTGCAATACGCTTGAAAGCCTCGACGATCACTTCGAGGTTCTTGCGGCGCACCCACGGGCCCAAGCAAAGAATGTATGGCCCGGCTGATTGACCGTTGGTTGCCTGGCTCCGGGAATTACGGTTCGCTGCGGCGTCTGCATAAGCGCGGTCGATGCCTGGGTAAACGACCACGATCTTCCCGGCACGGACACCGAAGAACCGCTCGATATCGGCCTTGGTTGCATGTGAGTCAGCTATAATTGCGCTGGCTCTATGGAGAACTTTGGGGAGAGTAAACAGCGCGGTCGCAAGCCAGGCACGATTGTAGTCCTCCGGATAGCGCATAAAAATGAGGTCGTGCACAGTGACGATGAGCTTGCCGGGACCCCAAAGCGGGCCGATATGCGAGGTGGAGTGTACGATATCTGGCTTATTGCGCAATAACGCAAATGGCAAAACTCCATGAGTATGTGTGGGCCACTCCTGCATGAGCGCAAAGGGCGCCTGCGCCTTCGATACACCTTCGGCTGCTGCTCCATAGCTTGAGAGTTCGATGCCCCACTCGCCGGCATGTTCGTCAAGTTGCTGTGCCAGTCGCCTCGAGTAGAGACCGACGCCGGTGAGGTTCGTTCCGGCATACGTTGTATCAAGCGCGACCCTGATTGCCATCAGGCTGCTTTTGGATGGGCATCAAATCGATAGCCCAGTCCACGCTCTGTAAGTATCAGCACCGGTTGTTGCGGATTCTCCTCCAACTTCTCGCGTAACCGCCGAACGTAAATGCGGAGATAATCAAGTTCGCCCAGGTACTCCGGCCCCCAGATCTTGGTCAGTAGCTGGTCGTGCAGGAGCACTTGGCCCGCGTTGCGAGTCAATTGATATAGCAGCTTGTATTCGATGGGCGTGAGCTTGACAGGCTGGTCCTTCAGGAACACTTGGTGCGTGCCGTAATTGACAAGCAGATCACCCGATTCGAACTTACCTCCGCCCGACAACGGCGGCGGCGCTTGCGCCCGTCTAATAACCGCCTTGATTCGCGCCGAAAGCTCGAGGTAGCCGAACGGCTTAGTTACATAGTCATCGGCGCCGAGTTCCAGCCCACGTACTTTGTCGATTTCTTCGCCGCGCGCCGAGATCATCAGCACGGGAACATCATTCCGCTCGCGTATCCAATGGAGCACCTCGAACCCATCGGTGTCCGGTAGGGCTATGTCCAGCAGCACAACCTCGGGCTCGTCTCTCAAAAATACGGCTTCGCCCTCCTTGCCTGTCTCAGCTGAAAGTACAGTTGCTTCGGGCCATTGCAGGCCGAACGAGAGGGTTATGGCTTCGACCACATCGGGGTCATCGTCAATTATCAGAATTTTCATTATGTTTACGTTTCACTCCTTCGCCGGATAGGTCCATATAGGTCTGTGCAATGGTGAAGTAGAAGGTGCTGCCGCTGCCCTGCCTGCTATGGACGCCCAGGTGGCCGCCGTGAAGCTCAACTATGGAGCGCGCAATGGCCAAGCCCAGCCCGCTGCCTTCTGGCGTAGTATGATCGCCGGGGACGTCCGAGCGATAGAATTTGTCGAAAACTAGCCCCTGTTCCGTGGGTACGATGCCTGGCCCTTCGTCGCGCACGAAAACTTTGACTACACCGTCGCGTGGCGTCGCCCCAACTGTCACGTGGGAGTTACGAGGACCGTACTTGTTTGCATTCGACAGCAGGTTGATCACGACTTGCTCGATGCGCCGTCGGTCGGCCAGGGTTGACAATCGGGACCAGCGTGCCGACCCTGCGGCGGGTAGGTCAAATTCCAAAGTT
Organism: Chloroflexia bacterium; assembly: GCA_035474135.1. Classification (GTDB taxonomy): domain Bacteria; phylum Chloroflexota; class Chloroflexia; order QHBQ01; family JADMIH01; genus JADMIH01. The sequence continues at coordinate 11,339 of DATINP010000263.1, read as the reverse complement.
TGCGCGCGGGCATCGAACAGCGGGCGTACTGTGGCAACTGCGTCCAGCAACACCTCTCCCATGTTCAGCACCTGGACATTGAGCATCATGCGTCCGGCGCGCAGCCGCGCCATATCCAGCAGTTCGTTCACCAGATTTATGAGTTTGTCGGTGCTGCGCCCAATGTTGTTCAGCAGGCGCATCTCAGTGCTAGCCGAGTCAGTCTTGGTTGTTGGTTCAACTCTACTGCTCGCAAGTGCTCCCACGGATGTCTTAATCGCTGTGAGTGGTGTGCGCAATTCATGAGATACCGTCGAAAGCAAGTCGCGCTCAAGGCGCTCAAGCTCCTGCGAGCGCTGTGCCTTTTCACGTTCCATCTCATAAAGGCGAGCCATGCGAACGGCAACGGCCACCTGCTGGCTGATGGCAGTCAACAGGTCTACTTCGGGTCTTGTGAACGGTTGTGGTGCACGGCGCGCCATGAACAAAGCCCCGATTACTTTCTCGTCCAGCAAAAAGGGCACACACACCAAAGCCTCTGTTTCGGCACCACTCAGTCCTTCGTCTATGCTTTGCCAGCCAAAGGATACCTTCTCGCTGGGGATATTGTCGCTGACAAGCGCAGGCTGCCGGTTGCGCGTTACGTGCTCGAGAGCAAGGTGATCGCTGCGTGTTAGAGCGACCGGATCGGGCTCTTTGTCGCCAACTATTAGCAGGTCCTCATCTTCGAACGCGATCCGCCCTTCACTGTGACCGGAGCTATCAAAAAGGACCACGTAGCCACGGTCTGCGTCCACCGCCTCGCATGAGGTCGACGCAACAGTGCGGAGCACCGTTTCCAGGTTAGGCGCGCCAGCCAGCGCGGCCTGAGTAAGACGGTTGAGAAGTCGCAACTGATTGCCGGCCAGTTCCTCTAACTGCATCTTGCGCACCTCAACCTCTACAGCGCGCTTCATACCGACGGACATCAACATCACCATGACAAGCGACGCGACCTGCACCACGAGGATCGGCAGCCGAACAGAAGCCACCGGATCGGGATGGGTAAAAGTAAGAGTAACGAACAAAGCCGTACAGGCAACAACCAGTACGACAGAACGCGACAGTCCGACTCGCAATGCAGCACCGATAATAAGCGCATAGTACAGAATCATGAACGGGCTGAGAAAGCCGCCCGTGAGCAGGATGGCCACGGAAGCGACCAGCCAATCCAGCACAAACAAAGGGAAACCAGGCGTCGTGCGCCAGGGAACACCCAGTGCCGCAATAACTATCAGGTTGTAAACGATAAGCCCCAGCGCCAACCACAAAGGATCGGTGCCGCTCGAACTATATACGTCAACCGGACTACCATGACCAAGCAGGCTCAGGAGCACTACAATCGCCACGCTGAAGCCGCGAATAGCTGCATCGAGTCCGTCAATGGAAGGGGCACCGTCTCGGACAAATAGCTGCGTCGCACGTGCCGGCACCCAGGTCCGCAGAACCGGTAGCGGGAATTTTGCGAATGTTGTGGCGCGCTTGCTTCTCATGGCGGGGTTGTCCTTTCCAGACTTCAATCCCATTATAGTATAGTGGCCACGAACTGACTATGCAATATTAATCACAAACTGATTGACACGTAATTGGGCCTGTGGTAGATTGGACGCTATGGAGTGGCTTGTTACAGCGCACCGTGTTATGTCTGACATGATCGCCATCTACGCATTGCTTGTAGGCATCTGGGGACTTTTTAATTTCCTGCGCAAGCAAGCCCCTGACGGTAGTTACAACGGCGCTCTAGCAATTGGTGTGGCGCTGTTCGTGCTCGAAGGCGCAGCAGGCATTGGGTTGGTATTGTCCGGCTTGCAGCCCGCTCAGGGTATCCATTTCCTGTATGGCGTGTGCATCATGATTACTATCCCTGCCATCTTCGCGTTCACACGTGGCAGCAACACAGCGCGAGACTCCCTGATCTACGGTATCGGAATGATCTTTATATGGGGCCTCGCCGAACGCGCTCTTGCCACCGCCATAAACCCATGAACGACGAACGCACGTGGTTATCTCGCTATCTTGCAGTGGGACTTTTGGTAGTAGGTGGGTTGGAGTGGTTCCTTGGGCGCGTAGTGTCGCGGTTTGCTGCTGCACCACCTCTCAGCGGGATCGGCCGCACCATAGTCGAGACTCTTGGGCGCACCGGCTTTTTCCTCTTCGCAACCGCGTTTCTGCTAGCTACTGCTCTGCTGCTTATTTCACTGTGGCGTTTGTTCGAGCTTGCGCGCGGTGAACGGCACGCTGACGACGTCGGGTTAGCGATTTTCCTGGCCCTCTTCGCTGTTCTTGATATGGCACAATCATTGTTGTCGGCATCGTCTCTAGTGGCAACTGAGGGTTGGTTGACCGTATTCTTTAACTTGTTCTCGCTGGCCGCCGTGTGGTGGCTTACCGTGCGCTTTTCGATTGTCGGCAGCGAGAAGTTAATGTCGCGAGTCGCAGTCCTGCTCGCGGCACTTGCCTACTCTTGCTGGTACTTCTCAATTCTGGTGGGTGGCTTCGCTCTTGGCGGCGTAACGATTGGTTCGACCGACATCTTGCATGTCGGCGAGCTTGCAGCGGTCGTGACGCCTGTAGCATTCTTTATCGCTGTCGCGCTCCCAGATGAGTGGCGAATGCCAAAACGCTGGATCGCGCCGGTCCTGGTTGGTTTGGCTCTGGCGGCGGGCAATATAGCTGATATTGCCACCGACAGCGGTTATACGGGCGTGTTCTCGATCTGGTCCGTGGGCTTCACGCTGTGGATGCCCTGGCCCATTTATGCCTTGTCTTTAGTTCTCTTCTTGTACGCCGTCCTGACGTGCTTTGCGCGGAGGGTGACAAACGGAGGCTACGCAAACGCGAACACGGGCATGGGCATGCTCTTAATTTTGTATGCAGGATATAACCTGCAACTGACCTACCAACATCTGCTGGCTGTACTTGCTTTTGCTCTGCTAACCAGGGTGGCGCGCCCCTTCCGCGATGCAAAGCGCCCTAACACAATGGAACACGCGGTCGTAGAAGTCGAGCCTGTATCCACGTAAGAATCGGTCAGGCCGTGAGGCGCTCGCAACTGACCTCTAGTGGATTTACCACTTGAAATCGTCAACTTCGGGAGGTTTGGGCTTCGGCTTTTGCTTGCGCGGTTGCGGCGCTACCGGTGCATACTCGTCATCGTCCCGCGACTCGGGCAATATGACACGCTTCGGGATGATCACGCTTCCGTCTGCAAGAATGCGCCTACGAACTCCGGTCCAGAAGAATTCCTGCACGGGGTTTCCGTCGATAATGTGTTGCTTCAGGATACGCCTCAGGCGGTTTTGGTCGACTTGCTGGTAGTAGACCGGCCCCGGGTAGATCACCATCGTGGGACCGCTGTCGCAATGCGCTTGGCACCCAGTGGCCGCTACGCTGACCTCGGCATCAAGTCCCTGGCGGGCCACTTCGGCCTCCATGAAATCGACAAGGCTTGACGCGCCCTTCGGCCCGCAGTTGATCCCGCAACACAAATACGCTCGGTACTTTGCCTTTTCCATTACGATTCCAATCTCATCGACGGGTCCAATAAATCCAAAAAGAGCGATGGCCACGGGGCTGTCGATGACAACGCCCGTGACCTCGCTCTTGCCTTGTGATGTTCATGTTACGATGGCGGCGTTTAGGCCATCGCGCTCATTAGCTTGTCGAGCGACTCTTTCGAAGGTCGAAGCCTGCTCTCGGGCATTGCCACCAGCGGTGTGGAGTCCAGGTCGAGTACGTCCTGAAGGTTCCCGCGCGCTTCATTGTAGTATACCAGCCCGGTGATAAACTCCTGCTTGGCCTCGGCCTCAAGCAACATCTTGATCGCAGTGAACTTGTCGGTCGGGTCATATTCGCGGTCGAGCTTCCGCAAATGAATGCCTTGGCCATCGTGCATTGTAATAAAGACGTCTTCGCCTTCTTCGTAGTCTACCGTGATCTCTTCACGCTTGGGCACAAACGTAATGTCGTGCAGCGGCTCCTCGTTGGCCTTCCCATAGGGATAGCTCTTGGTCGAGCTTTCATGGTTGTTGAAAGTCACGCAAGGGCTAATGATATCGATCACGGCGGTGCCATTGAAGTTGATGGCTGCCTTAAGAAGCTCGCGCACCTGCTTGGCATCTCCCGAGAAAGAGCGGGCCACAAAGCCACAGTCCGCGGCGATCGCTTCGAGGCAGAGATCGATAGGAGGTAGCTCGTTGGTGCCGGCGTGTTTCAGGATCTGGCCCACATCGGCGGTGGCCGAGAATTGACCCTTCGTCAGGCCGTACACACCATTGTTCTCGATTATATAGACCATTGGCACGTTGCGGCGCACCAGATGCTTGTACTGCCCAATTCCGATTGAACCCGTGTCGCCGTCGCCCGACACTGCGATGGGAGTTAGCCCACGATTGACAACACCGGCACCCGTGACCACGGAGGGCATACGGCCATGCAGAGCGTTGAAGCCATGTGACCGGTTGAGGAAATAGGCGGGCGACTTCGAGGAGCACCCGATTCCGCTCATCTTGATTACTTTGTGCGGTGGCAGGCTCAGTTCCCATGCCACCGAAATTATCTGGCTCGATATTGAATCGTGCCCGCAACCGGAGCAAAGTGTTGAAGGCCTGCCCCTATAGTCACCCTTTTCCAGGCCGACCAGATTCATCTTGTCGCGACGGGGTTCTGTTGCTGTTGCTACCATTTTCTTTTCTCCTTGGCGGTCCCTTTACAGGATGGTCTTCTTTTGGATTAGCGACTGCTCTCCACGTCGAGGATGCCTTTGCGCACATACGACGCAGTAAGAGGCAGTCCGTCGAGGTGGGCTAGTGAATTGAGTTCGTCGGCGCGCTCCGGCACGTGAAGGCGGATCAGGGATCGCAATTGCGCGTCCTCTGACAGTTCTACTACATACACACGCTTGTATTTGTGGACGAAGTCTGTAAGAGTACTTTCCAGGGGCAGCGCGCGAATGCGTATAAAGCTAGTTTCGATGCCCTGGGCGCGCAATTGGTCACGTGCTTCGTTGATGGCGTCGCATGTCGAGCCGTAGGCGATAATGCCTATTTCCGCTCCTTCGCGCTCGTCCACTACAGGTTTGGGTACCATAGCGCGGGCGGTTTCGTGCTTTCGGCCCAACCGCTCAAGATTTTGCTTCCAATCGTCGGGACGCTCGCTGTAAACGGCCTGCGGGTTGTGACCGGTGCCACGTGTGAAGTATGCCGACATAGGGTGTTCGTTTCCAGGTAGAGTGCGGTAAGTTATGCCGTCGCCATCAACGTCTTCGTAACGCCCGAAAGTGCCCAACCTGTTCATGTCTTCTGTAGAAAGTACCTTACCGCGATCCATCGGCTGATCAGGATAGTCGAAGGGTTCGGTCATCCAGGTGTTCATGCCGAGGTCGAGGTCGGAAAGCACAAACACGGGAGTTTGAAGTCGCTCGGCAAGGTCGAAGGAGCGCCAGCCAAACTCGAAGCACTCTTTCATGTTGCCCGGCAGCAAAACTATCTGGCGCGTGTCGCCATGGCCCAGGAAGTAGACGGGCAGGATGTCTGCCTGCGAAGTGCGGGTTGGGAGGCCAGTAGAGGGGCCAACGCGCTGGATATCCCAGATCACGCCTGGAATCTCGGCGAAGTAACCCATGCCCGCGAACTCCGTCATAAGGGAAATGCCCGGACCTGAAGTGGCGGTCATAGAACGCGCTCCCGCCCATCCTGCGCCCAACACCATGCCAATCGCCGCCAGTTCATCTTCGGCCTGGATGATGGCGAAGTCTACCTTGCCGTCCTGCGCGGGCCGTAACTGGTGCAGATATGAAGTAAGGGCGTCAATTACACTGGTCGAGGGCGTGATGGGGTACCAGGATGCGAATGTAACGCCGCCATATACCGCGCCCAACGCACCCGCGCTGTTGCCGTCGATCATGATCAAGCCATTCGTTCTGTCCATTCGCTCGATCTTATAAGGGTCGTCCTTCACGAGATTGGTCCTGGCCCAGTCGAGGGTCATGTTTATTACGTTCATGTTCATGTCGACCGGCTTTTGCTTGCCGTTGAAATGTGCGAGGAGCCCCCGGCTTAGCTCTTCGACTTCAATGTCCAAGAGGAAGGCAAGAGCGCCGACGTAAACCATATTCCGCACATGATCTCGCAATTTGGGGTCGATTTCGGTCTGCTTCATGAGCTCTTTGGCGGGCATAGCATACATCGTGACGTCGGGACGCTGGTTCGTGAACCGATAGTCATCGGGGTAGATGCAAACACCGCCTGCGGGCAGGTTGGCGAGATCTTCCTCGGCTGTGGCCGGGTTAAAAGCAACCAGTATTTCGGACTGTTCACGGCGGGCGACGTAACCGTCCTTGCTAAGGCGAATAATGTACCAGGTGGGCAGACCCGAAATGTTGGAGGGGAACAGATTCTTGGAGCTAACAGGAACACCCATCTTGAAGGCTGCCCGCGCAAGCAGGCCGTTAGCCGTCTGGCTGCCCGAGCCGTTCACGGTAGCCACCACAATGGAAAAATCATTGATAATCGTAGGCTTGTCGCTACTGCTGCCTACTGCGGGAAGGTCCAGCACATCCGTTGTGCTCATGGTGCATCTCCTAATTCAGTATTTTCAATATTCAGACTAAAGCTCGTTCTCGAGTGCTTCGGTTGCTACTGCGCCTTGCAATGATGAAATTACGAATTAACCTGGGGTCAACTCGTCGCGGGGGTCATAAGTTTCTTCGCCAACCTCGGTGTCACCGTCTTCGTTCCCTTGCGCGTCCACATTTTTCTTGCCAACCAGGTCGGCGGGCCCTGCCATCGGGGGAGTTATCGGGACTACTTCATCGTCCGTGGCACCCAGGTGCTGGGACGGAATTTCGTTTGGTCGCGGGTTATTGGCGGCTGTGCGGTAATCGCCCTGATGGGTGATATTTTCCTGATCAAGCTCGTCTCGTACATATTCGGCTTGCTTTTCCGGGGATTGCGGGGTTTCCGATTCCGGGCCGTCCTGCGACTTCTCGTTCGATGGTTTGCCGGTCAATGATTAGCTCCTCTCAAGCCCTGGTTTGATACGCTAATTGGTCTAAAGAGGACCAATTAGACTTTCCTATTGTTAAGTATAACATAGTTATATGACGTCCGACTTGCGCTGGCGCAACAACTCGCGGCCCGTCGACCGAAGGCATGAGCCATGGTGCATGTATCCCCTTTCTCAGCAAATCTTGGCTCTCAGGAGGAATACGTCCACCGCCTAAGAAGCGCCGAACTTCTGAAGCAACGGCTCCAGTCGACCGAACAATTCGGGGTCGAGCGCATCCAGTTCACTTATGAAACATAAGGTCGCAACGCGAAGGCACCTGCGCAACTCGCCCACTTCCAGGGCGCATACCAGGGTGCCCTCCAGCGGGACTTTCACGGCGTCCGGAAGGCTATCAATGCCACGACCATGGTAGGCGTCTTTTCCGAACCGGAGGCAAGCCAGGGTTAGCGTTTTTTCACGTACCTGGCCGATCCAGTACTCAGCACGCCACAACTTACCGCGTTCGATAGAAGAGCGCGCGTGGAAGATATGGTGCCAGCCCAGTCCCACTATATGTTGGGCATCAGGCGGCGTTGAAGGCAAGGGCTCTCCAGTGGTACCGAACAGCTTGCGGAAGGCGGGGCCGCGCGCTCCGAAGTCTTGCCCTGGCGTTACCCCAATATCGATTTCCATACCGGTGGGCAGGAGGAACACGCGATAGATGCTCGAGCCGGAAGGCAGATCCCAGTAGTGGAGCACGCCAAGTTCGCGTTCAAGCTCGCGAGTCCAATCATCGAGGACGGCAGCGACGCTGTGGCCTTCAGCAATCCCGAAGGCCACGTCTACGTCCGACCACTCGTCCTCGCGGCTAGCGGCAGCCGAGCCGGTAAGTGCTCCCGCCGTGACCCTCGGGTCGGAACGTGCCATGTTCAGGACGCAATCACGGACCTGATTGCGCTGCTCCTCGCTGAACATGACCGTCCCTCCTGTTCTCCTGCTCGCAGACCAAGGCTTAGATCTCCTCAGTATCGATCTGCGCTCTCTGCATCTTGCCGCTGTAGTCGATATAGAGCGTCTTCCACTCGGTAAAGACATCAAGTCCGGCTTGTCCGGCTTCACGATGGCCGTTGCCTGTGCCACGGGTGCCGCCGAAGGGCACCTGTATTTCAGCGCCTATGGTGCCCGCGTTCACGTATACGATGCCTGTCGTGATATCGCGCATGGCTCGGAAGGCGTTGTTGACGTTATCGGTGTAGATCGATGACGAGAGGCCGTACTTCGTGTCGTTGTTGGCCTGGATTGCTTCGTCGAGGCTGTCCACGGGGATAATGGTTGTTACCGGGCCGAAGATCTCTTCCTGGGAGAGGTAATCGTGACTCTTCATGTTTGTGAAAAGGGTCGGCTGGAAGAAACTGCCCTTTGCCAGGTCGCCTTCGGTTGCCTTACCGCCCCCGACGAGAAGTTCGTTGCCCTGCTTGATACCCTCTTGCACCATCTCATCTATACGATCCAACTGGCCACCATTTATTACCGGGCCGATATCGGTGCCGGCTTCCAGACCATTGCCCAGCTTGAATTTCTTGACGCGAGCCACCAGTTTGCTCTCAAGCTCTTTCTGAGCGCCGCGCTGCACGATAACGCGGGAGGCGGCGGTGCACCGCTGACCCGTGGTGCCGAACGCGCTCCACAGGATTCCCTCGACTGCAAGGTCAAGGTTGGCGTCGTCGAGTACGATGATGGCGTTCTTGCCGCCCATTTCGAGCGAAACTCGCTTGAGGGTCTTGGCACCCTCCATCGCGACCTGCATGCCGGCAGCGGTTGAACCTGTAAATGAAATTAGCTTCACAGTAGGGTGATGGATGATTGCCTCACCGACCGATCCGCCCGGGCCGAATACAACGTTCACGACGCCCTCGGGCAGTCCGGCCTCCTCCAGTATCTTTACCAACTCAAGCGCGAGCAGTGGAGTGTCGGAAGCAGGCTTGAAGACGACTGTGTTGCCCGCTATAAGGGCCGGCATTAGCTTCCAGGAGGGGATAGCGATCGGGAAGTTCCAGGGCGTGATTGCGCCGATAACGCCAATTGGGTCGCGCACGGCCATGACGAACTTGTTCGGAAGCTCGGACGGGACGGTCTCGCCCATCATTCTACGGCCCTCGCCTGCCATGTAAAAGGTCATGTCGATGGCTTCCTGCACGTCGCCTCGCGCCTCGGCAAGCACTTTGCCCATCTCCTGGGTCATCAGGCGGGCTAGGTCCTCCTTACGCTCGATCAGCATCTGTCCGGCCTTGAACAGGATTTCGCCTCGGCGTGGCGCGGGCGTGAGCCTCCACGTCTTGAAAGCCTTGTCGGCGGCTTCGACTGCTTTGTTGACGTCGGCTGCGTTTGATGTAGTCAATACACCGAGCAGTTCGCCGGTGGCGGGATTGCGGCTCTCGAACGTCTTACCCGTGGAACCCTCCACGCGTTTCCCACCGATATAATTACGAACCAGGTCATGCGCGTATGTTGGCGCTTCATTAGTTGCCATAGTATGCCCCTGTCTCCTTTCGACTCTCAACTTTGAGAGGGTTTATGCGATAATAGCTCAACCATATTGTTAAGCATCGAACCCAGTATATCGCGCCGTCCGCCGGGCTGTCAACGCGCTTGACAAAGGGGGGGTCGGCCAGTATAATTCTGGGGTGTGCCTTCTAAGAAGAGGCATGCAGGCCGAGGTGGCGAAACGGCAGACGCGCTAGGTTGAGGGCCTAGTCCCCGATTTAGGGGGTAGGGGTTCAAATCCCCTCCTCGGCACACAGAAAAAGAAGCGAACAGGTTGCTCTGAGCAGTCGACGAAGGCGGTTCGGGAAGCACGAGTGTCACTTCAACGGGCGGTTAGCTCAGTTGGTCAGAGCGCTTCGTTTACACCGTAGACGTCGGGGGTTCGAGTCCCTCACCGCCCACCTTGCCGAGGTAGCTCAGTTGGTAGAGCATGCGACTGAAAATCGTAGGGTCCCCAGTTCGAGTCTGGGCTTCGGCACCAATCGCATAGATAGCCTGTTTCTAGGCACGAAATAGGGGCCGAGAAGCCCCTATTTTTGCATTCTGCCACAATTGTGCCACATTTTATTTAGGACGTTCCCCGGATGAGCAGGTCCAGGCGATCCGCCGCCTCCCGTTGCATGTCCATGCTGACGTGAGAATAGCGATCCAGGGTCATGCTGATATTGGAATGGCCCAGCCGCTCTTGCACGATCTTGGGGTGCTCCCCGTTGGCAAGCATCAGGGTTGCCGATGTATGGCGTAGGTCGTGAAAGCGAATCACTGGCACGTCCGCAATCCTGATCAGCTTGCCGAACTGGTAAGCTAGGCTGTTTGGGTGTAGAGGCTGCCCCACACCGTTTGTAAACACTAGGCCTGCTGGGTTGTAATCTTCACCCAGACCGAGGGCTAGCCGCTCTTCATGCTGGGTTATGTGTAGCTTCCTCAGGGCATCCGCAAGGGTTGGCGGGATCGCGATCGAGCGCTTGCTCTTTTGAGTCTTAGGTTCGCCGAACTCGTAGTGCCCATCTGCGCCCCGGACGCGTGTCTGCCTAACTGCGATCTGCCCTCTTGCTGTGTCCACATCATCCCAGCGCAGCCCCAGTATCTCGCCGCGCCTCATGCCGGTTAGCAAGGCCAATCGCCATAATAGTGCGTGCTCATGGGCGTCTGCCGCCTTTAGGAACTGCGCGACTTGCGGCTGTGTCCAAGTAGCATAGACGGGCATGGTGCGTCTAGGCGGATCTACTGCCTCTGTGACATTTCGAGTGAGCAAGCCCCAGCGCATCGCCTGTTTTAGCGCCTTGTGAAGTACCACGTGCACACTGTTCACGGTAGCCGGCGATAGTTGGCCCCGGGCCAGACGGTCCTGATAGAGCCGTTGCACATCAAGCGGTGTCAGCTTCGCCAGCCCGATCCGCCCGATGATCGGAGTAAGATGCAATCGGACCACGTCCTCATATCGACGCTGTGACCCGGGGCGCACCGTAGAGGCGCTTGCTTCGAGCCAGCGTGCAAGGTAACCGCCAACGGTTATGTGAGCGGCATCTGCCTCTGCAAAGCCTCCTGACGCGATGGAGGCTTTGACCTGGATCACCTGGGCATCCACCTCGTGCTTTGTGCGACCGGTGATGCGCTTCTGCCGGCGCTTTCCAGTGATGGGATCCGGCGGTAGGTCTATTTGCGTTGTGTATGTAGTCCCTCGCTTGCCAACCTTGGTGCTAATGTTACCCTTCATTGTGTACCCTCCTTTCCACGTGAAATAAATACCCCCTATTACCCCCTAAAAGGCGATCTGAGTGCCTAGCCTG
>DATINP010000262.1:0-17804 GCA_035474135.1 Chloroflexia bacterium | reverse complement strand
CAGATTAACCAGCACCTGCTCGATACGCACTGCGTCGGCATATACCGGCGGAAGTACATCCGGCAAGTCGACGCTGAGTGCGACCCCCGCGCGCTCGGCCTGGGCACGCAGCCTGTCCGCGGCTCCGTCCAGCAGAGTACGCACTTCCACGCTCGTACGTACCAACCGCACCTCGCCGGACTCGATGCGCGAAAGCTCCAGCAGTTCGCGCACAAGCTGGGTGAGCCTATCCAGTTCGGCCTCTATACGGCCCAGAAACTGCTCGGCGGTTTGGGGGTCACCCGGCATCGCCTGCCGCACGGTCTCCACCAGCAGCTTTACCGATGTGAGGGGCGTGCGCAATTCATGCCCGATGTTCGCCACGAAATCTCGGCGAGCGCGCTCCAGGCGGCGCAGCTCAGTGATATCCTGCAGCACCACCAGCCCTGCCGCTTTGCCCTCGATGCCCGATGCTGGGGCGGCGGTCACCACGGCTGCCAGCGTGCGGGTACCCACCTCCACCTCCATGCGCTTGTACTCTCCTGGGCGGGTCAGCAGATCGAGCATGGCCTGATGAAGCTCGTAATTATGCGTGACCTCGATGAGCGAGTGACCTTGTACCCCCTGCGGCTCGACTCCAAAGAGCCGCGCAGCCGCCGGGTTCACCGTGTCCACCACGCCTCGGTCGTCGGTGGTGATCACACCGTCGTGCATATTGGAGAGCACCGCAGCCATACGATTGCGCTCTGCTGTGCGCTGGGCCAACGTTTCACCCATTCCTGCGGCCATGGCGTTGAACTCACGGCTCAGGTCTTCGATCTCGCCCCCGCCCGTCACATGGGCACGCACTGCCAGGTCGCCCTGCCCGAACCGGCGCGCCGTCTCGCGCAATGCTGTTAAGGGTCCCACCAACGATCGCACAAGCAACACACCCAGCAAAGCCGCGGGCACGCTAACCAGCAGCACTGCCAGCAGGGCGTTCAGCCACAGGGTGTTGCGAGCCTGCTCCACCGCAGTCAGCGGGTAAGCCACGCGGGCCACCCCCAGCACACCGCTCTGACCCTCAACGGTGATCGCCACCGCTACATACAGCAGCGGCTTGTGGATAGTAGCGCTGGTGCGGGTGCTGCTGCCCGTTGTGCCGGGCTGCGCGAGAGCCTGTACAACCTCAGGGCGCGTCGCGTGGTTCTCCATCAGGGCTGGGTCTTCCTCCGAGTCGCCTACCACGACCCCGTCGGGCCGAATTATAGTCACCCGCGTGTCAAAGAGGTTCGCCAGTGCGTGTGCGAGCGAGTTCGTGTCTGCTTCGGGTGCAGCGGAAACAAGGAGCGGCCCGGTATCACGCGCCACCACCCTTGCCTGGTCTGCCAGCCTATCGTGCAGGGCCGCTTCCTCCCTGCCCTCGAACTCGTTGCTAAGGAGCGCGCCAAGTACGCCTGCCGTGGCCAGCACGAGGGCGACATAGCTCAGGGCGATGCGCGCCCATGTTCGCGACACACGGAATGCCATAACGCGGTCTTCTCACCCCACGGTCTTATCTACCCAGGCGGTCTGAACCTGTAACCAACACCATGCACCGTCTCAATCAGGGCCGGCCTGGAGGGGTCGCAATCCAGCTTACTGCGCAGCCAGCTGACGTGCACGTCCACTGTGCGGCTACTGCCCACATAGTCGTAGCCCCACACGCGATCCAGCAGCACATCTCGCGAGAACACCTGCCCAGGGTGCGCCGCAAGGAAGGCAAGCAGGTCGAACTCCCTTGGCTTCAACTCCACGGGCTGTCCGGCATACGACACCGAGCGCGTCACCTCATCAATGCGTAGGTCGCCCACGACCAGAGTAGTCACCTCGGCACCCATACCGGCCGCAGCCGCAGGCGCACGCAACATCTCGCTCCGTCGGAGCATCGCACGCACCCGTGCCAGCAGTTCGCGCAGACTGAAGGGCTTAGTCATGTAGTCGTCTGCGCCCAGTTCCAACCCCACGACCTTGTCGATCTCGGCTTCGCGCGCCGAGAGCATCAGGATCGGCACGGTCATCTCGCGCCGGATAGCTCGGCACACGTCAAGGCCGCTCGCTCCCGGCAGCATGACATCCAGGATCACCAGATCGGGACGCTCGGCATACGCCAGCCGTATAGCCTCGGCACCATCCGCAGCCGTAAATACGCCATAGCCTTCGCGGCTAAGGTTGTACTCCAATACATCACGAAGGGTCTTTTCGTCGTCGACCACCAGCACAGTCGGGCTTGGGTGGGGGCTGGGCGCGCTGCCTTGTTGTTCGTTTCGGTTCATGGTGGTTAGAACTGTTTAAATGCCTTACAAGGTGTGGGCTTTCGGTCTCGTAGATATTCTAGCATTTACTATCGGCTCCAACCACCCACACGATGCTTCATACTTACGCAAGCATGCCGGGATGGGCAACAAAAAGGAGTGAGCACTATGCTCACTCCTCGTCCGGTACTCGTGTGTACCGTGGTAACTACACGCCGGTATCAATTACCGGCTGTGTGGTGCTTCTCTGTATAAATTAGTCATTCACGTCCGAGCGCATATTGCGCTCCCCGTTCATGTTGCTGTTATCACCATCAAGGTCACTCTGCTTGCCGCTAAGATAATCGCCCAGGTTGTCCGCGCCTTGCTCAACCTCACCTGCAACCTTCTGGGCGGCGCCTTCGACCTTATCTTCCGCGTCGCGCTTGTTCATCTTGCGCTCGCCTTCTTCCTCGTTTTGTTTGCCTCTGTTCCAACTGGTCATCTTGGTGCCTCCTTATGATAATGCTTGGGAGTGCTTGCTCCGCGTGGCGTAATTGCCAGGCACATAATATCGTATGCAAGTTGTGTGCCAGTTGCCCTCGATCCCCTGTGCCATGCTCTTGCTGGCATAACTTCCGCTGCCCCTGACATATGTAAAAGGAAGCCCCGCACTCCTCGCGTTACGCATACTGGCTGCTGTGCTTTGCTCCTCAAGGCCTTACCCGTTTGATCGTCCTCCGCATTGCTTCTCAATATTCTCATGGCCAGCATCCCCTTTCATGATAACCAGGCACAGCCGTCAAGAAAGTGGCGTGCAACAAACGTGCCACGCGATCATCGGAGTTGATGTAAGATAGATATTGAAGGCAAACAGATAGAGAAGCGGGAGCGACCCATCATGGAAGACACACCAAACGCGCAAGCCCCTGGCGGCCAGCCCGAACGGGAGCATATGCAGCAGCTAACTGTCTACATTAAGGAGACCGACCACGTCCGCCACAGACCGCTCTACCTGGAAATATTGGAGTTGGTGCGACAGAATAACGGGGCCGGCGCTACCGTGCTCAAAGGGCTGGCGGGCTACAGCGCCTCCAGCCGCTCGATCACCACAGCGGGCCTCGCCGACCTTGTGCAGCATCTGCCTATGGTGATCATTATCGTAGACCAGGCCGCGCGCATAAAGAGTATGCTGCCACAAATAGAGGAATGGGTGCAGGTGAATGGGGGTCTTGTCACGGTGCAAGACCTCGAGGCCCATCGCTACCTCCACCCCAACCTACCACGCGAAACGCGCCGCTAGACTTCACCTCTGTAACCCTGAGTCGCCCGCAAGAATCGCCCGATCTGCTATAATATAGTATGTAATATTGCGTGCTACGATTGGCACACATGGAGACTCCCCGTCATGAACCGCCCGGACCCCACACCTCTTTCGTTTACCGGCGACACCCGCCTCAACAGGGTGTTGGACGCTGTGCCGGGCGCGCTCGATTACATCGTGTCACTAAGGCCGCACGACTTCGAGCGACTGCGCAACCCCTTCATGCGCAAGCATATGTCGCCCCGCATCAGCCTGCGCCGCGTAGCAGCTATGGCCCGTGTTTCCGAAAGCGAGCTTCTGGCCAGCCTCGCACAAATGAGCGGCAGCGGCGTCCCCTCGCAGAACGATCCCCCTCAGGAGGTGCCCCAGTCACCTACGTCGCCGCCCGATTGGATGCAGGACGTGAGCGAAACAAGCCTGCACTGGGTTGACGTGCTACCGATAGACGACGTACTGGGCGACCCGATGCTGCCCATCAACGTAGCGGTTAGAGGCATGGAACTGGGCGAGGTGATTGGCATCCGCCACCGGTGGGAGCCTCAACCCCTCTATGACATCTGGCAGAAGATGGGCGTTGAGTGGTATGCCCAACAAGCCAAAGAGGACGAGTGGCACATCTTCGTCTACAAGCCTCCGGCAGCGAGGCCGCCCGTGCTGGCACGCCCCATCGTGGTAGAACTGCGCTACATCCCGCCCACCGACATCGAACCCCGTCTCGTGACCACCTTCCGGCAACTCAGGCCAGGCGAAAGCCTCGAAGTATGGGCGCCACCGGACGGTATGCAAGACGTGCTCGCCATTCTCGACGCGCATTTCCCCGGCGCATATAGCTGGGAACGCAAAGAAT
The DNA here is from genome assembly GCA_035474135.1 of Chloroflexia bacterium. Taxonomy (GTDB): domain Bacteria; phylum Chloroflexota; class Chloroflexia; order QHBQ01; family JADMIH01; genus JADMIH01. Next base: position 13,402 of record DATINP010000262.1, on the reverse strand, counting down.
CAACACCCGACCGCGTGACCCTCGCCCTCCATCCTGTTGGCAAGCAGCCCAGAGAGGTCAAGGTGCTGAGAGGACGGACCTGATTCGCTAAGCATTACTGCTTAGCACATCTTGCTATTCCCTCGCCACGGCCAGACGCACGACCAATCCCAGCGCCACCAGTATCGTCGCCCCGGCCAGCAGCAAAGGCCACCCGGCGTCCGGCAGACCCGTCTGCGGCATGCCGGGGGTGCCTGGCCCGTTGGGCTGGCTTGCAGCCGCCGCAAATACCAACGTTCCCGCCGGAGAACTTAGTGTAAGCTGGTTCCCGCTCACTGTTGCGGCCACGTCCCCACTCAGCACGCTCAGGATCAAGTGTTCCTGATCGGTCACGCCCTGATCCAAGCATGCTCGCAGAGTGCTGATCAATGTGCCTATGTTCAATTGATCGCCCGATTGGGTGTACGGGCCACCATAGCTGTTGCAACCCGCATTCCCGCCCACATAGCCATCGTTCGAGAACATGATCGTTGGGTGGTGCTCACCCACTGCAGGCACAAACGCTGACTTCTGCACCGCGTACTGCGTCAGTTCCCAACTCGTGCCCGCAAGACTGCCTCCCTGCTGTGCAGAGGCCGTCATAGGCAAAGCAACCCCCATCGCAAGCACTGCTAGTCCTACCAGCGCCGTAAAATACTTAATCATCACACGACCTCCTTCTTGGGCATGCAAACAACCACGTGCCCTGTAGCTGAGTCGCCAATCCGCAAGTAGTATGCCACCCTGAAGTGGCAACGGCAGACATACCCGGCCAATATCCGTGTCGCCTGCGACTCATTCTCTGTTCGAGTATCATTCGCAACCCAAATATATCTCTTATAGAAACGCCTCTGACGCAGGAAAAGTTCCTACGCACTTGGCCTTGCCTCCTACTCAGCCACGGAAAGCGTGACAGGAGCGCCCGTGCGCTCGATCGGTTCGAGGAAGAATGGTTGGGCCACCAGGAATACCACTATCAGCGGCGCGGTAACAATCACTGACCCTGCTAGCAGAATGGGCCAGTTGGTCGGATCCAACTGCTCAAGATAGGCCAACCCCACCGCGAGCGTGTACCTCTGCGCGGTCTGTATATAGAGCAGCGGCTCGGTGAACTCACGCCAGTAGTAAAAGAAAGTCAACACACCCACTGCGGCGAAAGCCGCGCGCCCCGCTGGCACGCCCAGGGTCCACCAGGCGCGCAACGCCCCTGCCCCATCAAGGTGAGAAGCCTCCCAGATCTCATCGGGCACGCGCCTAAAAGTCCAGTAGAAGATCAGCATGTAGATAGGAGTCGTGCCGAATATCGACGGGGCGGCCAGCGCGAAAGGCGTGTCGATAACGCCCACCCACCTGTAGAGGATGAAGCGGCTGACCCACAGTGCCGTTTCGGGCAAGAAAAGCAGCAAAAAGGTGACGGCCATGATAGATTGCGACAGGCGGTTGCGCAATTGCGACAGGGCAAACCCCGCCCACGACGACACGACCAGCGTCACAGGCACGGCCAGTCCTTCCACCACCAGCGTGTTGAGGATGTACCGCCCCAGGTCGATCACCTGAAATACCCGTACATAGTTGCCCAGCGAAATGGGATTGGGCAACCACTCAATTACTCTCGGCGGGGGCAGCCCCGGCTGCCTGAGCGAACCCACGATCATCGAACCCAGCGGCACCAGGAAGATGGCGCTCACGATGAACGCCGCGACGTACCACAGCGGCAGTCTGAGCCTAGCGCGCCCCGATCTTGCACGCTTGCTAGTCATAAGCGGCCTCGCTCCAACGTCGCGTGGCAATGTACTGGAAGAAGACAATCAGGGCGGTGACGCCATACATCACCCAGATTATGGCCGCCGCATAGCTAAAGCGGAAGTTCTGGAAGGCCTCCGTGTAGATTTTGAGAGGCAGAAAATAAATAGCATAGTTCAGGAAGGTGGGATTGTCGTGGGTCAGGATGTAGGAAGGTGCGAAATTATCCTGTAGGCTCACGATTGTGGTTCGAAAGAGCAATAACAGGAACGTGGGCGCGATCAGCGGCAGCACAAGCGCCCTCAGCCGCATCCACCAACCCGCGCCGTCGGTCAGGGCGGCATCGTACAGGTCTTGCGGGACGTCGCGCAGCGCGGCCAGTGTGATAACCACCCCTTCGCCTATCTGCCATACGCTCATCCCAACCACGATGCCCAGCGCGCCGGCCGGCTGTATCAGCCAACTTTGCGCAGGCAGATGCAGGGCACGCAATATCTGGTTGATTGGCCCGAACAGGGGGTTCACGATCCACAGCCAGGTGAGTGCATAGGCCACGTCCGGGATAATGGTGGGAAGATAGGCGGCGGCCCGCACAGTGCCTATGCCTTTGCGCCTCTTTTCGAGGAACAGGGACAGACCCAGGATGCCCACCATGCGCAGTGGCACCGAGAACAGTGTGTACAGGAGTGAATTGCTGAGCGCCCGCCAGAATTGGGAATCGGCCTGCAACTGCGAAAACTGGCCAAGGCCATCCCATGTAAAGCCGGCGGGATGAAGCGGAGTATAGTTAAAGAAGGCCACCGCCAGGCTGGCTGTCGCGGGAAGAACCACGAGCACGATCAGCCCCAACAGAAACGGGGCCAGCATAAGCAGCAGTTGGTTTCGGTAGCGCATATAAAGATTAGTGCCTATTGGCCCTGTTGACACGAGGGCTGCAGTCATTGTGCCGGGTTATTTATCGTATGGTCAATGTCGAGAGCCACTCCGGCTGGGAGTGGCTCTCGTTTAGTCGGTCTCGAAGCGCCAATGGATCGATACGAGTCGGCTCTTGCTAGCGGGCGGCCCGCCTGCGCGTGGCCACGCCCAGAGAGAGAAGCCCAAGCGCAAGGACGACCAGACCCAGTCCCGTGCCAAGGGGCATTCCACCTGTGCCGGTGACGGGTAGTGTGCTACCGCCGCTCGCGCCCGAGAGCACGTCCCTGACTTCTTTGACGGTGTCCACAAGCTCATTGGACGCATCGGAGGCCTTGTCCCAGTTGCCTGCCTGGAAGGCATCACGCACCTCGTGCATAGCATCTTCTACCATCGCCTGCGCGCTGGCGTTCTGGGCCTTCACGGCGTCCTCATTGGTGGCGAAGGTGGTATGGAACGCGTCATAGGCGGCCTGGGTGCCGTCCGTGTCTTTGTTGCCCGTCTCGCGCACGAGATCGTTTGCCTGGCTTTCCAGTGTGTTCAAAGCGTCCATCATGGGTGAACCCGTGCTGGGAGCACCCGCTGCTTCGTCTAGATCTGCCAGAGCTTCTCGCGCCTCAGTGACCTTGGTAATCAGGGTGGCGGCTGCCGTGGTGGCCTCGTCCCAATTGCCTTCATTGATCGCGTCCCTCACTGCGTGCATGGCGTCCTCAAGCTCGGCCTGGTCGGGTGCAGACTTGGCCTTGATGTCGTCCTCGTGGGCGGCGAAGGTGGCGTGGAAAGCGTTGTATGCGTTGGTAGACGCGTCGGCTTCCTTCTTCGCGATCGTACCCGCGAGTTCATTGGCCTGGTCGAGCAGAGTTTCCATCGCCTGATCCATCGTCATTTCAACCCCACTAACAACTGCTGCTGATGGCATAATGCCGCAGGAGATCACAGTGTTATCCGAAGCAGACCTGGTGACGACCACGGCGTACTTGGAGTTGGTAAGATCAGCCAACGACACCTTCACCGTGCTGGTGGACTTGAGGGACTGTATTGCCTCCAAGGGATATGCCACATCGGTATCAAGATTGGCACAACTGCCTTCGTGTATGCCGGCCGGCTGTACGGCTCCGTCCGGCGCATTGGTCATGATCAGTTCGACTTTAGTGGTACCGTCGCCCTGGTCAGTGATCTGGGCCGATCCGTCTTCCCCCGACCCATTCTCGTCTATGAGGGTGATGCGCACCACTTTACCCTGCGCCATGACATGCGATGCCTGACCCATCCCGAACGAGAGTGCCAACAGCGCCGCCATACCCATGATGATTAGTTTCCTCATTGAAATCCTCCTCGAATTTGTGTGTTGCCTCACGCTTGCCTATCATAAGACTACCCCTCGATAGTCGTCCTTGCCTCAACCCTCCCTTCGCTTAAATAGCTGCTATATTCTCAGTCGTCCTCGCCGTGTCTACCCGGCACAACGGTGGGAACCACGATCGTCTGTGGAAAGTGCTCAGACTGAAAGTCGGCTGCTGTGCCTTCCTCTATCTGTTGGATAGCCTCGTCCACGGAGATCTCGCCGTAGAACGCCTGCTGAATGGCGGCGTTGGCGCGCAATTCGATATCGGGCCAGGTGCCGATCTGGGGGGTAGAACGCAAAAAAGGACCCATATCCAGGAACACCTTGCTGTTCGCGGGCGGCTTGTCCGATTCCAGGTAGGTGGGCGAAAGGGCCACACTGATGAGGGAGGGCACCGTACGGCCTGTCTTGGCGGCAATTACCTGGCCCACCGGGCCGTTGGCGTACTCAACGAACTTCCACGCCAACTCTTTATTCTGGGACGCCTTCGAGATGCAATAAGCGTCTGTGTGGAGGATGCTTACCTTCTCCTTGCCAACCGGCATCGGCGCTACGTCCCACGAAAAGCCGCTGCTGGTACGCAACGCAGGCACTACCCGGCGGCTCAACAGCCACATCCCGAGAGTATTGAACATGAAGCGCGTCTGGTCCTGCTCGGATACGTTCTCTTCCTGGCTGGCGACCACGTGATATTTCACCTGCAAGTCGACGAACCATTGGAACGCCTCCTTCGCGGCGGGGGTGTCGAGGGTGAAGTGGGTGGGGTGCAGATTATCGTCCACGATGTCGCCACCGTTCGCCCACACGAAAGGTGCAAGGCGGATCAATTGGGGGTCTATACCCACGCCGTAGATCTTGTCGTCGGGGGTGCTCAGCGCAGTGATGGCCTTCGCGTCGTTCAAGAAGTCGTCCCAGGTCCAGCCATCCGTGGGATAGGGGAGGTGCGCACGGTCGAACAGGTCCTTGCTGTAATAGACCTCCAGGCTCGACATATTCATAGGGATACACTGAAGCTGGCCATTGACCGTGAACGGCTCCAGCGGCTTGGTGTAGAAGTCGGTCGCCTGGATAACTGTGCTCTTCTCCAGGTATGGCTCAACAGGCTCGATCACGCCCGAGTTTTGCAGGAGGCCGTAGCGGCGATAGTCGATCACGAACACGTCCGGAGGGTCGCCCGCAGCAAACGAACTGGCAAGCTTGACAAGATGGTCGGGCTGCGACGGCACTTCGACCGTGTCGATCTTCACGTTGGGGTTGTCCGCCTGGAAGCCGTTGGCAACGTCCACAAAGGCTTGCGCCTCTGCCGGCTCGCCGAACACCAAAAAGCTCAGATTGCCACTCAGGTCGGCGCTGGCCGCAGTAGGTGTGACGGGTGTGGTGGCAGTGTTCGCGGGCACCGCAGCAGTGGTAGCCGTGGCCACAGCGGCGGGCGTGTTAGCGCTGGTGGGTGCAGCCGTAGCAGCTGCGGGCTGAACGGGGGTGGAAGTGGCGGCCGGAGAGCTATCGCAACCTGCGAGCACCAGTGTGAAGGTAGCCACGAGATAGATACAGAAGCGAGCAGTAACAGAACGAAACATGGTTCACTTATCCCTTCGCTCAAAATGGAGGACATGGAAATAGGAATCGGGAACATCAGCCCAGATAAACCGGGCAGATGCTCCGTCGCACAATTATAGCAGCGACTTCATGCCGAGTCAATAGAAATCAAGGTGAAGGATCAGAATGGGCTAGTATTTTAAGGCAAAACTTAAAATAATTAAGGAGAAGTAAATACTTGGTATGTTCTCGTCTGAGGGGCTGTGCTTTGACCCTACTGGTAGAATATTATTTCCCCGGCGAGAAATATCGGCCCGGCGCGTCGCTGGTAAAGAGCGACACCTCGGCCCGTGTGGGCGGATCGGCTCCCGCTCGCGTGCAAGTCAACCCTGACACCGCGGCGCCCAGCCGCAGCACCTGTATAAGCTCCTCTGGCTGCAGGTGCTCTAACCCAGAGCGCGACACCACGCCACGCTCAGCGAAGCCGGCTAACATGCCCGAACTGAAAGCATCGCCCGCCCCCACCGTGTCTACTACCTGCACATCGAGAGCGGGCACTTCCCAAATCTGACCTTCCCGCTTCGCCAGCACGCCCTTGTCGCCCCGCGTGACCACCACCAGCGCGGGTCCGAGCGCCAGTAAGCGCGCCGATGCCTCCTCCACGTCCAGCCCCGGCAACAGCCAATCGAGGTCGGCGGCGCTGATCTTGACGATGTCAGCCAGCGCGAATACCCTGTCGAGCAGACTACGATATGCGACCTCGTCACGCACCAGACTAGGTCGCACATTGGGATCAAACGACAGGAGTGCTCTGCCCTTCAGCCGCTCAACAGTAGACACCACCGCAGCCGGAGTGGTACCGAGCAGCAGGCTGATCGAGCCGAAATGTAAAATGCCCGTCTCCTCAAACAGGGCGGCGGGTATATCGTCGGGCGTAAGCAGAGTGTCAGCAGTGCCTTCGCAGTAGAAGGCGTACACAGGTTCGTTGTTCTCTTTCGCCACGAACGCGAGCGTGCTCTGGGCCTCACTCGTAAGCAAGAAGCGCGTGTCCACTCCCTCGGCCTGCACGCGTGCCAGTAGAAAGCGGCCAAAGAGGTCGGTCGAGAGTTTGCCCGCGAACGCCACCGGCAGTCCTAGCCGCGCCACCCCCATCGCCACATTAAAGGGCGACCCCCCGGCGTGCATGCTGAAGCCCTCGGTCTTCCTCTCGCTTGCTATAGGTAGGAAGTCAACCAATATCTCGCCCATGGAGGTTATCATGTGCGCCATGCTCTCTTTTCCCACCTCCCCACCAAGCCCAGAACTCAGAACTCAGAACTCAGAACTCACAACTCCACACGTCGTCCACTGCGCGCGGCTTCCTTCAGCGCGTCAAGTACCCTCATGTTGCCCAGGCTATTTTGCAACGTGTATGCCAAAGGGTGATCGTGTAGTACGGCATCTGCGAAATGCTCGACCATCATGTGATAGTGGTCCGCGCCCGGCACCTCAACTGTGTGCTTGGCCCCTCCGCCGTCGATCACTATCTGCAACGGCTCTTCCTCCCTGCTGAACGGCTGGGCTATGAACATGCGCCCCTTTGTGCCCGAGATTGTTAGTCCCTGGTGAGCGCCCGGCCCTGTCTCGAAACTGCAATCTATCGCCGCCAGCACCCCCTCAGGGAATTCAAGCACGCCCACTGTTTCAATGTCTACCCCACCCGCCGAAAGCACCTGGCATGCTACTACACCCAGAGGTTCGCTCCCTGCCACCAGGCGCGCGTTGTTCACGCAATACGATCCTACGTCCAAGAGCGCCCCACCGCCCAAATCGGGGCTCCAGCGCACATCGTTGGGCCTTTCAAGACGGAAGCCGAAGGTAGCCCGGATCACTTTCACCTCGCCGATAACGCCCTCGGCCAGCAGTTGCTGCATGCGCGCAACGGCAGGGTGGAAGCGATACATAGTAGCCTCCATTGCCTTCAAGCCCGTAGCCTCGCTCGCCGCTATGATCTCGCGCACCTGATCCGCGTTGTTGGCCAGTGGCTTCTCGCACAGCACATGCTTGCCGCTCTCCAGCGCCTTCACACTCCAGCCTTTGTGCAGGCCGTTGGGCAGAGGAATATACACGGCATCTATAACGTCTGAAGCCAGCATCTCCTCGTACCTGCCGAAAGCGTGAGGCACGCCGCGAGCCTCAGCCCACGCCTGCGCCGTATTCAGGTCGCGACTGGCGATAGCGACAAGCACGCTGTTCTCGGCCAATTTCATGCCGTGCACTACCTTGTCCGCGATGCGCGCCGTGCCCAGCACACCCCAACGAAGTTGAGTCCCTTGCATCTCCTCTCCTTCAGTGACCGGTGAGCAGAAATAATACGTTCTTTGTCGTCTTACTGGTCACCGGTCACCGGTCACCGGTCACTCGTTACTACCCGCCCAGATTTATCACCAGCAGCTTCGGCTCGGTCATCTCCTCTATCGCGTACTTGAGGCCCTCGCGCCCAAAACCTGACTGCTTGATGCCGCCGTAGGGCATCTGGTCTACGCGCCAGGTGGGTACGTCGTTGATGATCAACCCGCCCACCTCCAGTTCGTCGAAGGCCCTGAAGATGCGCTTCACGTCGTTGGTGAACACTCCCGCTTGCAAGCCGAAGTCGCTGTCGTTCACGGCCTCCAGCGCCTCGTCAAAAGTGGTGTACTTCTGGACGGTGACCACCGGCGCGAATACCTCGCTCCTGTTGACTTGCAGGTCCGGCCCTGCGTCTACTATGACTGAAGGTTGGACGACGGCTTTCTCGACGCCTCCACCCACCAGACATTTCGCGCCAGCTTTTTGCGCCTCGCGCAGCCACGATTCGACGCGCTCGCCGTCCTTGACGCTGATCAGGGACGCCACGTCGGTGGCCTCGTCCAAAGGTGGTCCCACCTTCAGCGCCTTCACTCTCGGCACGAGCAGCGACAGGAAGCGGTCATAGACCGACTCGTGCACGAATATGCGCTGCACACTGATGCAGCTTTGCCCCGCATACGAATAGCCGCCCGTGACACAACGTTCCGCGGCAAGGTTGAGGTCGGCATCCTCGTGCACAATAACCCCCGCGTTGCCGCCCAGTTCGAGCGTCACGCGCTTACGGCCCGCCCTCGTTTTCATATCCCAACCCACGACAGGCGACCCCGTGAAGGTGAGCAGGGCAAATCGCTCGTCCTCGACCAGGGGCGTAGCGTCGGCGCTGTTCATAGGCAGCACGCTCAATGCCTCGGCGGGCCAACCCGACTCTGCCACGATCTCGGCCAGTTTGAGGGCCGCGCCCGGCGTCTGCGCGGCGGGCTTGAGCACAATGGGACATCCCGCCGCGATCGCAGGCGCGACCTTGTGCGCCACCAGATTCAGAGGGAAGTTGAACGGAGTGATAGCGGCAATCGGCCCAACGGGGAAGCGGCGCACAAACCCCTGTCGCTCGTCGCCGCCCGGTATCGCATCAATATGCAGGGCCTCGTCTTCAATACGGGTGGCTTCCTCTGCCGCCACCGCGAAGGTCAGCACCGCCCGTCCTACCTCGATACGTGCGTGTCTGATGGGCTTGCCCGCCTCCAGCGCAACCGTGCGCGATAGCTCCTCGGCGCGCGCCTTTATGCCTGCGGATATGTTGCGCAAAATCTCGGCCCGCTTGTGTCCCGGTAAAGCGCGCGTGACCTTGAAGGCGCGCACTGCTGCCTGTATCGCCTGCTCCAGATCGTCCTTATCGGCCCGGTGTACACGCGCCACGGGCTGTTGGTCATAGGGGCAGAGGACGGTGTAGGGCTTGCCTCCGCCCTCGCTCCACTTGCCCGCCAGATAAATCTGCATGTCGGCTATGTTTTGGCTGCTGTCTTTCTGTTTGCCTGTGGGGATAATCTCTGTTTTTCGATCTTTAGTATTTACCATTTTGTGTGCCTCCTGGGTCAAATATCATGTGCCACTCTACCTTCGCTTATTCCCCACCATAATTCTACCACTTAACGCCTTTCCCGACCTCACTCCTTCTCCGGGTGACCTCCTTTTTCGGCGCTCAGCGAGTGTGACCCTGCACCCGAACACCCTTAGTCCTCATACCCTTCGTAGTCTCTTGCCCTCCGCGCACGCGACCCACCGTATGTATCGCCGTTCGTTTCCACCAATGCTTTTGGAAAGTCGCTCAACACGTCCGGGCCGTCTGCCGTCACCAGCACGTTGTCCTCGATACGGATGCCGCCGAAGCCCTTCTGGTATACCCCCGGCTCTATCGTCACCACCATCCCCTCGGCCAACGACTTACGGTAGCTGGGAACGAACACAGGGAAAGACTCGTGGTAGCGGAAGCCCGTGCCGTGCCCCGTGCCGTGGGGGAAATGCTGCGCCCACCCCCTGGCCTCCAGAGTATTATAGGCAGCAGCATGTACCTGTGCACCCGTAACTCCCGGCCTTAGCACATCAATGGCGGCCTGCTGCGCCTCCAGCACGGCGCTATATGCGTCGCGTGTGCGTTCGTCTGCCCGTCCCGCCACCACAGTGCGTGTCAGGTCGGACCAGTACCCTTCGACAACGGTGCCAAGCTCCAATAGGACTGTGTCCCCTTCCTGCAGACGGCGGTCGCTCGAAATCAGGTATTGGTACCAGGACACCGCACCCTCGTCCGGCCCCGACATCACCTCGGCCCAGCCCCGGCACCTGCGCACGTCCTTGTAGCCTGTACCCTGCCCATAAATGGCCGCTTCCACTGCAGCCGAAACTTCGGCTTCTTTGGCGCCGGGTGTGGCCGCTCCGACGAAGGCCCGCAGGCCCAGCGCAGCCACTTCGTTGGCCAGCCTCAAGGCGGCCACCTCTTTCGCCGTCTTGGTGCTGCGCCACAGTTGCAAGCTGTCGGTCGCGTCTGCCAGATCACCCTCGAACACCGCCCTCAGCACGCGCATGGAGGGGATGGCCGAAACGTGGTGCTCGGCGCTCAGGTAGGGCGGGGCTACGGTCTCAAAGCTACCTTCATAGCCCACACGCTTGCCTCGTAAGCCGAAACTCTTGCGCAGGTCACCCAGCAACTGCCCTATCTGCACCTCGGGCGGGGAATCGTTCACACCACCCCAGCCGTAATAGCGGGCGTTATTGGCGTCAACCGCGCGCTCTACCCACTCTTCCTCACCTACTGGAGCCAGCACGACAGGCTCCTCGCCCCGCACCAACAGCACCCATGACATACCGCTCATGGGCCAATATCCGGTCAGAAAAAGCACGTTCTCCGGCAGTCGTACCACCAGAGCGTCGAGGCCGGCCTCCTGCAAATCCGCCTGCAACCGCACGGCACGCTCTTCATCCCAAACCATAACCTTGGCCCCCTTGCGTCACCCAAAACCTGAGGTACTGCAAATCATCTCAAGCGAACAGCATCCGCATCTGCTCTACTGCCGTGTCACTGGCTAGCGCCTGATGTCATGATGAGCAAACAGGGAAAACCGGCGACGTTCGGTAATCGGTTGTCGGTTGTCGTCCTGCGCCGATACCGACTCCGCCGAAGCACTAGCCGGCGGCTGCCAGCCCATTTTGAGCGAAATCTGCCGCGCTGCTGCGAATAGCAAGGCCGACACCTGTGCCATGTGCTCGTCCGTCCAGCGCGGCGTGATGCCGCAAACGCTAAGTGCGCCCACAACGACGTTGCGATGATCAAATAGAGGCGCGCCCACCGCGACCACCCCGATTGTCACATCCTGGTAGCTCAGCGCGTAGCCCTGCCTGCGCGTCTGCACAACATCGGCCCGCACGGCCTCGGGATCAATTACCGTGTATGGGGTGAAGACTTCAAGTGGGCCGGCCGCCAGCAATTGCTCCAGCACTTCTGGGGGCGAGTAAGCAAGCAAACAACGCGTGCCCGCGCCTGCATGTAGAGGCAGCGAGCCGCCCATCTTGAGGACGAGCGACTGCACATGACGACCATCAATGCGCTCAATGCAGGCACCTTGCAAGCCGTCACGAATCACGAGGAAGGCTGTCTCGTCGGTCTGGTCTACAAGCCTGGACATAAATGGGAGTGCGATGCGGCGCAGTTCCAGTCGCTCTTGCACGAGGCTACCCAGTTCAAATAGCTTTAGCCCCAGCCGGTATGTGCCCGGTTTCGACTCCCTTGTCACAAAACCCACCTGCTCAAGACTGCTGAGCAGGCGATGCGCCGTGCTTTTGCTCATGCCGAGGCGCTCGCTCAGTTCAGAGAGGCCCAGGATGTCATCGGCACGAAACGCTTCAAGCAAGCGCGCAGCCTTGCCAATAACCAGCACCTGGTTCTGCTGGTTGTTGTTCGTATTTATCATTGTGCGACTCCAAGTTCGTCCCATAATGTGGAACGATATTCCATATTACAGCATGATCATAGTAGCATGGAAGTCGGACCCTGTCAATAGTCCGGACGGGCAGAACGCATGGTGCCCACAAAGAGTCTCACACTGCCTCTCGGGGTCTAGCCTTAAGCGAATCTTAATTATCCTCTTAGCTGCCATTAATCTAGCCCTGCTAACCTTAAACCAGAACGCTTATATCAAGGCAAACTTCAAAACAGATGATCAAGCGCCATATATAGGAAAGACACGAGCATATTCATGATCGCAACCGATACACAAACAACAGCCACTACGATGACGCAGCCAAGACGCACGAGTCTAACCATGGCTGCTGTACAGTGGAGGATACTGGAAATTGGCGGACTGGCACTTATCCTGGTGCTGGCCGCCTGGCTTAACATCTGGGAGATAAGCAAAAACGGCTACGGCAACACCTATTATGCCGTAGCTGTGCAAAGCATGCTTCGCGACTGGCACAACTTCTTCTTTGCCGCTTACGATGCGGGAGGTTTCATTACGGTAGACAAGCCTGCGCTCGGCCTCTGGATACAAACCGCAAGCGCTTGGCTCTTCGGCTTCAACGGCTTCTCGCTCGTCCTGCCTGAAGTGCTGGCAGGGCTGGGCACAGTCGCCATCATCTATCACCTGGCGCGCAAGTACTTCGGCTCGGTTGCAGGGCTTACGGCCGCACTCGCTATGGCCATAACGCCAATAGCGGTCGCCATCTTTCGCTCGAACAACCTCGACGCGCTTCTCACTTTCGCCCTCACTCTCGCGGCCTGGGCCATGCTCAGGGCAGCCGAAACAGGCCGCCTCTGGCAGCTATCGCTGGCAGTCGCGCTGGTGGGTTTGGGCTTCAACATCAAGATGCTCGAAGCCTTTATCGTACTGCCCGCGTTCTATCTCCTCTACTTCCTGATGGCAAGAGTAAGCTGGCCAAGGCGTATACTGCACCTGACCCTGGCTACCGCTGTGCTAGCAGTGGTCTCCTTCTCGTGGGCCGCTATCGTCGATCTTACGCCCGCCGCCAGCCGCCCATGGGTAGGAGGCAGCCAGACGAACAGCGAGTTCGATCTGATCTTCAACTACAATGGGCTGGGCCGCGTCACTGGAGCGGGTGAAGGGTTCGGCGGGCGAGGAGGATTTGGCAACCCGTTCAGTTCGGGCACACCCGGCATCACGCGCCTGTTCGGTAACGACCTGGCAGACCAGTGGAGCTGGCTCTTCCCCTTGCTGGCCATAGGAGTAGTAGCGGCGATATGGGTCAACAGGAAGCGACTCAGAGACTCACGCAGTCGCTACCTGTTGCTGTTCGGCGGCTGGTTCGTTACCAATGCCCTCGTCTTTAGCTTCGCGCAGGGCATATTCCACACCTACTACCTCGTCCTGCTTGGTCCTCCCGTGGCGGCCCTCGCCGGGGCGGGCATCTCCTCGTTGTGGAGCACGTTCAGCCGAGGACACTGGTCTGTGCGCCTCCTGCTGCCTCTCGCGCTCGTGCTAACGGGAATCTGGCAACTTCATGTTCTGCAAT
>DATINP010000261.1:0-17905 GCA_035474135.1 Chloroflexia bacterium | reverse complement strand
TCCTACTCAGCACTGCTATATATTCGCGCAGAATTTGCCGGCTGATGAAAAGTTGCGTGTGAGCTTGAGCAAGGCTTTGCAATAAACTTTGTGCGGCTTCATAAAAGGGAGAGACAGGTATACTGGCATAAACTGAAATGTTTGTATCTACAAACATGGATTAGCGGCCCCAATCACCATACATATCTTCTCGGCTCAACGACAGCCCCTCCGGCCACTGATCGATATGGATCGGCGGAATGTGCAGCGTTCGAGCGCCTTCGGCGCTAGCCTGGTCAATAAGTACAACTCTGAAGCGATGCTCTCCTGGTGGCACATCAGGTGGGACTTGTATGGTCAGTTTGGCCTCGCCATCTTTTGTGACAACACCACTTATATCTATGATAAGCATGTATATCTCCCTCGTTAGCCGGACATGATTGGGTTGCTAATTAAGTTAGGCTGCTCCCTTTTTCTCACGGCCATGCAGTACGCGCCGCAGGAACTGTCCCGTGTAGGACTCCTCCGTATCGGCGACCTGCTCAGGCGTGCCGACAGCCACGACCTCCCCGCCTGCGTCGCCGCCTTCGGGACCGAGGTCGATCAGCCAATCGGCCGTCTTGATCACGTCCAGATTGTGCTCGATAACGAGTATCGTATTGCCCTGATCGGTCAGCCGTTGGAGTACGTGTAGCAGGCGCTCGATGTCGGCGAAGTGGAGGCCGGTGGTCGGCTCGTCCAGTATATAAAGGGTCTTGCCAGTGGCCTTGCGCGATAGCTCGGCGGCCAGCTTGATGCGCTGGGCCTCACCGCCCGAAAGGGTAGTGGCGGGCTGGCCACAGCGGACGTAGCCCAGGCCAACATCGCACAATGTCTTCAGCTTGTTCCTGACAGCGGGCACATTCTCGAAATATTCTGCTGCTTCTTCGACTGTCATGTCGAGCACTTCGGCGATGTTCTTGCCCTTGTACCTGATCTCCAGGGTTTCGCGGTTGTAGCGTGCCCCGTGGCACACCTCGCACGGCACATATACGTCGGGCAAGAACTGCATCTCGATCTGGATAATACCGTCGCCCCGGCATGCTTCGCAACGCCCGCCTTTTACGTTGAACGAGAACCGTCCCGCGTCGTAGCCGCGCACCCTGGCTTCGGGCACTTTGGCGAATATATCGCGGATAGGCCCAAACGCGCCCGTATAGGTGACGGGGTTCGAGCGGGGAGTTCTGCCGATGGGCGACTGGTCGATCTCGATCATCTTGTCAATATTCTCGATCCCCTCCACCCGTTCGTGAGCGCCGGGTTTCTCTTTCGACCGGCTCACAACCTGCCTGAGCTTGCGAGAAAGCACCTCGTGTATTAGAGAAGATTTGCCTGACCCGGACACGCCCGTCACGCAGATGAACTTGCCGAGTGGGAACTCGACCGTAATGTGCTTCAAGTTGTTCTCGTAGGCATTGTAAACGGTGATGCTCTTGCCGTTCCCACCGCGGCGTTTCTTCGGCACTGCGATTTCGCGTTCGCCCCGCAAGTATTTGGCTGTGATTGAGTCGGGGTCGCGCAGTACTTCTTCGTAAGTGCCCTCGGCCACGATCTTACCCCCGTGCTCGCCCGCGCCTGGCCCCACGTCTATCAGCCAGTCAGCAACCTGCATGGTTTCTTCGTCGTGCTCGACCACGATCAGGGTGTTGCCCAGGTCGCGCAGGTGCAAGAGGGTATTGATAAGGCGGGCGTTGTCGCGCTGGTGCAGGCCGATGGACGGCTCATCGAGGATGTAGAGCACACCCATGAGTGAGGAGCCGATTTGCGTGGCGAGGCGAATGCGCTGGGCTTCGCCCCCGGCCAAGGTAGCGGCAGTGCGATTGATGGTAAGATATTCCAGCCCCACGTCCATCAGGAAGCCGAGCCGGGCGCGGATCTCTTTCAGTATCTGCCGCGCGATAAACTGCTCTTTGGCCGACAGGGGGCTAGACTTGTCGCCTTCGCCCGCAAGGTAGCCGAAGAAGCGCACGGCCTCGCGCACCGACAGGTTGGCGATGTTGGCGATGCTTTTATCGTCTACGGTGACCCCCAGGCTTTCCGGCTTGAGCCGCTGGCCCCGGCAAGCATGGCAGGGGCGGTCGGTCATGTAAAGCTCTAGCTCGTTCTTGATCGTGTCGGAATTGGTTTCGCTATGCCGCCTCTTCACGATGTTGACCACGCCGCTGAATTCGCGGTCGAACTCTTGCCACTTGCCCTGGTAGGTCTTATGCCTGATTTTGATCTTTTGCTCTTTGCTGCCGTACAGCAACACGTTCATCTGGGCTTCGGTCAGGTCTTTGAGAGGAGTTTCCACGTTGAAGCCGAACTGGCGAGCCACCGCCTCCAGCACTTCGAGCATCCAGCTATCGCCCGATTGGAACGACCTGGCCCATGGAGCCACCCCACCCTCGGCTATGCTGAGATTCTTATCTGGGATAATAAGATCGGGGTCGGGTTCCATTTGCAGGCCCAGTCCTGTGCATACTGGGCACGCGCCATGAGGCGAGTTGAAGGAGAAGGTGCGCGGCTCGATAGCGCCTATCGAGATGCCGCAGTTGGGGCATGCGAAATGCTCGGAGAAGACGTACTCTTCTCCGCCGATGATCGAGATGATTACCATGCCCTTACCCAGCTTCAGAGCGGTCTCGACCGAGTCGGCCAGACGGGTCCTGTCGGGGTCAACCTCGCCTGCGCCTTCCTCCGACTCGTGTATGACCAACCTATCTACCACGGCGTCAATGGTGTGCATTTTGTACTTTTCAAGCTCGATTATGCTATCGAGGTCCTGTACTTCGCCATCTATGCGGGCGCGCACATAGCCTGCTTTGCGCAGGTCTTCCAGCACTTTCTGGTGCTCGCCTTTGCGGTCCTTGATGATGGGGGCCAGGATCATGATGCGGGAGCCTTCAGGGATGGCCTGCACGGCGTCCACGATCTCTTGCACGGTTTGTTGTTGGATTTCCCTGCCACAGTTGGGGCAGTGCGGTCTACCTGCTCGCGCATAGAGCAGGCGCATGTAGTCGTAGATTTCGGTGATGGTGCCCACTGTGGAGCGCGGGTTGCGCGATGCGCTCTTCTGATCGATCGAAATGGCAGGGGACAACCCTTCGATCAGGTCTACATCGGGCTTTTCCATCAGACCCAGGAACTGGCGCGCGTATGCCGACAGCGACTCGACATAACGGCGCTGTCCCTCGGCGTAGATAGTGTCGAATGCAAGGGACGACTTGCCCGAACCGGATAGGCCGGTGATTACGACCAGCTTATCGCGCGGCATCTCCACGTCTATGTTTTTGAGGTTGTGTTCTCTGGCGCCGCGCACGATGATGTGGGTTTGGGCGCGCTTGCTGAGTTTAGGGTCGTCAATATCTGGCATATCTATATCGTAATCGTGGTGTCCATTTTTGTTGGATTGGCCGACTGTCCGGAGCATACAATTATCCCCTGTAGTTAGAGTTGGTGCAAGAGTTGGGCCATGCTCCGCTGAGACGAGAATGGCAAGGTCTTAGTAGACATAACTAGAACAAGCGTTCAACATTATTATACCAAATTCGTCAAGCAGAAAGTAATTCGCACGTTTTCCACATTCTACGCGACCGCATCATGCAGCCGCCTGAGAAAGTATGTCCAGCCTTCAAGGTGGCCCTCCCGCTCCTGCTGGTCTTCCTGGCTATTTGTGTATGTACCATGGGTTATTGTCAACTGTGTGCCTATGTCGCCGATTGGCTCAAATGCTACATGTACGTGGCGTTCAGGCGTGGTGGGTTCGTGATCCCACTTCCACGTGAACACGAGTTTGCGCCCCGGCTCGAACTCAGTATAGATGCCCCGCAGGTGCCAGGACATAGACGGCCACGACAGGCAGTACCTACCGCCTATGCGCGGCTCTAACTCGGCCTCGGCGGGCCACCATTGCGTCAGTAGCTCGGGCTGTGTCCAGTACCGGAATAGCTCCGCCGGGGCTATGCGTTTGTAGAAACTGGTCACTATAAGTTGCTCAGGCCCGCTCGTTTGCTGGACGATTGCCTGTTCTGCTATCGCTTGTTCAGCCATCCTGCTTACCTCGCGTCTTATCTGTCTGAACCACTCGTAGTGGCGATTCTTATATGCGTGGTGGACCATTGACTATACGTTCCTTCATAGCCTCAAGGGATCCGCGCCACGGGTTGAGATCTTCCAACCACCAGGTGACACCCGCATCCGCGTAAGGCCGCACCTCGGCGGCATCGGCTTCGTGGTCGGTGCCCGTGGTCTTACCGCCGTGGGCGACATCGAAGGGCGTGCTGGACTTGCGTTGGCTCATTATGTATGCCACCATATCGCGCACTTCCTGGGGCGACTGTTTTGTGCCACCCATTATGTCCCACCCGGGTATAACGCCGTCCCACCGCGCGGCCCTTCTGAACGGAGCCTTCGCCGGCCAGATGCCCGCCACCCACACCGGTATGCGCGGCGTTTGCACAGGAGTAGGAAGAAACTGGGCGCTCTTGATATGGTAGTGCTTGCCTTCGTGTGCATATTGTTCGCCGCTCCATAACCCTGTGAGTACCTCCAGGCCCTCGTCAAGCATCTCGGCGCGTATCTTCTGGTCCGGCTCATCGCCAAGCGCTTCGAACTCTTCATACTGAAACGCGCCCAGGCCCACACCGAGAATAAGCCTGCCGCCCGAGAGTTGGTCCAGCGTGACGGTCTGTCTCGCCAGCGTGGTCGGCCTCCGGCGCGGGATGGGAGTGACCATCGTGCCGAGCCTGATCTGCCTGGTGGCGTTCGCGGCCAGAGCCAGCGCGATCCAGGGGTCGCTGACAGCCTGAGGCGTGTCCATCGTGATCTGGTCCCACACGAAGAAGCCGTCCCACCCGCATTCTTCTGCGTCGCGCGCCATCTCGGCGAGCACTCGTGGGTCGCTGTACTCCCCAAAGTGCGGAACTACGATGCCGGCGTGCAATTTGCTCATAGGGCAGGCTCTTGCTCTCCGATACGTGGTGGGCCTTGCTTGATCCTGGCGCGCATCTCCTCAAGCTCCCACGATGGGTCTTCAATCCACCAGGTTACGCCTGCCTCTGCCATCTGCGCTAAGTTCTCACTGTCCTTCTCCGGTTCGGAACCTGTTTTACCGCTCACGATCACATCGAAGGGCCCATCGTTTTCGCGGAACTGCTCCATGTAGGAGAGCACCTCGCGCACGTAGTCGGGAGTTATAGGACCGTTGTCGCCATCGAGCATTGGGAACACGCCATCCCACTGTGCTGCACGCCTGAAGGGTTTCTTGTTGGGCCACATGCCCGCTACCCAGATAGGTATGCGAGGCTGTTGCACAGGTTTCGGCAGAAAGTGTGCATCCTTGAGCTGGAAATGCTTTCCCTCAAAGGAGAAGGGTTCGCCGCTCCACAGACCTGTTACGACCTGCAAGCCCTCGTCAAGCATTTCGCCGTGGGCCTTGCGGTCGGTCGGCTCTCCGAACTTGCTGTAGTCGCCAAACCAGTCGCCTCCCAGCCCCACGCCCATGATGGCGCGCCCTCCTGACAAGTGGTCGAGCGTGGTCAACTGGCGAGCCAGCGTCCAGGGCCGTCTTCGCGGCACGGGAGTGACCATCGTGCCGAGCTTTATGCGGCTGGTGCTCATGGCCATAGCCGCGAGGAGCATATAGGGGTCGGAGGCAGGCCTGGTGTGGGGGTGTGTCCACAATACGTGGTCCCACAAAAAGAAGCCGGCCCAGCCCGAATCCTCGGCGATATGGGCAAGCTCGGCAGCCATGCGGGGGTCGCTACAGACGCCGAAGTTGGGAACAGAGACACCATACTGCATATACTACTTCTCCTCGGATTTTGGCTGGTCGAACAACCAGCGGGTAGGGCTAACACCGAAGCTAGGCACACTCCAGGCGAGTATCTTGTTGGGCTTGAGGCTGAACATGCCGCGCTCGCGCCAACCGTCGGCCTCGATTGCGTGATCGTAGTTATACTTCGGCATATACTTCGCCCTACAAGAGGCAAGCAGCTTTTGCACAAGCTCTTCGTCTGCCTTTGGCACTTGTACCACAACACCCTCAACCATTACGACATCGTCAACTGCGTCCACCTGAACAGAGATATGTGGGTCGCGGAGAATGTTGCGCCCCCAGCCTGTTTCCGGCGATCCGTCGAAGTAGAGAGTATCTTCCACCCAGGCTCCCCACACGGGGCGAACATGAGGCCGCCCGTCCTTCGTAGTGGTGGCGATCCAGTAGTTAAGAGCGTTTTGCAATAGACCTGTGACGTGCTCCCATGACAGCATACCTTCTTCTGCCTTCGAGATGCCGTAGCTCGGCGGCATCCAGGGTCGGGTGGCCTCGGGTGTGGTTGTGTTCGTAGTTGTTTCGTTCATCTGTTTTGCTCCTTTGTGTTGGCGATAGAACACATATTGAGACGCACTATTGATTGTTGGTCGTCAATCCATCCACCCACCCGCTGATCAGGCCGGCTGTCTGGGCTGACTTACCCCAATAGATGTGGTCTGCGCCCTCAAGTAGGCAGGTGTCTACACGGGCCGAGCCTGTGGCGTGGCGCCTGATGTTGTCCAGATCGACCTGGGTGCCGCACCAATCTTCCTCGGTGCCGTAAAAGGCGAGGATAGGGCACTCTATGCGGGCGATATAAGGTGTTTGCGAGTCGGACGACAGCACATGCTGAGCCACACGAGCACGGGAGAGAAGTGTTTGCACGCTCATCCTGTACCAGGCCGCTTCCAGTTGCGGCAGTACCTCGTCTGCGCGCCCTTCGGTCTCCATGCGTTCGGCGAGTGACACCATAGCGGCATCGACATGCCACTTTACATCGGCTGACGCGCACACGATGCCCAGCACGCGAGGATCCTGCTTTATTGCCTGATAGTACGCGACCTTGGTGGCTCCGAAACTGTGCCCGACCACCACGACCTTTTGCGCGCCCGTGTTGATCGCCAGTTCTATCCAGGGCTCTATATCGAGGGGCGCCTCTTCGAACCGCTCCCAACACGTGGTGCCCTTGTCGTCCCACAGCGTCGAAATGTCGTCGTGCCTGTGGGTGTTGGCCGTGATGAATGTGTAGCCAAGAGCCGCCATCTCGCGTCCGACCTGCACGTATGGCAGATCGTAAAAGCGGCTCGTGTTGCCATGGACCCATATTATCGCCACCTCGTTGCGCTCGACTGTGGTGGGGTAGATTATCGCGCCCTCAAGACCAATGCCATCTTCACGCTCAACAAACGCCAGTTCTTCGGTGTAACTCCTAACAGATTCTGCATCTTCTTCAACATCAATCGCTCGCCAGCCGCTAAACGCACTCAATACACTAACCGCGCTAACCATAGTTCGCCCTCCGATTTGCGCCGTATACAGTTCCCTTTCTAGTCAATCAGCCCCGCACCAACATAGTACCCGAAGCCATATGACACCTTCTGTCAGTATTAGATTCGGATCTTTGGGGAGATGATCGGGGAGAGCAAGAGTAGGGGCTACGGACGGCAGGACGCGTGCTGGGTCCTGCGTCATGCGCCACATATGAATGCGGAAAGTCCGTTCTGTTGTGGCGTGTCTATGTCATCAGATTAATGGAACACATTAGGCAGAGAGCGCACTGCAGCAAGAGCATCCTGCGGGGAGAACGCCCCGCGACTGAAGTCGCGGCCTACGTTTACAAAGTCCCCCTTCGGGGACTATCTATGGGTAAGATGAGTGTCTATCATCAGGCACAATGTTAGTCCTGTAGTCCGCGCAGGCGGACTTTGTAAAGGGTAGCCCGCGGCTTCAGTCGCTAGGGCGATCTACACCAACACGCGAACCACATAATATGCCCTCTATTAATAATGACGTAAGCATACCCAAATCGGACAGCTTCCGTGTAATCCTTTCGGGCACATTTATGGCAAGCACACGGATGCCCTTCTAATAACCAACCAAACCCTTCGTGTCCTCTTAACCTTCGCGCTCGTCGTGATCCGTATTCTATTGACGCACGTCGCATTCCGTCGTCGACCATCGGTCACCGGTCACTGCTCCGCAATGTCCTTTACCTCGTCCAGCGTGCTGGCGTCCTGGGGGCGTTTGTCGGGGCGGAGGCGGACTATGCGGGGGAAGCGGAGGGCGAAGCCGCTCTTGTGGCGAGGGCTGGGCTGAACCCTGTCGAATGCTACCTCGATTACGATAAGCGGCTCGACAAGACGCACCCTGCCGAAATCCTGAATCGTGTGCGCTTTGAACCACTCGGTCATCTCGGTGATCTCTGCGTCGGTTAGGCCGGAATAGGCTTTGCCCACGTTCAGTAACTGGCGCTCGGGGCCGAGCACTGCGAACGTGTAATCAGACAGCATCTTGTTGCGCTTGCCGTTTCCCCACTCTACGGCAGTCACCACTACATCGAGCGTGGCAAGGGCACGCTTCACCTTCAGCCAAGCCTTGCCCCGCTTACCCGGTGAATATGGCGAATGAGGCATCTTCACCATCAGGCCTTCGTTGCCGCGCGCACGTGAGGCGGCGAACATCGCATCGAGGTGTCCGTTCTCCCCATCTTCCTGTTCCGCGTCGTCCAGGTCAGGTACAGGCGTCAACTCGGTGGGCGCTTTCACCAGGGGATACGGTAGATCGAGAGCAGCTAGCAAAGACTTGCGGCGGCTAAGTGGCTCGTCCAGGAGCACTTCCCCGTCGAAATACAGGAGGTCGAACACCATGCATGCGACAGGCACCTCCTGCATTAGCTCTGCCGACACGGCTTTCCTGCCCAGGCGCTTTTGCAGGGCGCTAAACGGCAGGCACCGTCCCTCGGCCTCGGAGTAGGCCACAATCTCGCCGTCGAAGAGGACAGAGTGGGGCAATGACAGCAAAGCGTCTGCCACTTCCGGAAAGCGGTGGGTTACAGGGTCGAGGGTGCGCGAGAAAATGGCAACCTTGTCGCCCTGGCGGTGCAGTTGGGCGCGCACACCATCGTACTTGTCCTCGACGAAAGCGTCCGTTTCGCCCCTGTTGTTCGCTTCAGCGACCAGATCCGCAGGCTTCTCAGCTGGGGTGGCGAGCATGAACTTGAGCGGGTGGAACAGGCGCATGGTGGCAGTTTCGAGCAGGCCGTGACGGGCCATAAGAGCCGTTTCGCCCACATCGCCCACGAGCATATTCACCTTCTGCACTTCGCCGGTCGGTACTCCTGCCATGCGCGCCAGCGCCTCTTCTACGAGTGACTCCTTAAGGCCCATTCTCATGTCGCCCGTCACAAGCTTCACAATATAGCGAGCCTCGGCCGGGGTGGCGCGAGCTAGCAAACCGCGCAGCAGCACCGCCTTCTTGCCAGTGCCTTTCGTGGAGGAGATGGTCTCGAATACAGCTTGCGCTTCTTGCAAGAGGATGGGTTCACCTGCGTCGTGAGGAGTGGCGGGCATTATGTGAGCGGCCACGTCGCCCATGTCGCCCATCGACACCACCATCTTGTGGTAATCGTCGTGGTCGACGCCCGAGAGATCTACCAGCACGCCCGATGCGGCGCTCCATCCGACATTGAGGGTGCGGCTGTCTGAGAGTGGGAACGGGCTGCCGGACAGAAGCTTACACGCCACGGCGAGGTCAGTATCGGAGAGGGGGGCAAGGTAGGTGGCCAGGATAGCCAGTTTTTCGAGGCGTTTGGTCGTGGCACCTACCGCGTCGGCGGTTTGTGCGAACAAAGCGAAGGTTGAGGGTGTAGCTGGTTCAGATTGTGCTATTTCTTCAGGCATGAGGGCATTATATCATCCGTGTGGGGTCACTTTTGGCGCCGCCTTGCGCGTTACCTTGCTATACGCTACACTTTGTTGGACTGTAAAATGGACGACGGACGGCAGTCATGCATCGCCGATCGTTCGCTGTCACTAACCGCTAGAACCAGAGGCTATATGAAAGTAATAATCCCCGCAGCAGGCTACGGCACGCGTATGCGCCCGCAAACGCATACTCGCCCCAAGCCGCTTGTGCCCGTCGCAGGTAGACCATCGCTCGCGTTCGTGCTTGATGCGCTCGAGCCGCTCGACATCGAGGAACTGATCTTCATCGTGGGCAGAATGGGCGAGCAAATGGAGGAGTACGTTCGGCAGAACTACAACTACAAAACCACTTTCGTCGAGCAGAAAGTGATGCGGGGACAGGCCGACGCAATCGCACTGGCCCGCGAACACGTGCAGGGCGACCTCATGACCCTGTTCGTGGACACTCTGTTCGAGGCCGATCTGACGGCTCTCAAGACCCTGGACGTGGATGGTGCGATGTATGTTATGCCCGTGCCCGACCCCAAGCGTTTCGGCATCGCGGTTCTCAATGATGAAGGCGTTGTCACCAAGCTGGTTGAGAAGCCCGCAGACCCTGAGAGCAATCTGGCCGTCGTGGGTCTCTATTATTTCAAGAATTCGAGCTGGCTTTTCAGCGCAATCGATAGGCTGATGGCCTCTGGTAAATCTCTCAAGGGCGAGTACTACCTGGCCGACGCAATACAGGTGATGATTGACGAAGGAG
Organism: Chloroflexia bacterium; assembly: GCA_035474135.1. Classification (GTDB taxonomy): domain Bacteria; phylum Chloroflexota; class Chloroflexia; order QHBQ01; family JADMIH01; genus JADMIH01. The sequence goes on along the minus strand of DATINP010000261.1, from coordinate 7,425 downwards.
CGCGCTTCCGTACCTTCCCGGCACAGGTATGGGAAGACACCGGCACCTGGGATGCCGTGCTACATACGAATCGCTATCTCTTGAAGAAGATGGATACCAACACCGTGCCATACCAGCATGGAAGCTCGCTCATCATCCCGCCGTCCTATGTATCGCCCGCGGCGATGGTTGAGAACAGCGTTATAGGCCCATACGCTTCTATTTCTGAGGACGCGGAAGTACGCGACTCGATAATCAAGAACAGCATCATCGGCCCCAACGCCACCGTCAATAGCTCGATGTTATTCGGGGCGCTGGTGGGCGAGCGAGCGACCGTTGAAGGCTCATATAACACCATCAACGTCGGCGACGACTCGATAGCCCGCACCGGCGGCGTAAGCAGCACCGAGATAGACGAGACGTTTAAGTAGGCGAGTCTTAGATCTTAGATCGTAAGTCATACATCATGCGTCATGCGTCATACGTCGTCGGTTGTCCCGACTTACGATCTAAGATCTAAGACTCACTAAAGCTATGGATTGGTTAGAACTATCAGTAGAGGTAGACCCGGAGGCCGTGGAGCCTGTGAGCGAACTGTTCGCCCGCATCGGCTACAACGGTGGTGTGGTCGTGGAGCAGGCTCTCGTCGGGCCGCAGGCCGAGCAGGATAGCTGGGAGGAGCTACAGCACCCTGAGATCGACCCCACGCGCCCAATCAGCGTGCGCACCTACCTGCCCGATGACAAAGAAGCGGGTGAGAAGCGCAAGACCATCGAAACGGCCCTCTGGCACCTGGGGCGTATGCGTACAGTCGGTGAGTTGCAGGTGCGCCCCTGCCGCGAGGAAGACTGGGCCAACGCCTGGAAAGCCTTCTACGGCATCCAGCGTATGGGCAAGCACATCGTAATTAAGCCGTCGTGGCTCGAATTCACCCCCCGTGAAGGCGATATTGTGCTCGACCTCGACCCCGGCATGGCCTTCGGCACAGGGCTGCACCCTACCACGCGCCTCTGCCTGATAGCGCTGGAGGACTACCTGGGGGAAGAGGGACTAGCAATCACGGCCGGTGAAGACCCGGCGATCCTGGACCTGGGCACAGGCTCCGGCATACTGGCTATAGCCGCCGCCAAGCTAGTGGGGCCGGAGGTACGCATAGCTGCCATTGACACCGACTCGATTGCGGTGCAGGCCACACAGGAGAACGTCGACCGCAATGGGCTGTCCGCGCAAATAACAGTGGGACAAGGTTCGGCGGAGGCCGCAAAAGAGGATGGACCGTACGACCTCGTGGTGGCGAATATCCTCGCCAGTGTGATAATCGAGCTTGCCCGCTCCCTCCGCGATCTTATCAAGCCGGGTGGGATGTTGATCTCGTCGGGCATCTTCTTCGAGCGGGGCGATGGTGTCATTGCTGCTCTTGAGCGCGTGGGCCTGCCTGTGCGCGAACAACGTAAGGAAGGCGACTGGCTGTGTCTGATCTCCGTGCGCGAGCAATAGGCGGCGCGGCGCGCCTTGTGGGATCGCCGTGGCGCATGGCAGCCCGTCGAGGGCAAGTCCTGCGCCCCACGAACCCCAACCTCAAGCGCGTGGTGGTTATCAAGCCATGTTGCATGGGCGACGTGCTGATGGCGACCCCCGCGATTGCCGCTCTTCGCCGCGCGCTGCCCGACTCGCACATCGCGCTGGCTGTGGGTGGGTGGTCGCGCCAGGCTGTCGCTCATAACCCGCGCCTTAATGCGCTCATAGATGCACCCACGGGGAGTGAAGGCACGCGCTGGGCCGATTATATGAAGCTGGCACGCTTGATCAGGCGGGGAAGGTACGGCGCGACGGTCGTCCTGGACAGGTCGCCCATGCTAAGTATTGTGGCCCTCATGAGCAGGGCGCGCGTTCGTGCTGGGCTGGACAGCGACGGGCGCGGCATATCCCTCACCCACCCCGTCCCGTGTCCATCTGACAAGGTTAGGCACGAGGTGGAGTGGTATCTGGATGTTGTACGTGCTATGGGCCTGCCGGCCCCGCGTGAAGAAGCCTTCCTCGAGTTCTACCCAACTGACGCTGATCGCAACGAGGCCGCGCAATTGCTTGCCGAGAAGGGAGCGGGCGAAGCCGAAAACGGGTACGTCGCTATCCACGTGGGGGGTGGCGCTAACCCCGGCATGCGCCTATTGTCCAAGCGTTGGGACCCCGAACGGTGGGCGCGCATCGCGGATTGGCTCGCCGAAACGCACGATACCACTATTTTGCTGTTAGGTGGACCGGGCAAAGAAGACCGCGAAGCCGCAGACAAAATGCAGGCCGCTCTTTTCGATGCAACCAAGCCCTACGTAGTAGACCTGGTGGGCAAGATGAACTGGGGCACGATGGGCGCGTTGATCGGTTGGTGCGACCTGTTCCTGGGGCACGATACGGGTGCTATGCACCTGGCAACCGCGATGCGCACACCCGTGGTTGCCGTGTTCGGGCCGAGCGACCCCGCACGCTATGGCCCGTGGGATCCTTCGCGCCACAGCGTAGCAGTTGCTCCCCGCCCAAACACCATCCCAACAGGTGCCGAGGCGCTGCGACAAGCCGCGCACGCCGGAGGGGGCAAGTACCACACCGCAGTATCGGTTGAGGGTGTGTGGGCCGCAGTGGAAAAGATGTACACCCGTGCTCAGCGCGAGAAAGCGGTGGACCGAGCCTGATCGGGGTCGGTAAGGCGGCTGCTGATTGACGTCTTGGCCCTGCAATACGGGATATATTGGCAGTGTGATTATGAAAACCCTCTTACGCGGTCTATTGCTCAGGCTCACGAACCCTGCTCTACTGGTGAAGGCGGCTCGGTCATCGTCAGGTGAGATCAAGCGCATTCTAGTGATTCGCCCCGACCACCTGGGCGACCTACTGTTTGCTACCCCTGCCTTGGCCCGGTTGCGCGAGGCCTTCCCTGCGGCGCACATTACGGGCTTGGTCGGCCCCTGGGGCCGCGCCATCTGGCAGGATAACCCCAATCCGGACACGCTGCGAGTAGTAGCTTTCCCCGGAATCGCGGGCGACAAAGGGCGCAACCCGCTTGCTCCCTATAACCTTCTCAGGAATACCGCCCGCGAATTGTCCCGCGAGAAGTACGATCTGGGCGTGACGCTGCGCTTCGACCACTGGTGGGGCGCGGCATTACTGGCCGCGGCAGGCGTTCCGCGTCGTTGGGGCTACGACACGCCGGGCATGGGCGATTGGCTTACGAACATGGTGCCGTACAGGCCGGGCAAGCACGAAGTCGAACAGAATCTGGCGCTGGTGGAAGCCCTGATAGAAGGCGAGCATGGAGCGCACATCGCGCCACTTGAGATAGACCGCAACAGGGGGATACCTGCGCTGACCCCGCCTCGGGCGATAGCTCCCGATCTTGGCGCGCTGGCCGGGTGGGCTGATGCGCCGCGTAGAGCCATAATCCATCCCGGTACCATGTCGTCCAACAAGCTGTGGACTGTGCAGGGCTGGGGCGAGGTGGCGAAACAGTTGGTAGCCGACGGTTGGGCGGTGGCCCTGACAGGCTCGCCCGATGAAAGGCCGCTAGTGCAGGCGATTTTAGCTTCGGCCAATGAGCCTTCGCTACTCACCCTAGTGGGTGCGACCGCCAACATCTCTCAACTGGCGTGGGTGCTGGGGCACGCCAACTTGGTCCTGGGCGTGGACAATGGGCCGTTGCACATAGCCGACGCGCTGGGCAAAGAGACCCTGCACCTGTACGGTCCCAGCGACGAGACGATCTGGGGTCCGTGGGGCGACCCCCAAAAGCATCGGGCGCTGCGCGCTCCCGGCACTCACCCAACTTCCCACCTTGAAACAGGCTCCCCCGGTATGGAAGGCGGCCCTGAGATGCGCGCCATCACGGTTGACATGGTGATGCGCGTCATAGATCGTGAGTCGTAGATCGTAAGTCAAGCACCAAGTGCCCGCTTGGTAATACAAAAGAAGGAGGATGGAGCACCAGCGGCTCCATCCTCCTTCTTTGATTTGTAACCTACAGGTCGCCCGATTTACTATCGGCGTCTTATAGATCGCTAGCGAGTGGGGTTGCAGGTAGGGAAGAAGGTGTTAGACACGATCTTCGATGCCTGTCCCCTGGTGGCGTTAGCACCCGGTCGGAAGTAAGGGAGATTATCAGGTCCGCATGGCTCTCCATTCCCTCCACACGGATACCCGTTGATGATCCCCCTGTCCGATAGCCGCCAGATGAAGTCGTAGAAGGTAGAGCCTGGCACGACATCTTCGTACTGCTGCGCTCCAGGTGTTTCATTGAAGCCTGCTGCATTAGCATCTATCTTGGACAGCTGCCCTCTAGTGACGTTGGCGTTGGGCCTGAAGTAAGGTAGGTTGCCACTCCCGCAAGGCTCACCTGGCCCACCGCATGGGTAGCCATTGATGTACCCTCGGTCACTCAAGCGCCACACGAAGTCGAAGAAGGTAGAGCCTACCGCTACGTCCTCGTACTGCTGGGCACCAGGGGGTTCGTTGAAGCCTGCTGAGTTGGAGGCTATCTTTGCGAACTGACCTCTGGTGACATTGTTACCTGGGCGGAAGTATGGGTCGTTGGTCGGGTTGCAAGGCTCACCTGGACCACCGCATGGGTAGCCATTGATGATGCCCTGGCAAGCAAGGCACTGGATGAAGGGGTAGAATGTGCTGCCCACGGGCACGTCCTCGAAGGAGATTGTGCACACTGGGACTGGTGTATCTGTAGGTACAGGGGTCACTGTCGGGCAAACACTGCTAACAGTGTAGTCCACCTGCAATCCTTCTGTAAGGTCAGCCGTCTGGCAGGAGAACTGGGTGTATGGTCCGTATAGACCATCGTTCTGGATGCCTGTTACTTCGTTTGCTCCGTCGTCGGCGTTAGCTCCGTACACCATAGAAACTTTGTCGGGATTGTTCTCATAGAACAGGATCTCGGCGTTTGCAGTTCCGCTTCCAGTGTAATATGTAGCTCGCCACTCGACTACGAACACACGATCAGGTGCCGTACCTATCGTATCGGTGAAGATACCACAGCCCCCGGTGCAGCCTGTCAGGTCGGTGCGAAGGTCGTTCTGGTAGACGAATGCTGCTTTTTGGAAGGCAGCCTTCGGCAGGATGCAGAAGTTGTCGCCCGTGGTGTTGTCGCTTGTAAACTGCAAGTTACCGTTAGACGATGCTTTGGCAGTTGTATAAGTGTCGCCGTAGAACGTTACAGGGAATGGGAATGCTATGTCGGATGTGCAGTCGTCGCAGGCATTACCTGTATCGTTGGCAGCAGGTATGATCGTGCCTGTTGCCGTGGCTGCCGAATAGCCCACCACGCATGACGTCGCCGTAGCTGTGGGAGTGACAGTAGCAGTGGGAGGGGTGCCCGTGGCTGTGGGGGTAGCGGTCGCGCCGACCGAGATGGAGTCGAGAGCCGAGTCGATCTGGATCAGGCCATAGCCGTAGTTGTTATTGGGTAGCGTGCCCCAGGTGGAACTGAAGAAGGCTGTGCTAGTCAGCGCGTAGGCATACTGGGCAACAGTAAGGTCATTGTTCTTGGATTCGAGCATTGCCACTGCGCCTGCAACGTGCGGCGAGGCCATAGATGTGCCGCTGTAACCGCAGCTATATGCGTTGTCGGCGGAGCCGATGGACGAGCAGATGGCGACGCCGGGAGCTACCGCATATGGACGGAGAGAACCGTCGCATGGGCTGGGACCGCGGCTGGAGAAGCCCGCGATCACCCAGTTGGAGTTGTTCGTGGCTAGAGCGCCTGTGCCCCAGGCATCGGGACCATTGGCCGGTGTGCCCACTGTACCCGCGCCCGGGCCGTCGTTGCCGTTCGAGAATGCAGGGAAGATACCGGCGTTCACCCAATTGGTGACGGCGATATTATAGGTGTTGTCGCAGCCCGACCCGCCCCAACTATTGTTGGATACGCGCGGGCGCAGGTCGGGGCGAGGGTCATTGAGGCCACCCACACGCGTGGGAGCAAGTGTCCATTGGAAGCCCCGCATGGTGGCGTCTCCATAGCAGGCGCTTTCGCCTTGAGGGCTACAGATGCGTACCGTTGTCCATATTGCGCCCTTCGCTACACCTGTGTTGCCGTAGGTGGCGTTGGGTGACACCCCCAGCACGGTTCCCATAGTATGCGAGCCGTGATTGCCGAGGTCTATAGGTATGGTCGAAGTCAGGTAGCCATCATACCAGTCATAATCGTGGATATTGCCGGGATCAGGTGGGTCCACGTTGCCTCTATAGCTGGCGCTGAGGGCTTCGTGCGTCCAGCGCACACCTGAGTCCATTGAGCTAACCACAACACCTGTGCCGTCGTACCCCAGCGCCCAGCCCTGGGGTGCGTGTACTTCGTTGATGTTATGCTGTATTGTCAGGGGTGAGAACACCGATGCGAACCCCGTGACTGAGGCTACTTCCTTCAAGGCATTGTCTACTACCGACTGCGCCTGCGGTGAAAGCACTCTGCTATCGGTGTCATAGATCTGGCCGTCTACAGGCAGCTTGACTTGAGCCACCGCATTGTAGGACGACATGGTCTGCGCTGAGTTGAGGTCGCCTGTGACGGCGACGAGGTTAATGATCCAGAAGCTTTCAATGCTGCTAACCTGGTTCTTGACCTTGAGAGCATTGAGTTCGTCTAACAGAGGCTTCTGGGTCTCGTTGGCCTTTTTGGTGAGGGTGTTGTAAACATACCACCCTTTTTCCGACCAATTTGAGGTCGGTATATTGTTGGTGGTGTCCGCCTGGTCGGTGAGTTGTACCCAGTAATGCACCTGCCCATTGGGGCCCGCTGCCTTGAACTTGGCTAGAAGGTCAGGAGCTATTTTATAGGCCGCCTGGGCCGGGTCAACTCTGCCCGCTGTTGCGATCGTGCCGGCGTTCATCGCTGCGAAAGTTGCACCTGCTGTAGCAATGCTGATAAGCACGAGCAGGGCTATCGCTGTAAGCGAGCGCCATCCTAATTGCCATGTGTGTTTGCGCCCTTTCATCTTTCGTTCTCCATTTCTGGGTCGAAGATCATAAGTCAGAAGGCAACCGACGACTTATGATCTTCGACCCACCTTGTTCTACTTCAGAGTAACATCGCAGGTAGGGAAGAAGGTGCTAGACACAATCTTGCTGGCCTGCCCCCTGGTGGCATTCGCGCTAGGTCGGAAGTAGGGTAGGTTGGTGGGTCCGCATGGCTCTCCATTCCCTCCACACGGATACCCGTTGATGATACCCCTGTCCGATAGCCGCCAGATGAAGTCGTAGAAGGTAGACCCTGGTAGCACGTCTTCGTACTGCTGGGCACCTGCAGTCTCATTGAAGCCTGCTGCATTAGCATCTATCTTGGACAACTGTCCTCTGGTCACGTTAGCGTTGGGCCGGAAGTAAGGCAGGTTGCCACTCCCACAGGGTTCACCTGGTCCACCGCAAGGATAGCCATTGATGTACCCTCGG
>DATINP010000260.1:0-9164 GCA_035474135.1 Chloroflexia bacterium | reverse complement strand
TTGCCAAGGTAGTGGCGATGGGCGCAGCTTTGCCCACCCCAACGCCGGGCCAACAAACATTCCAGGACGTGGCTACCAACAGCACATTCTGGCAGTGGATAGAAGAATTATCTACTGCCGGGGCGATCAGCGGCTACGAGTGCGGAGGTGCCGGTGAGCCTTGCGATGTGGGAAACAAGCCCTACTTCCGTCCCTATGATTACCTGGCAATGAGAAGAGGCTTTGTACGCTCCCCCTCGTTGATAAGCCCACGTGTCACGCAAATCATAGCTAGTACAACCGCACCTACATCTCTGGACTCTTCCCCGGCTATACTCAACGGTATATACTTGCATCAATATCTAACCCTGCAAGGAGTACAAAAGCATGGCTAATATAGAATCGCTGCTTTCGGCGCGTCATTTTCTCGCACCGCAACTGTGGGACAATCGCATCTACTTCGTCAGTAATCTGAGCGGACATTACAGCCTTTACGCAATGGACTACGGCGGAAGTGTGCCAGAACCGCTCCTTCCACCCGGCATCGCCCTGCAAAACCCGGAACTGATAGGGGGTACTTCTTTCTGGGTATATCCCAAACTGGGCAAGATTATGGTGTCCATTGACAACGACGGCGACGAAAAGTACCGCCCAATGCTAATCCCCATACTTGGAGGCTTGCCGGAGCCTGCCTTCCCGCAACTGGAGGACGCTCGCCTCTTTAGTGCTCCTGGGGCACGTGACACCAACCAGGTGCTCATATTAGCCTCGGCGTTACATGAGGCCATGACCACGCTTTATTTGGGAGACCTGGGCACCGGTGAGCTGGAAACTTTATTCAAGAGCAAATGGGGCAGCGGCATAACGCTCAACGAGAGTGGCACCATGGGCGCGCTAGTTGAAGGCTACACAACGGGCGACGAAGTAATCTACCTGTGGAGGAAAGGGCACGAGGATTTGCGGCTCCTATACGGGACACCCATGTCTGAGCGCGCGCCTGGCCATGAGGTGGTACTGAGCGGCATCAACGCTATAGAGTTTTCGCCCAGCGAGCATGGACTTCTGCTGACTAACTCGCTCGTTGACGACACTTACGGCATCAGCTACCTCGACCTGGAGAAGCCAGGCGAAATCTCCCCCGTCGGAATCAGCGGTGTGAAGCATGCAGGCGCAGGCGAGCTTTCAACCCTGGCATATCTGAAGGATGACCATTACCTCGTAACCTACAACATTGACGGTGTGTCCTGGATCTACGAGGGTGTATTCAACGAAGATGAGATGCATGTGAAACTTGAGCATGTCGTTTGCGGCGATGGTGAACTCTCCAATGGTGTGGTGAACGCGATAAACTATGACAAGGAGAGTGACCGTTTCGTGCTTTCCTTCTCGACTGCAGCCTCGCCCACGCAGATATACACTGTTGAAGGGAAGGACAGAGGCAAGGTGGTAATGCACACGCGTGAGCGCATCCTGGGGATCCCTCACAGCCGGCTTTCGGAGGGAGAGGACGCCTCCTTCACCAGCCACGACGGCCTGCGTATCTCGGCCCGCCTTTATTTGCCCGCCGATGAGCTTGGCTTTGATGGTCCTCGTCCCCTGGTCTATTACATACATGGCGGCTCACAAAGCCAGGAGCGCCCGGATTTTGCCTGGTTCTCAATGCCTCTTATCCAGTTCCTGACACTGAACGGCGTCGCGGTTTTCGTGCCTAACGTGCGCGGGAGCACAGGCTATGGTCTGAGTTACACCAAGCGTGTAGACCGCGATTGGGGCGGCCAGGACCGTCTCGACCATGTCTATGCGATGACAGAGGTTCTCCCCAGGGACAAACGCCTTGACGTCTCCCGAGCCGGAGTCATAGGCCGCTCTTACGGCGGTTACATGACCCTCACTCTCGCGATGCGCCACCCCGAACTCTGGAAGGCAGCGGTTGATATGTTCGGCCCCTACGATCTCATTTCCGCATTCCTTGAGCGCATCCCGGAACCGTGGAAGCCCTACTTCTACGAGTCACTCGGTCACCCGGTAAAAGACCGCGACTTCCTCATGGAGCGTTCTCCTTCGACTTACATGAAGGACCTGCAAGCTCCCATGCTCGTTATCCAGGGTGCGAACGACCCGCGAGTAGTGGAAGCTGAGTCTCGCCTGGTGGTAAAGAACCTGCAAGAAGCAGGCAAGGAAGTAGACATCCTCGTCTTCGAGAACGAAGGCCATGATGTGATCAAGTATGAGAACAAAGTGAAGTGCTACAACGCGATCACCGATTTCTTTAAGGGGCATCTACGACCATAGACCACAAGTGGAATTCCCTCATATTGTGGGCCAGCGTCTTTCTCTTGCCCACAATAGGGGGGGAAGTCTGAAGGTCGCAATATGCCGAGAGATGTGGCTACGGCACAAATAGTGCTCTAGGAACATAGAGTCTTCAAGCTTGGCAGCGATATCTCGTAAAGGGTTTTCGCATATGTATTCCCCTGTTCAAGATGCGTACCCAAAAGGGGCTCTCGTGCTCTGTTCTCGGCGATAATATGAAGTCCCAGATCATCCCCTCAGAAGACCTGCAACTCAACATTGGATGCGCGGGGTGGTCCATTCCCCAAGCGTTCAAGAGCCATTTCCCCGTCCATGGCAGTCATCTGGTGCGCTATTCCCAGGTCTTCAACGCTGTTGAGATAAACTCCTCGTTCTACCGTCCTCATAAGCCTGCCACATACGAGCGATGGCAGAATATGGTCCCCGCTTCTTTTCGCTTCGCCGTGAAAGTACCGAGGATAATTACGCACTCTTTCAGGCTGAAGAATAGTGATGAAGCGCTTGCTGCTTTTCTGGATGAATGCACAAAGCTTGGCACAAAACTTGGTGTCCTTCTGATACAACTCCCGCCAGGCTTACCGTTCCAAGAACTGACAGCGGAAGCTTTCTTTGCAACACTGAGGGCACGGTTCGAGGGCGATGTCGCTTTGGAGCCTCGCAATGCGACCTGGTTCACACCCGAAGTCGAAACACTTCTATCAAGCTACAAAATTGCGCGAGTAGCCGCGGACCCCGCCCCTGCACCGGAAGCTTCGATGCCGGGCGGGTGGAGCGATCTTGTCTATTATCGCCTTCATGGCTCACCACGCATGTATTATTCCGGGTATTCCGGCGAGCATCTGGGCAAACTGGCGTATAGGCTTATCCAAGCCATGGCAAAAGGCTCGCGTGTGTGGTGTATCTTCGATAATACGGCAGAAGGGGCCGCTACCCGAGATGCACTCACAGTCATGGACTTGCTTGGTAGCCAACAATGAGCTATGAGATTGAAAACCGGAGATTAGAGCGCCAAAGCAATTAGCCGGGCACAACGATTATATCGCGACTGAACGTGCTGATGCTTTCCGCGCCCTCGCCGGTAATCAGCACATCATCCTCTATGCGAACGCCAATGGCATTCATATCGTAGATCCCAGGCTCAACCGTAAACACCATGCCAGGCTCCAGCAGTAGCTTGTTGCCTTCCACTATATACGGCGCCTCATGCGATTCAAGGCCAATGCCGTGCCCGGTGCGATGCCGGATCAGCCGCCCATATCCAGCCTCGATCAGCACGCTTTTGGCGGCTATATCCACGGCTTCAGCTGCCACTCCCGGTCCGGCTGCCGCCCGGCCCGCTGCATTCGCCGCTTGCACCACGGCATAGAAGTGCCGGAACTCCGGGCCAGGCTCGCCCACGAACACAACGCGGGTGATATCAGCCCGGTAACCCTGGTAGACAGCGCCGAAGTCGATCAGCAGTGGATCACCACGTTGTATGCGGTAGGGCAGCGGCCCCGAATGCGGCAGAGCGGTGTTTCTGCCCCCGTGCAGGATCGTCTTGAACGACGGCTCCTCGCTGCCAAGCGCTTTCATGTGCGTTTCCAGGATGTCGGCTAGTTCGATCTCGCTCATGCCGACCCGCACCGCGTCAAGCGTCAACTTTAGCGCCTGCTCTGAGATCTCCACAGCACGGCGCAGGGCGTCGATCTCATCGTCATCCTTATGCACTCGCAGTCGCGCTAGCTGCTCATCTGCCGCTATTACGGTTGCCCCTGCGGCCCAGCGGCGAATTACCTCACCCTCGAAGAAGCGCATCCGCGTGCCCTCGACGCCGATGGTCTTGCCCGCCGGATGCAGCATGTCAAGCCCCGTTCGGAAGGCCTGGTCGTAGCCCTCGGCATCGGTCCATGAGACTATACGCGGATCCATCTGCTTGGCCTTGAACAGCGGAACTTCAAGTTGCGGGATAACTGCCACAGGAGGGTCGTCCAGCGAGATAAACTCCACAATCGGCCGCTCCATAACGTAATGGACACCGCCGGTCAGGTAACGCAGCGTGGCGCCGGGAATCAGAGCAACGATGTCCAACCTCTCGTTGCGCATGATCGCTTGCAACTTGTCCAGGCGCTTGTGTGTCTGCATCACTCCCTGTCTCCCTGCCGGTTGGCCCTGACGAAATCGCTAATGGCATCATGGTACAGCCCGCTAAGCCGCTCCATCAACGGCCACGAATGCCCGTCGCCGATGGTTCTGCCGTCTACGTCGCGCACTGGAATCAGCCCCGCGAACGTGCCGGTGACGAAAGCCTCGTCGGCATCATAAACGTCGGTCAGGGAGAAGTTCTTCTCATAAACGGGAATGCCCGCCTTGCGGCACAACTCGACGACCTTCCCGCGCGTGATACCGTTCATGCAGTATTGCCCGGTGGAGGTCCAGACCTCATCGCTACGCACGATGAAGAAGTTCGTTGCGTTGCAGGTGCTGACGAAGCCGTGGATATCGAGCATCAGCGCTTCGTCTGCGCCTGCATTCAGGGCCTGCGTTAGCGCGATCACTTCGTGCAGCTTGCTATGGCAATTGAGGCGCGGGTCCAGGTAATCGGGCGAGCCACGCCGTACCGTGGAAGTGAACAGGCGAATACCCGTCTCTCTGATAGACGGATTGGCTTGTTTGTACTCCGCGATTATCACTATGGTCGGGCCGCCAACTACCAGGCGCGGGTCCTGCGAAGGCGTTTTCTTGACGCCTCTGGTGATCATGAGGCGCACATGCACTCCGCTTTTCATCTGGTTCGCTTCGATTGCCTGGTATAGCCTGGTGGTAAGCTCTTTGCGCGTCATGCCGATGTCGAGGGCGATGGCCTTTGCCCCTTGATAGAGCCGCGCCAGATGCTCCTCCAGAAAGACCAGCACACCATCGTGCAGCCGGATGCCCTCCCAGATGCCATCTCCAACCAGGTAGCCACTATCGAACACCGACACCTTAGCTTCATTGCGCGGGAAAAGCTCACCGTTTACGGAAACCAGAATATGTTCATTGCGCTTGTCCTCAAGCGCATCGTGTGTACCCCGAGCCATCTGCCCACCTCCATAGCCAATATCCTGACACACTATAGGCCTAATAAGATCGGTTTTCAACCGCTCATCCGGGTGTAAGCAGTTCATGAACTACCTAGGACCATCCCAGCCAGCCTGAAGGTGCATCCTCTTCAACTCGTTGCTCAACACCCTAGAAAATGCTATAGTAACTGTAGTTATTTTTTTCCGATGGGAGAAATCCTCTGTGCGCTTGAACTCTCATTTGCAACTCCGCCTCGCCCGTCGTTTGCTCAATCGAAGCTACGATGCACCAATTACCATTGACGATTTGAGTCGCGAGGTAGCCCTCTCGCCCTATTACCTTATCCGGGCATTCAGACTCGCCTATAACCAAACACCTCACCAATACCTGGTGGGGCAGCGTATTGCCAGGGCCAAGGACCTCTTGCGGAACTCAGATCTAAGCATAACGGAGATTTGCGTGGCAGTTGGCTTTGAAAGTCTGGGGTCATTTAGCACGTTGTTTCGCAAAGTCGCCGGGGTATCTCCACGCGCTTATCGCAACAGCAGTCAGCCCACGCGAAACCCAGCATACATCCCACTCTGTGTATGTTTACTCCACGGTATCAAAGATCAGCCGGATCTTTGAAAACAGAGCAATTTTCGAGAAGCCTGCACAGCACATTTGTGCTATAATATGCTCAAATCTCGAATATACCGAGGAGGAATTACGTGATGATAAATAGACTTTCCGTCGCAACCATTTGGGTCACGGATCTGAATGAGGCGCTACGCTTTTATACGGAAAAGCTCGGTTTTGAAATCCGCACCGATGTAACAGCAGGCGATTATCGCTGGCTAACCGTCGGCTTGAATGGTCAGCCCGATATCGAATTTCACCTGGAGGTGGTGAAGCCAGGTGTATTGCTTACTCAAGAAGAAGCACAGCAACTGACCGGACTCGTGCGAGCGGGCAAGCTTGGCGTAGGTCCCTGGAAAACCGACGATTGCCAGAAGACCTACGAGACACTCAAGGATAGAGGCGTGGAGTTTGTACAGCCTCCCACAGATCGCCCGTATGGGATTATCGAAGCCGTTTTCAAGGATAACAGCGGCAACACTATGGTGCTTGCTCAGGACAAGCCCCGCCAGACGGTGTAGCCGGGGCGTCTTCCGAGAAGCTACCGTGGTTGCCGGTGTCTCATCAAATGAGGTTTGTGAGGCACTACGAGAGGCGGTTGCCATGAGCCAATCTGAAAAGAAGGGCAAGGGATTCACAACCGAGGAACGAGCCGCGATGAGGGAGCGCGCCCGTGAACTCAAGGCGGCCGCGCTCGCGGAAGAGGGGGAAAATGCCGTGCTCGCGAAGATTGGCGAGATGGAAGAACCCGATCGCGTCATGGCCGAGCGACTTCATGCGATCATCAAGGCCAGCGCGCCCACCCTCTCGCCGAAAACCTGGTACGGGATGCCCGCGTATGCCAGGGACGACAAGATCGTCTGCTTCTTCCAACCCGCGCAGAAGTTCAACACGAGGTACGCGACACTCGGCTTCAACGACATTGCGAACCTCGACGAAGGGGCCATGTGGCCGGTCGCGTTCGCACTAAAGGAGTTGACTGCCGCCGAAGAGGCAAGGATCAGCGCGCTCGTGAAGCAAGCGATAAGCTAACGACTGAGATCACCACTTGGCCCCCGGCTCTGGGCGGTCTCGCGTGGTTGGTACACGCACATCGGCTGACCGGCAGTCAGGGTAAAATTGAATACTATGACAGAAGTGGTGGCAACCAAAACGGCCACCACTTCTGTTTCTAATTTGACGGTCACCCCCTTCCAGACACTTTCTAAGACCTACTACTCAGTCACAACCCGCTCTATCTTGCTTGCTATAAGGATGGGGTGGGAAGTAAAGGTTACCTCTCCTACGGGTAGCAGGCGGGAGGGAGGCTGTATACCTATGCCGCGACCCTTGCCGCTCACCTGCACCGTGCCTGTGATCACGTATGGTCCGTAGCCGTGGGTCGCCAGTAGTTCGCCATGCTCCCGGTATGCGTCCGCGAACACTACTACCTCGATCAGTCCTTCCCTGTCTTGCAGGGTCACGAACAGCATCCAGTTGCCGTCTTTACCCATGTGCCTGCGCCCCGCCGCCATCACCCCCGCCACTTGTATCTCGCGCCCCGCGTATTGCCCCGCCTGGCTGTACAGACTACTTGAGGGTACAGCCCCAGCCACGTCCACCAATTCCATCTCGTTGAGGCTCACCACGAAGCCCAACGCCTCGCGCTCTAACCTCAGCTTCTGGGCGGGCGTGTAATCATAGAGTGGCGGCGCTTCCAGACGGCGATTGCCCGCGCTGCCCAGCACCTTCGTCTGCCGCCACCCTCCACCGGCATCGCCTTCCACGAGATCGCCCATCATCACCTGCAGGCTCTTTCCCTCTGTGCCTGTGGCCGAGCCAGTAGCAGACCTCGTGGACGATTTCCATTGCGCATACTCCTTCTGTATACGCTTGCTCGCCCCACCCGTCGATAACAGAGAGGGCAGTAGCCACAGCATCTGCCTGCGATTCAGCGTATCAGACGACTCACACACCATCTCCCGCGCTCCTGCCGCCTCGCCCAGGCTGCCGTAAGTGGGCATTATGGATGGGATAGCATGGGTGGACGGCGCACCCAGGTCGTCACAGGCCCCCACCTTCACCAGCGCAGTTATCTCCTGGCGACTTATCTCCACCCGTGCCATCAGGTCGGGCAGTGAGTGGAACAGGCCTCCTGTGCGCCGCGCGTAGGCGATAGCGTCTATCGTCTTCCCGGCCAGCCCCTTTACAAACTGCAATCCGACTCGGATGGCGCGCCTGTGCCCCGCTCCCCTGGGTTTCTCGGGTACCTCGCACCAGGCGCCGCTCTCGTTTACGTGCGGCACCATCAGCTTGATCCCCAACCTCCGAGCATCCTCTATATACACTGCGGGGCCATAATAACCCCCTCCGTTGTTTAGCTGGGCCGCCAGGAACTCCGCCGGATAGTGCGCCTTCATGTACGCGCTGCGGTAGGCGACGAGAGCGTAAGAGTGGGCGTGGGCCGCGCAGAAGCCGAAGCCACTGTATCCTGCCACCACTTCCCACACTCTCTGTGCCTGCAACTGGTCTATCCCGCGCTCTATAGCGCCCGCCACGAACTCGTTGCCCAGGCGGGTACGTTCTTCCGCCGAGCGCGTTTTGCCCAGCGCCTTGCGCAACTTCTCAGCCTCACCCAGGCTTAGCCCCGCCAGCCTGTGCACCAGTTTCAGGAACTGCTCCTGAAAGAGGATCACTCCCCTGGTATCCTTCAGTATCGGCTCCATAGCAGGGTGGGCATAGGTAACCGTCTCCTCTCCCATGTGCCGCCGCATGAATGTCTCGAGGAAACCCCCCTCAAGTGGGCCAGGCCTGAACAGGGAGATCGCGACCGCCACCTCGTCCAGGCTGTGCGGCCTGAGCCACTTCAGCAGGCCGCGCATTCCGGGACTTTCCAACTGGAAGCAGCCCAGCGTGTTGCCCTCGGCCATCATACGGTAGGTGCGCTCGTCGTCCGCCGGGATGGTGTGTAGCCGCGCCTCTAGCTCGCTGCCACCCCTGCTCCTGCCTACTCCCTCCACTCCTTTGCTCGCGCCCAGGCCCGACGCGTGCACGGTGTCCACCAGGGTGGTGAGCGCCCGGCTGCCCAGTATGTCCATCTTCACCAGCCCCAACTCCTCGATGGCGTCCTTGTCGTACTGGGTGATAGCCATACTAGCGTCGCGGGCCGCCCTCTGGAGAGGCACCAGGCCGCTCAGGGGAGCAGGGGTAATCACCACACCTGCACAGTGCAT
>DATINP010000259.1:0-7711 GCA_035474135.1 Chloroflexia bacterium | reverse complement strand
AGCCCTCGCTCGATGGCTATCCCGGCTGCCACGAGCCGGTCGCCCCATACCTCGGCTGCCTCAAGCAAAGACGGATCTCCCGTACTTCGCGCCAGTTGCACGAGGGAGAGCACCATGCCCGCGCTGCCCGACAGCAAGTCGTGCTCTGACGCTTCCGTTGCCTCCAACAGATGGTCTATGAGGAGGCGTGCTTGCCTTTCGAGCCGGCCTTCGTCGAGTAAGAACGCCAACCTGCGGGCGGCGTTGATGATCCCAAACCAGCCTGTGTATAAGCCGGTGCGGTTGCCCTTCTCGATCAACTCTGCCTTGGAGAGAGCCTGGTCGATGCCCCCCAATGCGGTGCGACGGAGCGTCTCATCGCCCGTGATAGCCCCTAGTTCTCCCAGGAAGAGCGCCACGCCTGCGGTACCTCGATACAGGTCGGGTCCGAGGGCGCTGATTCGAGCGCCCACGTTTAGGTTCGCCGTTGTAGGTTCGATTGTACCTGGCATCGGGGCCACCCAGTTACATATCCCCGCGTGCCACACCGCGCTATGTGCCAGTTGTCGTCCAATCTGAAGGGCCGCATCAAGCCCTTCGCTCGCGCTGTAGGAGACAGCAGGCAGTACTGGAGTGCTCACTATGATTCTGAATTGTGAGCGCGTTGGGGTCCGGGCCGGCAGCAGTTCGTAGGTATAGGCAGAGCCTGGGGACAAGTATGGCCTCTCAAAGTTAAGATTGTGCATGGTGAATTGGCCCTTTACGACGTCAAGCCTGTCTCCCAGGCTATGAGCGCCCAGTTCATAAGCCGAGAGGAAGCCGCCTGCCACCAGGCGACTTACCAACTGGCCGAAACTCTCTCCATCTCCTGGGTCCTCGGCGATTGCCACCCCGCGTCCCACGGGCAAGGTAAGAGACGGCACGCCATCTCTCATGAGGTGAGCGCATCCGGCCCGTACTCTCTCCAGGTCAACTCGGAGAGGCTCCCAGTCGGCTTGCTTCATATAGAGCACAGCTCTATCGCATCTCGTGAGGTCTCGCTGGTCCGTGAGCACTTTCAGCCTGAAGGGGTAGCCGCTTCCGTTCATCAATTCTGTGAGCGAGGCCATCAGGTCAGCGGCCCCCTCGGGCATGATGTTCCAGTAGACCCTGAGTGTAGGCTCGTTGCTCGGCAAGGGTAGGTCGCCGAAGGCCATATAGAAGCCCGGAGAGATGGCGCGTTGCTCGCCCGGGAAGCGCAACCTCACCGTGTCGGCAGATTCTCCATCCAGGACTGAGCGGCGGTACTCGGCCGGGCGTGCCCACATCATAAGCCCGCCCTTCCTCACACGCAGTTTTTCCGGATGTTCGACTATGACCTCCCAGCCGTCATCCCAGTAGCCTCGACCGCAGTTGGCCGCCGATAGCTGATCAACGAAAGCCGTGTCGGGCAGGGCGTTGCTATACGAACCGCGCTCGGAGCATGCACGTCCCGGGCAGTAGAAGTACGCATAGAGATGAGAGGCCAGGCTATCGAGCACGTAGCTGCGCGCTAGCTTCTCGGGAAGCCGCCGCAACTGAGCCTGGGAGTAGGGACAGGCAGGCGCACCAAACCAGTAATAATTGAACCCTGACCGAAAGCGGAGTGCGCGCCCCACCATGCCGACCTGCTCCCGATAGTCCGGGGCTAGGCTGTTTTCTGCACGGTGTACATGCGCCTGCCTGCTCCTCACGAAATCCCTCTTCCATCGGCTCGATCGGGTACCGAGGACCATGCCTCGATATTGAGCAGTTGCGCCGCTGCCTCGAGTGGTCTTTGCAGCATATTCAGGCTAAGTTGTAGCAAGAGCAGCATATTGCTCGGCAGGGCCGGGGCGACCTGGTTTTGCTCGTATCCCAGCTGGAGGAGGCGTGCGGCGGCGTAACGCACCGAGCGCGCGAGCCATACGAAGCCCACATGCGCATCGATGCCAGAGCGCAGGCAATAGTGCTCCCAGAATGCTTGTATCGCGGTCTGCATCGTTTCGAGCGGAAATCGGGCAAGCGCAGGCAGTCCACCGGGGTCCACCCCTCCGTGCATGGAGCCTTGCTCGCCGACCGGGATCGAGCGCAACCATAAGTTGAGATAGTCGGCAAATACAGAGCCTATATCCCAGCACGGATCACCCAATGCCGCAAACTCCCAGTCCACGATCTTGAGGAAGGTGTTGGTGGTAATATGCCTCCCCTCGGGTATGGTGGCTGTGCGGGAGGCGGGCGAATGCAGGAGGCAGTTAGCCCACTTTAGATCGCCATGCACCATGCACTCGGCGTGCCATTCTTCTCTGAGACCGTCCAGCAATTCCTCGAACGGCGGGTGGCGTTGGATGATCGAGATGAATCTCGTGTTGGCGTTGTTCATCTTCGCCAGCATTTCAAAGCCAGGATGATGAATCGCCAGCGCCCAGGGTGGATCAGTTGGCAGCGGTACATGTCCTGCGGCTGGCTTGCCGACCTGTAGACTATGTAAGGTGCTGAGAGCTTCGGCCATCTGCCTGGCAAAACCCACAGGGAACCGCCCCGTTCTGAGGTGGTAGTCCAGCAGGGTCTCGGCGTCAGGGAAAAGCTCTAGTGTGAGCAGATCGAGGCCGGGTGCGTACGCGTAGAAGCGGGGCAGGAACCGGCTGAGGAGCGTGGCCGGTTCCTGCCCCGCGAGACACGCGTAGGCGCTCGCCTCAATTGCTAGCCGGGAAGAACCTACACCTGCCCCTCCGTGTTTGAGCAGATAGCAAGGCCCTTTCCGGCTGACAACGCGAAAACTTGTATTGAGGCTGCGCGTTTCGGTGACACTCAGATCACCTGCCGCGATGACAGCCTCTTTCACCAGCCCTCGGCTCAAAAGGTAGTCGAGAGCCGATCCCGCACCAAAGGTCATAACAATTCCTGCCGGTTTCTAGCTATCAGGCTGGCAGTTGTTAGAGGTCGGCGGGCAGTCAGAGGTCGGTGGGCGATAGGGGCACCCCGGCGTGTTGTTACCCGTGCCCATCATCGATTTCATCTTGTGTGAGCCCCCTGTGTCTGCAAGTGGGAGGGGTGGCATACAAGGTCCACATTGCATGAGGCCCTGAATAGCGCCGTGCAGCATTCCTGCGGCTTGTTCGGCCTTCGCTGTGGAGGTATGCGACCGTACGTGTCGCAAATTTGCTCCGGCACGAACCCACACTATGGAACCTGCCATTGGGCACAGGGGTGTTGCCAGGTCGATGTGATGTATATAGGCAGCCTTCTCGCCGTGCACTTCCTCGTGCGAGATGACAAGATAATCATTGAACTGCAGGTTGAGATAAAGGAAGGTGACGTTTGACCCTGAGAAACGGTAGCCCCAGAGCGCCACCACGTCCTGCGGGTGCTCCAGGTCTTCGATAACCCGGTCTTTTAGCTCGCGGGATAGGATAGTCCACATGCTATCGCCGCTGGTGCCGTTCTGACCGTCTTTGGCCGTTTCCCAGGAGGAAGATTGTCCCGTATCGTTTTGATTCGAGTCTTGACCCATACTACGAGCCTCCTTTTATGCTTATGGCGTGCTGCATCTATGTCCAGCTTGCTGGTAGGCATCGTGTCCGTCACCGCTCTTCACAGCAAGTACGAAGCGAGACCCATACAGGTCCCGGTATCAGCGGATTGAGTAGTCCTTCCCAGCAGTAGGCGGTGCTCACAGCAGAGTCGCGTTGCTGTGAACCGTAGGCTCCCACTGCTGGGAGGATCAAGCTCAATATAATTATAGGGAGGTTGGGTCGAGAAAAAGCGGTACAAAAAGCGGTACTAGTACCCAGTGCATGCGCTCAATGCCGCGCCTTTTCTACCCCCGACCCCGTACTTGTACGGTCTCGATGCCTGTTGTGTCCATACGCCTGTTTGCTTTCATCAACTCACTACCCGCCAGCCCAAAGGAACGCTCCAGCGACATCGTCCGGCCCGACGTCCAGGCACGCTCCCACGCCTGGGTGGAGATTGCACGCTTCGACTCCTCAAGCGCGGCTTCACATAATGTTCCCTCGCGGTCGGGTAAAGCTTTATTCATCTCTGCACAGCGTAGTGTGACGAAGGAGAAAAGTTCAACTGCGGGTTCTGCCGCTCCACACTTCACCAGCAGGCTGGCCA
Organism: Chloroflexia bacterium; assembly: GCA_035474135.1. Lineage (GTDB taxonomy): Bacteria > Chloroflexota > Chloroflexia > QHBQ01 > JADMIH01 > JADMIH01. Next base: position 3,613 of record DATINP010000259.1, on the reverse strand, counting down.
CCACAGCCATGCAGATGAGGGTGCTGTACTCATTGCCCATCTCCTGGACGTGGTCCAGGTAGGCCCTGAACAGTTGCAGGGCCTGCGGATAGTCTGACCTCTGCATGGCGATCTGCCCCAGATTACGCAAAGATCCCGCTACACCCAACCCCACGCCCAGTTCGCGGAAAAGCTCCAGGGCCTGTTCGTAGAGGGAGAATGCGCTACCGAAGTCCTCTGTTGACTGGTAGGCGTTGGCCAGACTGTACAGGGTATGTGCTCGATCCCAATTGCCGCCCTCAGGCATCTCCAGTGTAAGGGCCCACTCGAGGTTGGTCACGGCCCCCTTGTAGTCGCCGGTTTGGAGAGCCACGTTACCCAGTTCTCGCAACTCGGCGGCCATACCCGCGGTATCGTTCAGCCCTCGGAAGAGGCCGAAGCTTTCCTGATAAAGATGCGCCGCCCTCTCGTAATCCTCGCGCCAGGTGGTCGCGTCAGCCAACCGATCCAACCCGAACGCCAGTCCCCACTCCTCGCCGGCCTGGCGGAAAAGCGCCACGCCCTGCTCCAGCAGGGGATAGCCACCCTCCAGGTCGTTCTGCCGCACCATTGCTATACCAAGCAAGGTCAGAGCATGTGCCTCCTCGACTGTCTCTTGCCCGCCAGGTTCGCGCACGATTTCCAACACTTGGCTCGCCGCCCGCCTCACCTCAAGATAGTCGTTCTGGCACCAGGCAAGGCGGGCCATGGCATTTAGCGCACCGGCCCTCAAATGGATTTCCTCCGGGGTAGCTTGCCTGGCACTTTCGTTCGATGCGGCAATTGCCAGTTCCACCCAGCGCCGGCCTTCGGTGAAGTGCCCACGGAAATACCAGAACCACCCGAGCGCCGCAACCATGCGCAGGCGAGCAAGTGCTTGCTCCTCGCGCTGCTCGCTCGTCTGGTCGGACGCTACCTCAATGGCCCAGGCTAATGCGGCCCGCAGGTTGTCGTGCTCGGCTTCCAACTTGCTTAGCCAGGCTGCTCTACGCCCGGAGGCGATCTCGGACTCGCTCACGGTGGCCATATCCAGGTAGTAGGCGGCGTGGCGCTCGCGGATAAGCCGGGCTTCGCCAGAATCATTAAGCCTGTCGGTCGCGTATTTGCGAATGGTAGTTAGCATTGCGAAGCGCGAGTTGCCATTGCGATCATCCACTCTATGCAGCAGATTGGCGTCGAGGAGGGCCAGCACCAGTTTTAGCACGTCGTCTTCCGCCGGGTCTGAGCATACAGCCTCAATTGCCTCTACGCCCGCCCCACCCGAGAAAACGGCCATGCGCCTGAACAGACGCGCCTCTTGCGGCGATAGCAGTTCGTAGCTCCAGGCTATGGCGCCATTCAGCGTTTGCTGACGCGCTGGTATGTCCAGGGGACCGGTGGCGGGCAGGTTGAAACCGTCGTCCAGCCGGGCTACTATTCCCCCCGGTGTAAGTACCTTGCACCAGGCCGCCGCAAGCTCGATGGTGAGGGGCAGAGCGTCCAGCCTCCGGCAAATCTCAGCGATGAAAGGGGCGTTCTCATCTGTTAGGTGGAAACTGGTATCAACGTCAGCGGCTCGCTGCACAAAGAGTTGTATAGCCTCGATCTGTTCCAGCTTCTCTCTGCTCAGGTTGCCCTTCAGGTGGGGCAGGGTAAGGGGCGGCACGCGCACTTCAAACTCACCCTCTGTGCGCAGCACCCACCGGCTCGTCACCAGTACCTTCAACCATTGGCAGGTGGTTAGCAGGTTGCTCAGCAGAGGCGCCGACCTGATGACCTGTTCAAAGTTATCCAGCACCAGCAGACTCCTCTTGTTATGGAGGTAGTCTTTCACGACGTCGGCGAACGGCCTGTTCGGTTGCTCGCTCAGTTGCAGGGCGCTTGAAATCGCGGGCATGACCAGGTCCGGGTCGGTTATCTCGGAGAGGGATATATAGAAGACGCCATCAGGAAAGCTCGCGGCCATTTCGTGTCCGGCGTGTATTGCCAGGCGGGTCTTGCCGATGCCGGGTGGGCCATGCAGGGTGAGCAGACGTACGTCTTCGCGCTGCAAAAGCGATGAGATAGCCTCGCGTTCTCTGGAGCGCCCGACCAGTTCAGTTCGAGGAAATGGCAGACCCCCTGCAACGGCGAGCGATGCGCGTTGCTGTGATGAGTTACCCCTGCCGAGGCGAGAGGCAGCACTGTCCACACCGTTCTGGAAGGCCTCTATATCTGATTGTTCGGGTTCTCCCACTACTCGGGCCAGGTCCACCACCGCGAGTAGTTCCTCGGTTCTGACCCCAACAGCGGTCGCTAGCAGTTCCGCCATCTGGCGAGAAGGGCGTCTCCGGCCCGATTCGATCTTGCGTATGGTCTCAAGGGCGCAGCCTACCTGCTCAGCGAGCTTTTCCTGAGTGAGATCGCGCGCCTTCCGGCGCTGACGTAGCCAGCGTCCAAAAGCTAGAGAGCCTTGAGCCTCGCTGTTGAGCATGGGCGGTTCCTGCGCCTCTTGTCGAGCTATGCCGTTACATCAAAACGATATTCGGTTGCGTGCGGGCTTGATATGCGCTCTGGGAGTTGCGTTGGAACTGGAGGAGAGCACTATTTCTGGTATCAGCATACCACACCGGCCAACATGTCGTGCTATAGTGGTGCTGCATAGAGCGGCCGGACATCAGTATGAATGTAGGTGTGAGAATTGTGGGTATGAGAGTTGTATTAGCAGTAATCCTTAATATCGGATTATGATGCCTATTATATCAGGTTTGAGTACAAAATGGGCAGCCGATTTTGGCGCACCTAAAAATCGTCTCACATACGCTGATCAGGAATTACGTGTTGCTACTACATAGTCGGGCGAGGCTTCGGGACCACCCTCCGAGAAGACTACGTTTGGGGCTTCGATTTCATCGTACACATAGCGCCCGCCGCGCAAGTATGAGAAGACTGCTGCAGCAAACACTAGGGCTGCAGACAACCAGAATACCATATGCAGGGCGTCAGCAAACGGGGTACCTATCACAGTGGGGAAGAAGTGGGTGCCCGTGACTGTGGTCTCGACTGCGGGCGGTAGGGCGGCGAGGGTGTCCGGACCGAGCAGCGTGCTAACAGGATTGTATCCGAGGAAGGACGCGAACAGAGCTCCAGTGGGCGGAATATGGGCAGCTTGTATCGCGGCTTGAGTTGGCACGCCGTTGGCAACCAAGCTGGTCTGCACAGCAGCCGGCAGTTGACTGCTAAGGACGATTACGAGGATGCTGAAGCAAAGCCCCATGCTGAGTGGACTGCCCGCGTTCTGGAAGGTTGAGCGCATGCCCGACCCCACGCCTCGGAACTGCTTGGGTAGGGCGTTCATCACAGCGGTAGTATTGGGCGAGGAGAAGATACCGAACGACGCGCCCACCAGGAAAAGCAGCACGGCAAATGGCAGGTAGTCGAAGTCGGCGGGCAAAAAACTCATCGCGATGAAGCAGAAACCCAGCAGGAGCATGCCCGCCGTGCTGAGGCCGCGTGGCCCGATGCGGTCGGACAGCCACCCACCTGCCAGCCCGAAGATCATGAATCCCACCGGCAAAGGAATTAAATAAATAGCCGCCCACACCGGCGTATCCTCGTAGGCATAGCCGTGCAGTGG
>DATINP010000258.1:0-5152 GCA_035474135.1 Chloroflexia bacterium | reverse complement strand
CCACCCCACCTGCAGCAAAGTTCACCACGGGGAGCGTGCCGTTCTCAGCTACCCACACTACGAGGTCATAGGGAGCGCCCAGTTCTTTGGCTTCGGTCATAAGCTCTTCGCGGGGCATGTTCTGCAGCTTGCGTATGCCGTCCCAAACGCTTCTCATATGGCGTACGGCCTCCACCACATTGCCCGTTCCGGCTTCGCCCTTGGTGCGGATCATTGCGGCGCCTTCGCCGATCCTGCGTAGGGCTTCGCCGAGATCGCGGCAGCCACATACGAACGGCACCTTGAAATCGTGCTTGTTGATGTGATAACGCTCGTCGGCGGGGGTGAGGACTTCGCTTTCGTCAATATAGTCGGTGCCAATGGCTTCAAGGATGCGGGCTTCGACGAAATGGCCGATGCGGCATTTAGCCATCACAGGGATCGTCACGGCCTCCATGATGCCGAGTATCATATCGGGGTCGCTCATTCGGGCGACGCCGCCCTGCACGCGAATATCCGCAGGCACACGCTCCAGCGCCATTACAGCCGAAGCTCCGGCGTCTTCAGCGATGCGCGCATGTTCCGGTGTTACCACGTCCATAATAACGCCGCCCTTAAGCATCTGGGCAAGCCCTTTTTTGGTCGCAACAGTAGATTTTTCCATGTGAAGACCCTCCATAATACCGAAGCCGGCGGCGCAATTTCGCGTCGCGCTTGACACCATTGTCGCCCCGATTTTTTATCGTGTGTGCTATTTGGATAGCAGGTTAATTGTACTCCTAATCTGCCCTGAGTAGCAAGGAAACGCCCTTGGAGTGCGCTCCGGCCGAGGACACCGGCAGACAGACGAGGATCCTTCTACCTCATCTTGTTAGTTATGGCGCACGACTTACCATCTAAGATCTAAGATCTGCGACCTACGTCCGGCATCCCCTTACCATTGGCCCACCTGCTCTATGCCAAATGGGGTATTTACAGCGTATGGAGCGCTTGTTATACTCGCAGAAAGTCTGGTGCGCCAGGGGTGCTTTTACTTGCCTGTGACAGATGCTGCTATGCTAAATAATGACGGTTCGCACGGCCTACATGAGGTCGTGCAGAACGCCTTGCCTGTTTCCCATGCTGCGGCTCGCGCCAGTGCCCGGTCCTGGTCACTGGGTCTGTTGGGCTGGGCAGTGAGTTTTGGGCTGGCCCTGTGGCTGATGGTTGCCTGGGGTGCAAGCACCGGCGTCAATAACGACTTCACGCAGAATGTGTGGCTGCCGTCGCGCCTAGTGCTCAATGGTGTCGACCCGTACCAGCCGTCCCGGACCCAGGTCGATCTGGCTCTCGGCTCATATGCTTCGATATTCCAGACGTTCAACAGTGGGGACAGCTACAATTTCATTTACCCCATGTGGGTCGCCCTCGCCTTCACGCCCTTCGCAATGTTGCCTCTGGGCATGGCATTGGCACTATGGCGTGCCGCCAATCTACTATTGCTAATATGGGGCGTTCTGCGCATCCTGAAATCATCAGGAGCGGCATTTCGCTCGGCCCGGGCGCCTGCCATCGCCGCCACAGTGTTGACATTGTTCCTTGCTCTCATCTACAGAGAGAGCATCCTGACGATTATTCTGGGGCAGTTCTCGATAATCGAGTTTGCCCTGCTGGCCGCCGTTTGGGGCTATCTCGCCCGCAGGTCGAATACAGACCCGGCAAGCCGCCGAGCGCTCATACTCGGCGACGTGCTGGTTGGGGTGGCGCTGGCTGTGCTGGCGACCAAACCGCAGGCTGTCGGCCTGCCGGTGCTGTTGCTTGGGCTGTGGGCGATCAGTCGAAGGCGCTGGGTAATCCCCGGCGCGGCGGTGTCCTCGCTGGCATTACTGCTCCTGGGCCCCTTGGTCGCGTTTCCTTCCTCCCTGCAATCGTGGATTTCTGTTGTTGCAGGCGGGCAGGCAGGAAGCCAGACGAGCGTCTCGGCTTCCGTGTGGGGCGTTAGCTACCAGTGGCTTGGTGGTAATCCCTCCTGGGTGTGGTTCGCGCTCGTCCTTTCCCTGATTGGTCTTGTCGCACTGGTCCCTCACTGGCGGCGCGACTTGCTGGATCGCACCGCGCCCGTCCCTATAAGTCTCGCCCTTACTCTCTGCATCAACAGTGTGATCAGTCCCTACATGCTCGGTTACGAGCACGTATTGCTGCTATTTCCGGCGCTGCTTATGTTGGCGGCGGCCGGCCTGCCCGACGAACAGGGTGGACGGCAGTGGACGCAATGGCGCATGGCGGTATATGGCTGGATGGCTGCTCTCCCCTTCGTGCTGGTGGCAGTACAGGCAGGATTGGGCGGCAAAGAGTACCCTGTTATAGTACAATCACTCTCGATGTTGGCGTTGGTCTGCGTGGCACGCTTCAGGTGGAGTGAACCCGCGGTGGACACTGTAAGAAGCGCCGTGAGTGCGAATGGATGAATGAGACCACGTTTTGCAGTTGGGGCATCGAGGTCGTTTGCTTTTATTGCCCAAGGAGATTAAAGTGGCCGCAATGAACGATATAGTCGGTGGGGAGCGTGAGACCACGCCGTTCGACAATATGGCATTTACTCAGTTTCTCGTCGAAGCCAAGCGTAACGCGCGCCCCGTTGCCATTCCGGCTCAAGCACCGGGTGGGATGCTTGGAGCCTCGCAGTTGCAGTTCGACCGTGGGCTTTATAGCTATAGAAACGTCTTTTTTGGATTCGAGCGTTTTTCAGGCCAGGAAACTGTGCATTATGGCGGGCGTCCAATTTGGGGCATGGGCTACTCTGGTGGCCTGATCAATCACTATATGTGGGACCTTCAGCCCCAATGGATCTACGCGGTTATGCGTGCGGCACTGGCCCAGGTAACAGAAGATCTGCCCTTCCGAGGCCCTCTCAGCTACGAGTATTACGGATTTGAGTATTCAAACCACCCCTTGGGCCACCTGGCCGAGTTCCTGGGCGAAGAAACGATCAAATATAGAGGATCGCTGGTGTACCATCTGTGGTACGTTGGTGGGTTCATAAGATAAGCCGCAGCCCAAACACTGATGAAGGGGATATGAATGGCATTTGATACGGGCACTTTGACGGCGCGTGACCTTGTACTTGATAACCCGATCGAACGAGTTGTGCTAACGCCGACGATGTCTTTGGCTGAGGCTGGGGAAGTTCCTTTTGAAGGACGGCGTAAAGGGACGCTCGGGATTTTGTTCCGCGACGGCAAGATCGACTTAAACGACTTGCTGTGGCAGATGAAACACGCTGAACAGCCTAAAGCTCGCGATGCCGGGCGCGTTCTGCTCATCCATCACTTGGGCGACGCGGACGTTGTAAGAGCAACGCAGCGCTACGGTCCCCACGTGTACGGACAGAGCAAGCACCTGGAAGAGAAACAGTACGACAATCTCCTTGACGCCGTGCTTTATGCGTTTATCGCTGCGCTGATCACCCTTGGCGTGTTCAATTGGCTCATAACTGGCGCAGTTAGCGCTTTGACGAAGGGCTATCCCTGGGTAAGTGTGTTTGCGGTTGTTGCTCTACTATTGGTCCCGTTTATCGCTTTGGGTTGGTGGTTCAAACTTCGTGTCCAGAACAGGATTTCGGAATTCAAGAACTATAGGTCAGGTCGGGAGGGCGAAGAAGCCGTACTCGAAGTCCTGCGCGCCAACCTGGACAATCGCTGGAGTGTTTTCCGTAGCCTGGTACTATCGGGCAGGGATAAAGCGAAGGGCGGCGATACCGACATCATTTTGGTGGGGCCGAGCGGCGTTTGGGTATTGGAAGTGAAGTCCCACAAGAGCACGCTGCGGGTGTCCGATGGCCGTTGGCAATATCAAACAGGAAAGCACTGGCGACCTCTGCGACCGGATCCATCTATGCAGGCCAAGGGAAATGCAGCCTCCGTGAACGACCACCTGAAGCGACATGGAATAGCTAAACAATGGGTGGAACCAGTCGTTGTCTTAACACAGCCCCAGCCTGTAACGAACTTTGCCGATCCTTCAACTGCAATTTGGCTTCAGTACGACATGACTTCCAAGATTAGGGATTTGAACTCCGGGGTAACCGTCACCGGGACGCCTCTCGATGACGCTTCTTGTAAGCGCGTGACATCTATACTTCGCGAGCTGGTGCCCAAGAGCGCCAACACTTAGGGCCACGCGAGTTGACATCGCCCCTGTACCTCTCTACAATACCACTGTTCCACTACAGCAAGGAGAGAGTCGACGATGACCAACGCTAATTCGCAAGATAACACCCAGCCGGATGCAGCAAGCACACAATACGGCTTCGAGACCCGCGCTATACACGTGGGTCAGGACCCCGATCCTTCTACAGGCTCCGTGATCGTGCCTATTTACCAGACCTCGACTTATGCCCAGGACGCCCTCGGCCAGCACAAGGGTTACGAGTATTCGCGCACGGGCAACCCTACACGCGCCGCGCTGGAGACTTGCATCGCCTCGCTTGAGGACGCCAAATACGGTCTGGCTTTCGCGTCGGGCATGGGAGCCGAGACCACTATCATGTACCTCTTCGCGCCCGGCGACCACATCATCGTCTCGAACGACGTGTACGGCGGCACTTATCGCTTGTTCGAGCGCGTACTTGCCCCCTATGGCCTCTGTTTCAGCTATATCGACATGACCGACCCCGAAGCCGTGGCAGCCCACATCAGGCCGGAGACCCGCGCGGTGTGGGTCGAGACTCCCTCTAACCCCCTCATGAAGTTGGTTGACATAACGGCAGTAGCGGCGATAGCCAGGGCGCATAAAGTGCGGGTGATCGTAGACAACACGTTCGCCTCGCCTTATGGTCAGCAACCCCTGACTATGGGAGCCGATATCGTAGTGCATAGCGCCACCAAGTACCTGGGTGGGCATAGCGACGCGGTGGGCGGGCTTGTCGTGCTTTCGGCCGATGCAGACTATGAGCGCCTGAAGTATTTGCAGAACGCCATAGGCGCGGTGCCCGGCCCGATGGATTGCTTCCTGGTGCTGCGAGGTATCAAGACGCTGGGAGTGCGCATGCGGGCGCACGAGTCAAATGCTCTTAAGATCGCCCGCTTTCTGGAGCAGCACCCAGCAGTCGAGCGTGTGCGCTACCCCGGCCTGGCGTCTCACCCTCAACACGACCTGGCCGGACGGCAGATGCGCTGCTTCGGTGGAATGATCT
>DATINP010000257.1:0-7950 GCA_035474135.1 Chloroflexia bacterium | reverse complement strand
GGCAGGCGTCAGGCGGTCTAGGTCGGACGGGTGGCCATTATATGACCAGTCTTTGTAGAAAAAATCGGTCCATGGCGAGGTTGGAAACTGGCCGCGTACTGCAAAATAGGCGGCCAGTATAGAAACGTCGTGGTTGCCCAGCAATGCGAGCACCTCACCACCCGCGCTGGCAGCCTCCTTCTGGAGGCGCATCACCAGGTCAACCACCCCCACACCGTCCGGGCCAATATCGAAGTAGTCGCCTATGAAGACCAGCGTCGCGTTGTCGCTCGCCCACCCCAGGCGCGCATTTACCACGCGCTCGCGCCGCAAGAGTGCAGTCAGCGTGTCCAGATGGCCATGTATATCGCCCACAACAAAAACCGGCGGTCTCATAGTGTGTCTAATATAAGGTAAACCGGGGCCGAAGCCAAGATGAACATAGAATGCGCCATGCGCCATGCGTCACACATGCATATGGATCACGAAGACCACGAAGGCTAAGAGATCACGAAGGGTCTTGAGCGGTTTTTTGGTGGGCAGCCGCGTGCTCCCCAGAATGTACCCGAATGGACTATACGAATTCTGTCCGATTTGGGCATGCATACGTCATTAAGTAAATAGCAAGCAATATTAGGCAGTTCGCGTGTTGGTGTAGACCGCCCTGCGACTGAAGTCGCGGGCTACGTTATACGAAGTCCCCATTCGGGGACTATCACGGGTTGGATGGAGGTTCAATTGTCAGGAGCAATATTAGTATTACAGTCCGCATAGGCGGACTTTGTAAACGTAGCCCGCGACTTCAGTCGCAGGGCGTCCTCGCCCCAGGGTCCTCTCGCTACAGACCGTTCTCTACGCAACGCGAGCTACCAGGTATCTTTCGCGCCCGACGCATGACGCATGACCACCGTCGGTCATCCTCTTCGGACAAATGCACAAACACCCCCCGACTCTTTCTCCATCCTGCACATATGCAGGAGTTTTCCACCATGATATACTGCCCACAGTAGGCAAGTTATAAGACTTGCCTTTGCTATTTTGCAGGCTAGACAAGGCCAAAAGGAGACAGCAGGATGGTTCAGGAACTAGTGAGACAAACACCCGCGCGGCGCTGGACGCCTGAGCGGGCCGGCAACAACCCGGACGCGGTCGCGCAGTTGATCGCTCAGGCGGAAAAAGAAAAAGTAAGGTTCGTCAATCTGCAATTCACCGACCTCATGGGCATCGTCAAGTCGGTGGCGATACCGTTGCACCAGTTCGAAGATGCGTGCATCAACGGCAAGTGGTTCGACGGCTCGTCAATCGAAGGCTTCACACGTATTGCCGAGTCCGATATGTTCCTTGTGCCCGACCTGTCATCCTGGGCCGTCATGCCCTGGGAGCGCAAGGAAGAAAGCACCGCACGCGCTATCTGCTGGGTATACAACCCCGATGGCGAGTTGTTCGAGGGTGACCCGCGCATGGTGCTGGCACGCTCGCTCGACTATGCGGCAAACCTGGGCTACAAGTTCAACACAGGCCCCGAGTTGGAGTTCTTCCTGTTCAAGGACACGCTTGGCGACATCGCAGGCGCCACTCACGACTCAGGTAGCTACTTTGACCTGACCGGCGATCTCGGCACGGGGGTGCGCAAAGACATGGTGAACGCGCTTGAAGGCATGGGCATCAAGGTCGAAACGTCCCACCACGAGGTAGCGCGCGGCCAGCACGAAATCGACTTCGAGTACGCCGACGCGCTTTCTACAGCCGACAATGCCGTGACTTTTAAGTACACTCTGAAGGCAATCGCCGCAGAGCACGGTCTCTACTGCACATTCATGCCAAAGCCTATCTTCGGGATCAACGGCTCGGGCATGCACACCCACCAGAGCTTTTCGGACCTCGAAGGCAAGAAGGGCAACCTGTTCGCAGACCAGGACGACGGTTACGGCCTCTCCAAGATCGCCAAGCAGTACATCGCGGGCCAATTGAAGCACGCACGCGGTATGTGTGCCGTGCTCGCACCACTGGTGAACTCGTACAAGCGGCTCGTGCCGGGCTACGAAGCGCCGGTGTACATCTCGTGGGCTCGCGTGAACCGCTCGGCTCTGATCAGGGTTCCACAGAACCGACCCGACAAACCGGGCGCCACGCGCGTCGAGCTGCGCTGTCCCGACCCCACCTGCAACCCCTATCTGGCGTTCGCTGTGATGCTGAGAGCGGGCCTGGAAGGGATCGAGAACGACATGGACATCCCCGATCCGGTCGAGGAGAACCTGTACCACTTCGATGAGAACGAGCTTAGAAGGCGCAATATCAAAACCCTGCCCGGCTCGCTCCACGACGCATTAGAAGAGATGGCGAAGGACGACCTAGTGCGCGAAACGCTGGGCGACCACATAACAGACCGCTTGCTCGAAGCTAAGACGGCAGAGTGGAACGAGTTCCGTATGCGCGTAACCCAGTGGGAGCTTGACCGCTATCTCGATATATATTGAGACCACAGACAGCGTAGATTGTTAGTTATGGGAGGCCGGGCGCAATGCTCGGCCTTCTCGCGTCGCGCGGATATGGTGATGTATAATGGACAGTAGCACCCATAACGAGGCTGGAAATGCAAGTTGAAGTGCCGGAAACCAATCACGAAGCAAAAGTAATCGCCACGGGCACGATAATCTCAATCGCCTACAGCCGGAAGCTGATTAACGATTTGGGCAAAGAGCCAAGAACCGGTGCCGAAATCACAATGTTCGGCATAGAAGGCGACAAACACTTCGGAGAAACACGTTATTCGCCAATGCAACACAAGAGAGTACCTAACTTGCGTCCGATCACCGTAATGGCGGTAGAAGGCGTCCGCGAAGCCTGCGCCGCGCTGGGCATCCCTGCAGACACGGTGCCATACGGTGGGATGGGTGAGAACATTCTGACTGAGGGGTTAGGCGACCTTGGAGACGCACGCGAGGGCGACCTGATAGAGGTGCTGGACGAGAACGGCGACCCCAAAGTAATCCTGCAGGTTGGGGGGCAGAACAATCCCTGCTCGAATCTACAGTTCTATCACAAACTGATGACGAAGCAGATGATGCACAAGCGAGGCGTGTTTTGCTCTGTCCTGAAGGCAGGCCACATTGAAATCGGGGACAGGATAACCTATATCAAGGAATAGGCAGAAGCCCACCTACAACGTCTCCCATCACCCGGCACTCGACAATACACAACAAAAAAAGAGGCACCCACTAGCAGGGGTGCCTCTTTTTCTAAAGTCGCAAACTATCAGCGGCGAATGAGCATTGTATCGTCCGTGTTGAGGATGTCTTTGCCTTCGCCTGGCATGGGCATCTTGGTGAACGGCGCGAAGTGGCAGGCCACGTAATGATCTGTTTGGCCTGGAGGCGCAATGTTGCGCCACACCGGGATCTGCTGCTTGCAGATATCCTGTGCTAGCCAGCAGCGTGTATGGAACCTGCACCCGCTTGGAGGATTCAACGGAGAGGGCACGTCGCCCTTCAAGATAATGCGCTCGCGCTTGATCTTGGGATCGGGGATAGGGATGGCCGATAGCAAAGCGTGTGTGTAGGGGTGCTGAGGATTATCGAACAGGGTGCGCCTGTCGGCAAGCTCGGCCATCTTGCCCAGGTACATCACGCCTACGCGATCGGAGATATGCTCCACGACACTCAGGTTGTGAGCGATGAAAAGGTAGGTCAGGCCGTACTCAGCCTGCAAGTCCTTGAGGATGTTTAGTACCTGGGACTGAATTGACACGTCAAGGGCCGACACAGGCTCGTCGCAGACGATGAACTTGGGGCGCAGCGCAAGAGCACGTGCGATTCCGATACGCTGGCGCTGGCCGCCTGAGAACTCGTGCGGGTAGCGCTTAGCGTGTTCGGGCAAAAGACCTACACGGGCCAATACGCTGTGTACTCGCTCCTGGCGCTCATCCTTGCCCATGCCGTGGATCAGCAAGCCCTCGCCGATGCTTTCGCCAATGGGCACGCGTGGGTCAAGGGACGAGTAGGGGTCTTGGAAGATGATCTGCATATCTCGACGCACCCGCTTGAGTTGATCGGCGTTGTAGTCGAAGATATTCTTGCCCTCGAAGCGGACCTGCCCACCTGTGGCCGGCAGCAAGCGCAGAAGAGTGCGCCCGACCGTCGTCTTACCGCAACCAGACTCGCCCACCAGCCCAAGCGTTTCACCTCGGCGGATATAGAAGCTAACATCGTCTACCGCCTTCACCCACGCGACAGTGCGCTGAAGCAAGCCACCACGCACGGGAAAGAACTTTACGAGGCGATCTACTTCCAGCAAGACATCCTGAGCGGATTTATCCTGCTTCGAGGCTTGCGTCTGTCCCCCGATGGCCGCTTCCGGCTCCGTCGGCGTAGGGCTGTCGGTATTCACTTCGACTGTTGGAGTACCGGAGTTCATTGACCTTGTACTCTGCTGATCACTCATAAGCTGGTTCCCCTCTCGATTGCGGTTATTTGGATCTTAGACATTAGATTTTGGATTGAGGGCCGGTTTGCTTGCTAAAACGCGGTATCTAAAATCCAAAATTAGCGTGCGGCTGCGACCGGAGTTTCAGTTCTCACCTGGCCACCCGTCGCCATTACCTGCTCATCGTATAGCCAGCAACGTGCAGTGCGAGTCGCTGATAAGCGCAGCAGGCCTGGTTCTTCGACGCGGCAGATGTCCATCACGTAGGGGCAACGCCCCGCAAACCTGCACCCCGGGGGGAGGTTACGCAGAGACGGCACGGAGCCGGGAATGACAGCCAGTTTATCTCTTACATCACCCAGCACAGGAATGGAAGCTATCAACCCCTGAGTGTAGGGGTGCTTGGGATCGGCGAATAGATCCTCTACGGTCGCTTCTTCCACAACCTTGCCCGCGTACATAACCGACACATTGTCGGCCATCTCCGCCACGACGCCAAGGTCGTGCGTGATCAGGATGATACCTGTGTGATAGCGGTCGCGCAGGTCGCGCATTAGCTCCAATATCTGGGCCTGGATGGTAACGTCGAGTGCGGTGGTCGGCTCGTCGGCAATCAATACTTCCGGTTCGCACGAGAGGGCCATGGCGATCATCACGCGCTGGCACATACCACCTGACATTTCGTGGGGGTAGCTCTCGATACGGGTTTTGGCAGATGGGATACCCACCATAGTAAGGAGTTCGATAGTGCGCTGGCGTGCCTGCTGCTTCGTATAGCCGCGATGCAGTATCAGCGACTCGGAAATTTGGTCGCCAACACGGAACACGGGGTTAAGGCAGGAGGTAGGCTGCTGGAAGATCATGGCGATACGGTTGCCCCGTATGTGGCGCATATCCTCCTCGGTCAGGCCCAGTATGTCAAGGCCACGTAGTCGAACTTCGCCCTGGATCGTTTCGCCCGGTTGGGCGATCAGGCGCATGACGCTCATGGATGTGACACTCTTGCCGCAACCTGACTCTCCCACTATGCCGAGCGTCTCGCCCCTGTTGAGGCTAAAACTCACCCCGTCCACGGCCTTCACAACACCGTCCTCGGTGTAGAAGTATGTCTTTATATCATCGACGCGCAAAAGCTCGTCGGGTGACTTCATAAACTCCGGGTAATCGCGCTCAAGCCTATCATCGCTCGAGCTTGATTTTGTCGACCCTCTGGTGCGCGTAACAGGCGCACTGCTTGAGCCACCTGATTCGGACCTGTTAGTGGTGTCGGTACTCAGGGTCTTGCTCCTTTCTACTTTCTTATAATATGGTTCCTAAATTGCCGGCTAATCTATGCGCGCCAGGGGTTTTACTTAATGGATAAAGATTTTAGCGCAACTCCATAACCTATAAGCCAGAGTGCGCCTGAATAGTACGCCAATATTATCAGAAACCACGTGCGATGTCAACGTACGGAAACACTTACCAGCGCGAAAGGCCACAACTTACCCCCAGCGCCCCGATTCCAGGGGGCGAGCAGGGGCTATTTAGGTTGGCAGCTGTGTGACGGTCTCCTCATTTCTAATACAATTCTCATTCACAAATGGTTCATTTGAAGATTCTCGTGCCCCACAGCCTTGAAGTCACATGAATGACGACAGTTCGGCCTACCTCTTCGTGATATAATTTCTGTACTAGAGAATCAAGGTGGCGTGCATTCCGAGATCGATAGCCGTCCCAAATAATTCCCACCTACAAACTGCTCTCAATGAGGAGACCTGCTTGCACAAGATAGCAATTATCACTACGGGTGGCACGATATCAATGCGCTACGATGTCAGGCTGGGCGGGGCTGTGCCCGCCGTCAGTGGCGAAGAACTCCTGGAGATGGTGCCTGGCCTGCGCGACGTAGCCAACATCGAATTAATCGAGTTCGCTAATATTCCCTCCTGCCATCTTACGCCCGACATGATGTTCGATCTTTGCCACACTATCGAGGCGACGCTAGAGAGGCCGGATATCGAGGGAGTGGTGGTGACACACGGCACCGACGCGCTGGAGGAAACCGCCTACATGGCCGACCTGTGGGTCACTTCAAACAAGCCGGTGGTGTTTACTGCCGCTATGCGCAACAACTCAGAGATCGGGTGCGACGGGCCGCGCAACATCCTTGGTGCTGTGCGGGTGGCCGCCTGCTCCGAAGCTCGAGATTGCGGCACGTTGGTGGTGTTCAATGGGCGCGTGCTGGCGGCGCGCGACACAATCAAGATGAACACGTCAAATATGGACGCCTTTCGCTCGCCTATGCTAGGGCCGGTGGGCCTCGTGGACGATGACGTCGTGGTTATTTTCCGGAAGTCGCTGGTAAGGGAGGCTTTGCACGCGGAGAAGATCCAAACGGCGATAGAGCTTTTGCGCGTGTATGGTGGTATGGACAGTGATTATGTGCTGTGGAGTCTGCGACGTGGGCTGAAGGGCCTGGTGATCGAGGCGATGGGTCAAGGCAATGTACCGCCCGCGGTCGTGCCCGGCCTGCGGGCCTGGATAGACGCCGGAAAACCCGTAGTTCTGGTTTCGCGATGCCCCGAAGGCCGCGCACTGGACACTTACGCCTATGAAGGCGGTGGCAAGCAATTGCACAATATGGGCGTGATCTTCGGCGAAGACCTAACCGGGCAGAAGGCACGTATAAAATTAATGCTCGCGCTGGGAATCACAAGCGACGTGCAAAAAATACGCCAGATGTTCGAGTATCTGGTGTAACCCGGTCCAACGCGGGGATGCCGGTGTCCTCTCTTGCAGGACAGCCTTCCTTTTAGAGATGAAGTTTCCTCGACTACCTTAATTCCGCAACATTAGCCCTGATATTAGATTGTGAGGGTAGAGCCTGTGAACAGGCTGTCCCCCTGCGCCGATGACGGTACAGAGAACACGCGACCTTTGGCGAAAAAGGGAAAATCCGGCCACTCCGCCGGGTCGCCCGCGGTCTTGCCCGGCACGGGCAGCAAGCGTGCGGTCAGCGGCTTGTCGAGACGTACGGCCAGGGTCGCCATGTCTAGGATGATGCTCTCTAATTGCTTGAGGGATATGTCGCCGGCAAGTGGGACCGTGTCCAGGCCAAGTCCGCACACGGCTGACATAAGCAGCAGTGTGTCAAGCGTGACCAGACCTTCGGCAGCCCGGTCGGCGAGCGTCTGGTCTTCCAGTGCGGGCAGCATCAAGCCCGAATAGCCCACTGTGGGCAAGAGAGTGCGGGCGTCGCGCAGGATCGACGTGAAGTATGCGGCAGCAGCCAGCGTGCCGGGACCGCCCAGCGGGCCTCCTATCAGGGCTTCAAGCGCGCCCGCGATGCTGCGGTCGGGCTCGGGGAACGGGGCCATCGATATATCGAGGCCTGTGAACGCGAACCCGGCATCCGCACCAAAAGAGGCACATATTTCGGCTATCTTGCCCCCTTCATCGGCCAGTAGAGCGAGCAGATTGCCCCGCGCCTCCTCATACGAGCGGGCGCCACTAAAGGCCAGCACCGCCAGGTCGGCAGCCTCCAACGCGATGCCGAACTCAGGACCA
>DATINP010000256.1:0-9532 GCA_035474135.1 Chloroflexia bacterium | reverse complement strand
CTGCAAAGAGCCGGCGACGCCAATAACGATAACCTCGTTGATGTTACCGACTTCGGTATCCTTCATGCCACCTTCGGCACCGACAACGACCCTCGTGCCGACTTCAACGGAGACGGGATAGTAGACATCACCGACTTCGGTCTCCTGCGCGGTAACTTCGGCCAACTGGGCACCCGCCCCGGTCAGGACGTAGGAAACCAGTCAGCAGGCAGCGCGATAATGGAGCTACGTCCGCAAGGCAAGGCCCCGACTAACGGCGGAACCGTGCACGTCGGCGACAGCTTCACGCTCGAACTGTGGGTGAACGCCCAGGCAGGCACGAACGTGGTAGGGCAACAGAGCTACCTGACCTTCCCCTCCGGCCAACTGCAATTGGGCAACCAGAAGTACGCCGGCCCGCGCACGGGAAGCAATGGCCTGCTCACTCCGGACAGCAGTGTGCTGGATGTCATGTTGCAGAACGCTATCTGCAACGGCTCAACCAGCTGTGTGTTCAACGGACAGAAAGTGCCCGCAGGATCGCTGGCCTTCGCATCAGGCACACTCAGCCCCGTAGAGGGCAGCGGAGCCTTCCGTGTAGCGACAGTGACCGTGCAGGCTACGGCCCCCGGCGTCGCAACACTGCACTGGCAGTTCAGCCCCTCCGACCCGATCAGCCGCAACACGAAGATCGTGGCCGACGGCGGAGTGACAGTCAGCCAGCCAGACCAGTTCGTTGACTACGTCGTGAACGTACTCCCGGCGGGCAAGTAAACCTCGCCCGCATAAGAAATCGCAACAGGCCCGCAACCACGGGTCACACTCAAGGACGGGGGCCGCGTGTCCCATGTCCACCCTGAATGTCTTTTACTTGCTAGCAGCGTCGTGAAAACCGGCGCTGCGTAGCACGTTAAGCTCCAGAACGCACAAAGGAACGAAGCAGATGTCGAACCGCAACCGCAGCCACAAGCTACATCTCGTGACCCTGTTGGGCCTCATCCTACTCATCGCCGGGCTGGTGGCGAGCATGGCACCTCCGCTCCGGCAGGCTCCATCCCCCGCCGCAGTCTCACCCGATCTGTCTCTGTCAAGGGGACAGCCTGCGGCCCTGCCTGGAAAGAGTGCACCCGATACAGTGGACGCCTTTGCCCATCTCGTGCCCAATCCGGTGCTCACAGCAACCGTCGGCATGAAGTTCACGCTCAATCTCAAGATCAACAGCGGCACCAATACCGTCGTGGGCCAACAGAGTTATATGACATTTACCAATAGCCTTTTGCAGGTGGTCAGCACTAGCGCAGGAGGTTGCGTTCCTTCCTCCACTGTTACCGCCGATAGCACGACCTTTGAGGCGCTCTTGCAGAATGAGGTCAACAATGGCACGGGAGAGATCGCTTATGCTTCGGGCACGTTTG
The DNA here is from genome assembly GCA_035474135.1 of Chloroflexia bacterium. Taxonomy (GTDB): domain Bacteria; phylum Chloroflexota; class Chloroflexia; order QHBQ01; family JADMIH01; genus JADMIH01. The sequence goes on along the minus strand of DATINP010000256.1, from coordinate 8,138 downwards.
GTGCCGGCGCACCTCCAGCCAGCGACTTTCGGGTCGCCCAGATCAGCTTTTGCGCCAGTGCGCCCGGCGACGCGGTGGTGCACTGGCAGTTCTCGCCGCCGGCTCCTCTTAATCGCAACAGCAAGATCATAGATACGGGTAGCAACACGGTGAGCAACTCGGCGCTGTATATGGACGAGGTCATCCATATTATTGGCATCATCCCGACGTCCACCCCCACAATTCCGGCAACCCCGACGCCGAGCAACACGCCCAGCGCAACGTCCACCCCCACAATTCCGGCAACCCCCACTGCCACCAACACTCCTGTGCCTCCTACTCCCACTTCGACGCCCACTATTCCGCCCACCCCCACCGCCACCAATACACCAGTGCCGCCCACCGCAACTGACACACCTACTATTCCGGCAACCCCCACTGCTACTAACACTAACACTCCTGTGCCACCAACGAACACTCCCAGTAACACACCAAGCAACACGCCTATACCCCCGACGAACACGCCATCGAATACGCCCACCAACACAGCGGTGCCACCAACCGACACTCCGAGCAACACTCCGACGAATACTCCCATACCACCAACGAATACGCCCAGCAGCACGCCTACAAATACTCCTGTGCCACCAACCAACACTCCGACGAATACGCCCACCAACACTCCCATACCACCAACCAACACACCTACGAATACATCTACCGACACGCCGGTGCCTCCAAGCAACACTCCGACCGATACACCAACGAACACGCCAACCAACATTCCGACGAACACTCCAAGCAATACTCCTGTGCCACCAACAGATACGCCAACCAACACTCCTACCGACACTCCGGTGCCGCCTACCAACACACCCACACATACGCCGACCAATACTCCGGTGCCACCGACCGACACTCCGACGCATACGCCCACTAACACGCCTATACCACCGACGAACACGCCCAGTAACACCTCAACGAATACTCCTATCCCGCCCACCAACACCTATACGCCCACTGTTACCCCCGCCAACAGTCCAACTGATACACCTACTATCATCCCAAGTGACACCCCAACCAACACGCCTACGGGCACGTCTACATTTACGCCAACACTGACCCCCACCTGGACACCCACCGGCACCCCGACGAATACTGCCAGCGGCACACCATCAGACACCGAAACGCCTATACAGGGTACTGCTACGGGTGTGCCGACCGATACGTCCACACCTATAGCATCGCCTACTGCCTGTACAATCGAGTTCACAGACGTACTACCGGGCAGCACTTTCTACCCGTACATACACTGCCTGGCTTGCTACGGCATCATCAATGGTTACCCTTCAGGGTGCGAAACAGGCAACCCCTGCTTCCGGCCGGGTAACTCGGTGACCAGAGGGCAGATGGCCAAGATAGCCTCGAACTCGGCAGGCTTCAATGAACCCACGGGCGCTCAGCAATACCAGGATGTACTGCCAGGCTCGACCTTCTACGACTACATCTGGCGGCTGACCGACCGTGGTCTTGTCAACGGCTATCCTTGCGGAGGGGCGGGCGAGCCGTGTGGTTCGGGCAACCTACCTTATTACAGACCGAACACCAACGTCACAAGAGGGCAACTATCCAAGATAGACGCCAACGCGGCAGGACTGAACCAGCCTGCGGGCGCTCAGCAGTACGAGGATGTATTACCGGGTTCAACCTTCTACGACTACATCTGGCGGCTGACCGATCTCGGTGTAATGAACGGCTACCCGTGTGGCGGCCTTAACGAGCCTTGCGGCCCTACTAACCTGCCATACTTCCGGCCAAACGCTAGCTCTACCCGCGGCCAAGCAAGCAAGATTGTGGCGAATACCTTCTTCCCTGACTGTCAGCCTCCGTCTCGCAAATAGGGATACGTGTTTTAGATAGAACGAAGGGCCATGCTGAGTGTTGCACGGCCCTTCATAATGTAACGACTTAAGATCTAAGATTTACGGCTCACTTGATATACCCATTTTCCTTGAGGTAGGTGCGGGCTACGTCCTCAGGCTCCAACTTCTCATCGTCTACCTTCAAGTTCAGGGCCGCTATCGTGGCCTCGTCCATTTTACCCGCCAGCTTGTTCAGCACGGCTTCGAGACCAGGGTCCTTGGCCAGCGTATCTTGCCTCACCACCGGGGCGAGGTAATAGGGCGGGAAGAAGGGCAGGTCGTCTTCAAGCATGAGGAGACCAAGCGCGCCCAGGCGCCCGTCGGTTGAGTTACCCGATGCGACGTCCACCTGGTTGGCGTCCACAGCTTGATATACCAGGCCCGAGTCCATGGCTTTGCTATCCTTGAACTTCATACCGTAGGCTGCTTCCAGCCCCGGCAGGCCGTCCTGGCGCGACATGAACTCCTGGCTGCCCGCGATAGTAAGCTGATCGGCTTTGCTCTTGAGGTCTGAGATCTTCGTTATACCCAGTTCGGCGGCTCTATCCTTGCGCATAGCAATAGCATATGTGTCGTTGAAGCCCAGCGGGTCGAGCCATTTGAGCTTAAACTGCTTGTCGTACTCTGCCTTCACCGTGTCGTATACCTTCTGTGGGTTCGTATCCATCGGCAGTTTCAGGATCGCTGCCAGCGCACTACCTGTGTACTCGGCATAAACGTCGAGGTCGCCGCTTACTATCGCCTGGTGTACCACTGCGGTGCCTCCCAGGTTGAGCTTGCGCTCTACTTTATAACCCGCGTCTTCCAGTATCAGAGCGTACATATTGCCTATAATCAATTGCTCGGTGAACTGCTTCGAGCCGACCCTTATCGTGGGTTTGCCGTTGCCTTGCTCGCCGCTATCGCAAGCCGCCAACATTGTCACTAACATGGCGCTTGCAACAAAGATCATTAAATATCGCGCCTTCGTGGTTATGCTTGTAAACATTTCTTCGGTCTCCTTCTTCTTCTCTAAAAGTAACAAACATTGTTTCCGGTATTGTTCTTCCGACTTGCTTCCCTCCTTCATCTCCGGTCAGGTGACAATCCCAATACCAGGTTAAATAAGTCCGCTTCTAAACGGCTTTCGCCTTACTGGTCTGAAGGCCCCTTGGTACTGCCAACCGAAAGATACGGCCCAGCACTATATCGGCCCCTATCGCCAGCACCGCTACGGGTATCGCGCCCGCCAGCAGTACGGGCACGTCTACCAGTGCCAGCCCTTGCAGGATCAGATCGCCCAGCCCCCCACCACCGATGAAGGCGGCCAACGTAGCCAGTCCCACCGTTTGCACGGTGGCAGTACGTATGCCTGTGAAGATCACAGGGCTTGCTAATGGTAGCTCAGCGAACAACAGCCGTTGTGTGCTGTTCGCGCCCATGCCTCGGGCCGCGTCGATCACACTGCGGTCGGCGTTGTGTATGCCCACGTATGTATTGATGAAAATGGGCATCAGCGCGCGTATGGTGAGCGCGAAGACTGAGGGCACAAAGCCGATGCCCATAATAGGAAGGGCGAGACCCAGGATCGCCAGGCTTGGCACGGTCTGCCCCACCCCGGCTACCCAGGTCATCGGCCCCGCCAGCGCGGGTACGCGGGTGGCGACGATGCCCAGCGGCACCGCTATCAGCACGCCCAATAACACAGCTACCAGTACAAGCTCAATATGCTGGGTCAGCAAGCTGAGGAATCGCTCCTGGTGGTCCAGTATCCAGGGTATAAAATCAAATGGGTTCCTATTGAACATGTCTTCCCTTTCAAGTTCGAAGTCGCTATTTCCTCACTCAGCACTCAGCACTCATAACTGCGTGGGCCGGTCGCGTCGGAGGGTAGCCTCGAGGCGTTTCAGCCCGAAGTCGGCCGACAGCGCGAGCAGGGAGGCCATGAACGCGCCGGCGATAATACGGTCGGGGTCGGTGGTGCGGATGCCCTCGAAGATGAGCAGACCCAGGCCGCCCGCTCCGATATAGGCTGCGATGGCGGCAATACCCACCGCCGAAACCACAGCCACGCGCACGCCTGCCAGGATCACAGGCACGCCGAGGGGCAGTTCCACGAAGAAGAGGCGTTGAACGTTGGTCATGCCCACGCCTTTCGCCGCATCCTCCATAGCAGGGTCCACCGAATCGATGGCGGCGGCGGTGTTGCGGATGATGACCAGCAGGGAATAGAGTGTGAGGGCAGTGATGGCGGTGGTCGCGCTCAGTCCGGTGAACGGGATCAGCACCGCGAATAACGCGAGGCTAGGGATGGTGTAGAGCACGCCCGCGATGCCGGTGACGGGTGGCTCGAGCCAGCGTACCCGTGTTACCACTATACCAAGGGGAATGCCTATGAGCAGGGCCAGCACGACGGCTATTACCACGATCTCAAGGTGCTGCAAGATAAGCTCTAACATGCGGTCGGGGTGATTAAGAATGTACTCCATTTGCCTCCCTTATGTCGTGTGCGGTGTCCAAGCCGCTGCCATTACCGTTGTTGTTGTTGCCGCCAGCGATCCCCTGCTCTTCAGTTTCGCCCGACGTGATCGCTTCACTCAAGGCCATTACGAGGTTCGCGTTCGTGATAATGCCGGTTATCTCGTCCTGCTTGTCTTGCAGAAGGATTTCGTCGGGGGCTTCGTGGCCCACCGCCGCGAGATGTCGCAACCCGTCCAGCACAGACATACTCTGGGGCAGTAAGAGTGGCCCGCCTATGTGATTGCCATCTGCTCCTGTGCCTACAGCGTGGCCAGTGGGGAGTGGGTGGGGCGCTGACGAGGCGATCTCGGACAGCGTTGTATATTGAAGCACGCGCAGGCCCTGGTCTTCGCCTATAAAGTCGGTCACGAACTCGCTGACCGGGTGGCGCAGGAGTTCCGCGGGCGTACCGTTCTGAATCAGGCGGCCCCTGTACATGAGTACGATGCGATCGGCGAGCAGGAAAGCCTCGCTGATGTCGTGGGTGACGAAGAGGATGGTCTTGTGCACCTCAGACTGGATGCGGCGCAGTTCACGCTGAAGCTGTTTGCGAGTAATGGGGTCAACCGCGCCGAACGGCTCGTCCATAAGGATGATTTCGGGGTCGGCGGCCAATGCGCGCGCTACACCCACTCGCTGCTGCTGGCCGCCCGAAAGCTGTCGCGGGTGGCGGTCGGCGAACTTGGCCGGGGGCAGTCCCACCAGTTCGAGCAGTTCGTTGGCGCGCTCGCGCCGTTTCGATTTCTCCCAGCCAAGCAGCCGGGGCACGATTCCCACGTTCTCGGCAACAGTGAGATGTGGGAAGAGGCCTACCTGCTGAATCACGTAGCCGATACTACGGCGGAGGAGTACCGGGTCCATGGTGCTGTTGTCCTGTCCGTTGACGCTGATGCGCCCTTCGGTGGGTATCACCAGGCGGTTGACCATGCGCATGGCGGTGGTCTTGCCCGAGCCGGAAGGCCCGATCAGCACGCATAGTTCGCCCTCGTCCACCTGCACGTTGAGGTCGTTTACAGCGCGTACAAGCTCGCCGCCATTGTGCGAGGGGTAGGTTTTGCTGACATGTTCGAATGTAATCATCTATGCTCCTTCAGTTCTCAGTCCTGAATGAGGCGACCGAGACGGACGACTGCGTGTAGCGCAATAGCGTATTTTGCCGCGACAAAAAAGGGTGCGGCCTAGGATGCATCACGCAGGGAGCATGAATGCGAAGCCTTGCGCAGCATGTGTGACGTATAGCGTATGACGACATCACAGCGCCGAATAGTGTCTTCGGCAGTGATGCCAGGCTGGAGAGCCTGAACGGGTTGGACGATATAGACAGTACGGACGGGAAATGCAGGCCTGGGATGGCTGCAATGATCCGGGTGGCGTAACCTGCGCTCATCGCAAAAAGATGAGCCGCAACTCTAATCAGGCCTGGATGGCCCGCGCCACAGAGTAGGAAGTCAACCTGTGCGGTCATGCGGCTTTTTGAGCCGACAATGAGCCAGTATACACAAGGTACTGCCGTTTTTTGGATTGTTGCCCTTATTCTAATCATAAAGGCCGCGAACGTCAAGCACGCCTGCGCCGGCCGGCATACTGATCGCCATCGTAGAACACGCTGAACTGCTTGCTACCAGAGCAGGTTCTCAAAGGGTGGCACGTAAACGTGTGAGAAGCGCTTACAGCAGCACAACAGTTATTAGGTGCGTGAGGCCCCTCCTATGTTGTAAGATGCTAGCATGAATACAGTCGACGCCTGCCTAGCTCTGCCGTCCGGAGAACTGCAATTACCGGCCTTTCTACCCGATGCGACCCTCGGGGTGGTACGGTCGCTTGACTCGACTGACCTCGAAAGGGTAGGGGTACAGGGCCTCGTCATGAACACCTTCCACCTGATGCAGAAGCCCGGTTCCTCGACGATACAGGCTCTGGGCGGCCTCCATGCAATGGCGGGGTGGACGCGCCCTATAGTGACCGACTCCGGCGGTTTCCAGGCCTATTCTCTTGTGCGCGAGAACCCGAAGAACGGCCAGATAACGGACAAAGGCATCGTCATACGATCAGAGAACAAGCGCAAGTTCCAGCTTACTCCTGCCAAGACTGTGCAATTGCAGATGGGTTATGGCAGCGACATAGTGGTTTGCCTCGATGACTGTACCAGCCCGGAAGCGCCGCACGCAGTCCAACTGGAGTCTGTCGAGCGTACGGTCAAGTGGGCGCGAGAGGGCAAGCGCGAGTTTGACAGTCTGCTTGACCGGAGGGGAACGTCGCCGGATGAGCGTCCGCTGTTGCTCGCTGTGATACAGGGCGGCACGTCGCAGGAGTTGCGGCGGCGGTGCGCCTTGGAACTGCTCGAGATCGGGTTCGACGGCTACGGCTACGGCGGATGGCCCCTGGACGCAGAAGGCCACCTGTTGCTCGATGTGATCGCCTTCACGCGAGAGCTAATTCCATCGTCGCTGCCTTTCCATGCGCTGGGAGTGGGTCACCCTGAGAATATTGTGCAGTGCACAAAGGCAGGCTGCAACCTCTTTGACAGCGCGCTACCCACCCGCGACGCCCGCCACGGGCGGCTTTACCGTTTTGCAGACGAGTTGGTGGACCCCACCAGTCCCCGCTTCATGGGTCGTTGGTTCGACACCCTCTACATCGCCGACGACAAGTTTATCAAGGACGACCGCCCGCTTGCACCTTACTGCGACTGCCTGTGCTGTGCGCGTTATTCGCGTGGGTACTTACACCATCTGTTCAAGCTGGGGGACACGTTATTTTTCCGGTTGGCGACCCTGCACAATCTGCGCTTCATGACTATGTTGACTGCGGCCTTGCGGAGTGCGGGAGGCGGCTGATGGAGGATGATGCGCGGGCCGTCGAATCTATCACTCGCTCAATACTGGCGAGCCGGAAGTACCGGGCCGTCTCGAAGAGCCTGATCGAGGAGATAGCCCACAGGGAATTACCCAGAAGGCGCGACCTGCGCGAGGCCACCCAGGCCACCCGCAACAAACTGCACCAGGTAGCAGGCGCGTTCATAGCCGAGCATCCACCCTATGCAAAGTGGTTGGCGGGATTAGAGGAGGCGAGGCGCGAGAGTGAGAGCGCTTTCATGGAGACCTGCCGCCGCATTATGATGCACCACGCATCAACCAGAGAGCGTGTGCCTGTGCTGCCTGACTTCTACTCTACCATCATGGCAGGTATTGGGCCTGTGCGTTCGGTGCTGGACATTGCGTGCGGCCTGAATCCCCTGACGATTCCCTGGATGTCCCTTGCACAGGAGGCACGCTACTTCGCGGTCGACATCTACGGCGACCTCACCACGTTCCTAACAACTTTCCTCAAGATTGCTGAGGTGGAGGGAGAGGCGAGCGAGCACGATGTAATAGCCTCGGTACCCGATATCGAGGTTGATCTGGCGCTCGTGCTGAAGACTATCCCTTGCCTGGAACAGGTTGACCCGGACGTTGGTCGGCGGCTACTGGAAGCCCTGAATGCCAGGGTAGTGCTGGTGTCGTTCCCGGCCCAGAGCCTGGGGGGCAGAAACAGGGGTATGGTCGAGAACTACAGCTCTCACTTCGCCGACCTGGTGAATGGTCACGACTGGCGAATAGAGCGCTTCCTGTTTCCGACCGAGGTGGTGTTCCGGATCATACGATAGTTTTGCATCTGCTATCTAATGATTCCGCGCCGTATGTGATGTCATCCGGCCTAAGATATTCCCGGTCACGAAAAATTGCAGGCGCACGGCAG
>DATINP010000255.1:0-15015 GCA_035474135.1 Chloroflexia bacterium | reverse complement strand
GCTTTGACTACTACGGCGCGCATTACTACGGCTGGATGGATAGCCCGTTTAACAATGGCAGTCCGATGGCAATTGACTGCGACACCACCCAGAAGGAGCTTGATGCACCCGTGGTGATAGGTGAATTGCCGGCCAACGGGGGAAGCGCGACCGTCTATTTGCCGAGTGTGCGCAGTAGCAACAACGAGTCAACCACGCTCTCTTTACGCTATATCTGCACGGCTTACGCGCCCAACAATGATCCAACATGCACCCGCCCCTACACGGCAACCATCGAATACGACAATCCCAACGGCACTGCTGCCTTCACCCAGACGCTTGTTGTGCCCCCCTATGGCGGCTGGACGGGGGCGCTGCCCGTCGGCGGAGGCAGCTTCACGGGTGCCGCGCGCATCTTCCTGAACGGCCCGGTGGCCGCCGCGATCACGCAGACCGGCATCCTGTCGTCCACAGAGCAAACGATGTATACGGGGCAGGACCAGGCTAATCTGACGACCTGGCTGCCGTTGGTCACCAACCATGGCACGCACCGCTCGCGCCTCGCCGTGCAGAGCACCGCAGTGCATACCGCCACTGTGACCGTCCGCTACTATGACGCGACCGGCGCCCAGGTCGCCTCGGACACGCTAACGCTCGCGCCACACGGCTCGGCCCTGATCGACCCGTTGCTGCCAGGCTCGCCTACCGGGCCGCCGCCGGGGTTCGACGGGAGTGCGGTGATCACGAGCACATGGCCGCTGGTCGCCACGGCCTACGAGCTTGACCCGCAACTGGGGAGCGATGCATACAACGGCGAGGGCCAGGGCTACCTGAGCACAGTCTACCTGCCCTCGGTGCGCAACTGGGGCACAGAAGGCGCTCCGACGCTATACGTGCAGAACCCCTGTTGTGGCCCGGCGCAAGTGACCATCAGCTACTACAGCCTCAGCGGCACACTGGCGGCCAGCCAGGCATTGAGCATGCCGGAATACGGCTCAGCGACCGTGGACCCGCAGGACGTGCTGGCGGGTGGCTTCGAAGGCTCGGTCATCATCACCTCGGACCAGCACCCCGCAGCCGTGATGCGCAGCGTGACCACGCACGGGCAGGTGAGTACAACAGCGCTCTACGCAGGCACGCAGAACCCGGACCAGCGCCTGCACTTTCCGGTTGTTCATAAGCTGAATACCGGCGGCAGTGGTCAGGAAACCACGTTCAATATACAGAACGTCAGCCCGACCAGCCCGATTACTGTGTGGGTTACGCTCAACGACAACAACGGCGGCACGACATACTTCAACAACGCGATCGTGATAGCGCCACGCTCGGAGTGGGTCGCATCGACGAGCGATCTTCCAGGCGTGCCCGACGGCTTCAGTGGCACGGCGGAGGTACTCTGGCCCTGGCCCTCCGCCACGGGATGGAGCGAAGGGTACCCGCTGCTGGCGACGGCAAGGGACATTGACAGCGCGAGCAGTCGAAGCTCGATCTACAGGGCCGTGGCCACGCATTCACAATACTGGGCGGTGACACCCTACAGGCCGGAGCCACTGCTGGAAGGCATCTTCGACAACCATTGGGCGGGCGCGCTCAGCTGGAGCTTCTACGACCAGGGCACAGGCAGTTGGGACGACTTCCGGGATGCCATGGTTACGTTCGACGCCGCGCACCCCGACGATGTTCGCATAGGGCACTCGATGAATACGCCCGTGCCGACGCCTACCAACGAGAGCACCGCCACGGCCCAGGCAACCGCAACACCGACCTACGAAAGCAGCCCAACGGCCTCACCGACAGTCATGCTGACCGGCACTCCGGTACCGACATGCCCTGCGTGCAGCGTACAGTTCATAGACGTGCTGCCCGGCTCTACCTTCTACGACTACGTGCGCTGCCTGGCCTGCCGGGGCGTTTTCTCGGGCTACCCCGACGGCACATTCCGCCCCAACAATGGGCTAACACGAGGGCAATTGTCGAAGATAGTGTCCAACGCTGCCGGGTACGACGAAGCGCATTCAGAGCAATCATTCGAGGACGTGACGACGGGCTCCACTTTCTACATCTTTGTGCAGCGGCTCTCATCCAGGGGCATCATCGCAGGATATCCATGTGGAGGGGTGGGCGAGCCGTGCATCGCGCCCGACAACAGGCCCTACTTCAGGCCGGGCGCCAATGTGACCAGGGGGCAGGCGTCCAAGATCGTGTCCAATGCGTTCTTCCCCAACTGCACGGTGCAGGTTGCGCCATAGACGCACAACATCATGGGGGCGCACCCTCCGGCAATAACCAGCCTGACGCTTGCGGGCCGCTCCGGCGAAGATAGGCTCAGGCCAAGAGAGTTAGATAACGCGAGGACCTTGTGGTAACTAACCACAAGGTCCTCGCGTTATCTAGTAGAACTGGGCGCTAGCGACCCGCGTACCAGTGACCGAGCAGGCCGCGGAGCACCTCGTTGGGCGTACCGGAGTATTCAGGGTGCGCCTCGAAGCGTGCCCGCTCGAAGTACTGCACCGTGTAGGTCTTGCCGTCGGTCGTGCTAACCTCGTCGAATGGCTCCGACAGAGGGTATCCGAAGATGGGCAACCCGCCATACCGGTTCCAGTAAGCCAGGAACGTACCGCTCAAAGTATGGCCCGTTGACCCGAAGTAGACCTGTGTGGGTCCTGATGGCACGGCTGCGACACGGCCAAAGCCGCCACCGGTACGCCCTGCAACCATGTAGCTGCCCAGAAGACCCAGCAAAACGGAGTTCGGCGTACCGGCAAACTCGGGGTGGGACTCGAAACGCTGGCGCTCGAAGTACTGCACCGTGTAGGCCTTGCCGTCGGTTGCGCTCACCTCCTGGTATTGTTCGGAGAGCGGGTAACCGAACAACCAGAGGCCGCCGTGGTTCTTCCAGTACTCGTAAAACTCGCCCTGCAAAGTATGTCCTGTGGCGGCAAAGTAGATACGGTTAGACGTGTCGGGACCTGGCGGCGCAACCGGATCGAACGCCGGGTTGTTGATACTCGCCTGCCCGGGCTGTGGTGCGGGCCGAGGCGACCCTCCTGGCGGGGGGCCTGGAGTGGCCACGACGGGCGTCGCAGCGTCCGGTGGCTGAGAAGCGCCGCCGAACCAACGGGTGAGCACCTGTACGGCAGGCTTGTTGTTCAAAGCGTCCGACGCATCGCTCGTCCCACCGCCACCGGCATACGGCTCCCAGTGCCACCAGTACATGCCGCGGAACCAGGGGATCGCGCTCCAGACCTGCAAAGTTGCGTCAACGGCGCGTTCCTGGACGCCGAGGTCCAGTACGCTGGTCTTTGCCGCCTGGTCCCAGCGCGCAGGTGAATTCACATAGGAACCGAAACCGATCTCGGTGAAGACCACGTCCTTGTTGAAGCGGTCATGCACAGCCTTGATGGTATCGACCCAGTTGTACGTGCCGCCCCAGTGGTCGGTGTAGCTTGTCCAGCCGGCGACCATTTGCTCGAGTGACGGGCTGTCCCACTCGTAAAGGGGAAAGTAGGCCGATATACCGATGTAGTCGAGCTTGTCCCACCAGGTAATCTGCGTGTACTCGACCTGCTGACTTTTGCCCCAGTTGGCCGAATAGGTAAGCACACCGGGGAAGCGTGCCCGGGCGTCAGCGATCAGCGCCAACCAGTAGGAGTCGTATTGGGGCAGCGTCATGCTGAGCATCTCGACGCCCAGTGTGAATTCCTCGGCGCCATGAGCTTTGGCGAGGTCCAGATAGTGGTCGATGAAGGCGGTGTAGCTAGCGAACCACGCCTTGACACTGCTGGGCGTGATCTGGCCCCGCCAGGAACCGTCCTTCACGTCCACGTATGGGCGGAGCATCACACGCAAGCCCTGCGCGTGAGCCTGATCGATCGCGGCGATAAGTGATTCGTCGGAAGGAGAGCCCAACTCGGCGGCTGGCGCGATAGTGGTTGACGTAGGTGCATCCATGAACCACCGTGGGGCAAAGGCGATAGCGTTACCGCCCGTTGCTTTCCACGACGCGATGGCGTCCGGTTGGTTGGCGATGTTGTACGGATCGGGCGCATAGCCGATCATGTTCACGCCCTTTATCCAGTTGGCCGGCACCGCGCTGGCCGGAGACGCTGCTCGTGTGCCCCCGGATGGCAGGCTCAGTAGCAGAGCCACGGCAACCAGGCCGCCGCCGAGCGCTAGCAGCACCTTGTGTAATCGATTCATTACGTGTCGCTCCTCTTAATTGTTGGCGAATTCTGTGCAGCGTATGCGCTCGATTGGTCCAGGCAGACGTGGCGAAGACGTCTTCGTGTTCCAAACTTGCAGCCAGACTGACAGCCACCGTTGGCCGGATTATAGCAAACGGGCGGGGAGGGTCTCACTATTATGCCCGATTCCGCTATCGGTCTTCATGCCACACCATGCCTAGGTCCGCGCATGCGCACACCCTAAATCCAGTGTAAGCATTCACCGTGCCACTGGTCACTGGTCACCGGTCACCGGTCACTCCCCACTTTGTGGCACGGAATTTGCAATAGTGGCCTGGTACTTTCGGACTCAAGTGACGGAGGGGTCGGGACTGCATCGGGACTAGTTTCACCGGCCCGGATCCTGGGTCCGCGAGTCACGACGGCGCCGTCATAATGAGACGCGGCAGGACGACGCGTTCACTCTTCCAGCCCGTGAACGTCGTGAGAAGATCTGCGAGAGCCGCCGTGTGGACATTGAGAGCAACAACTTACGCCTCTACGAGGTAACGCCTACTCTGGGAGCGGGAAGCAAAGGTGGTCATGATGGTATTTGCCTCGACCTGGGTTCTGGTCCTGGTAAAAGATGGTCTGGCAGCACTGCTTGCGTGCGCGGTAATCGTAAGCACAGCGCTGTCGCTGTATCTACTTCTTCTGGCGGTCGCGAGCCTCCGCCGCCCCCGGCCAGCCTCAGTGCGAGGTACTTCGGCTACGCGCTTTGAGATCCTCGTTCCGGCTCATGAGGAAGAACTTGTGATCGGAAAGCTCCTTGATAGCGTCAACGAGCTTGATTACTCGCGTGACCTATTCGGAGTACACGTTATTACTGATCATTGCTCTGACCAGACCGCCTCTATCGCACGCAGCCTCGGCGCAACCGTCTATGAACGGAGCGACCCGGAACCCAGGGGAAAGGCTCAGTCTCTTAATTGGCTGGTAACGCATCTTTTGGACGGCGACGCGGGTGATGCAATTGACGCCTTCGTTGTAATTGATGCCGACTCTGTGGTTTCGCCCAACTTCCTTCGGGAGATGGCTTTACACGTGCAGTCGGGCGCCCAGATCGTTCAAGGTCTGGTTCAGATCGATGGTGCCGGAACGAATGTGAATAGCCAATTACGTGCCCTCGCCTACGAGTTCATCAGCCATGTACGTCCCCTGGGACGGAGTGCACTTGGGCTCTCGGCCGGCCTACGCGGCAATGGCATGTGCATTACGCGAGAGTGTGCTGCGCGGTACCCGTGGGACCCACAGTCGTTGACGGAAGATTACGAATTGCACGGGCGCTTGCTGGCTGCCGGTCTGCGCGTCGCCTTCGCCCCTGCGGCCATTGTAAGTACTCAGCTACCTCAGACGCTTGCCGTGGCACGGAAGCAAAGCGAACGTTGGGAAAGCGGTAGGCTGGACGTCATGAGGCATCACGTTCCGGCGCTGCTACGCGATGGGCTGCGCAGGAGATCGTGGGCGAGCATTGATGGTGCACTGGAGTTAATCATCCCGCCCTTCTCGATTCTCGCGGCGCTTACAGTCGTCATTTTCGGACTTAGTCTTTTATCGGGGATCGGTCCGCTGATCGTCGTGTCCGCCATAGCCGTCGTCGCGCAGTGTTTATATACGATGCGCGGATTGAGGCTTGCCTCGACCCGGAACCCACACATATACAGGGCACTGCTATTTGCACCACTTTTTGTGCTGTCGCGGTTGTGGCGGTATGTGGTGGTGCTGACGCGACGCGGGCGCGTGCAATGGACGCCAACGGTTCGCACGCCACCACCGTGAACGCCGAGCCGCACACCCGAATCAGGAATATAGGACGTTCGGTGCCACAGGGCAGAGGCCCCGGACGGGAAGGAGTTTATCAATGTTTTGCAAAGGAAGCACACCGATGAGCCACAAAGGAGCAGCGCAATGAGTCGTATATGTTTAATCCGGCACTACTATTACCCGGAGGATCCGCGCAGCCGGCGCGAAGCTGAAGCGCTGGCTGCCGCTGGACACGAGGTTGATATCCTTACCCTCCGCCACCCCGGTGAGCCGGCACACGAGGTAGTTAACGGTGTGCACGTGCGACGGTCGCCCGTCGAGCACTACCGCGGCTCGCTGCTCCGCTATGCTTACGAGTACAGTGCTTTCTTCGTGCTCGCGTTTCTAATCCTGACGACGCGTTTGTTCCGGCGTGGTTATGATGTCGTGCAGGTCAATTCGTTACCCGACTTTCTGGTGTTTGCAGCTGCGGCATGCAAGCTGTTTCGCGTGCCGGTCGTGCTCGACATGCACGAATGCACACCTGAGCTTTTCTGCACGAAGTATAAGGCCAGCGCTGAGCACCCCGTAGTGCGCCTGCTGACGTGGATTGAGCAGCGCAGCCTCGGGTTCGCGGATCAAGTCATCACCTGCACGCCTCAACAGCGCGCTCTGTTCGCTTCGCGCGGCACACCACCGGAGAAAATTACCGTTGTACTAAATGCGGCGAACTCCGCGATTTTCCGACCTCGCAGTGAGAAACCGGTGTTGTGGCAACCGGGCGGGCGATTCCACGTGGTAGCACATGGGCTAGTTGCAGAGCGTTACGGTCTTGACACCATGGTTCGCGCTGTTGCTCTGCTGGCGCCGGAGATCCCCAATATCGTCCTGCATGTCTACGGCAAGGGAGATTACCTGCCGGAGATGGAAGCATTGACCCGCAAGCTTGGCGTCGCCGACCGAGTGATAATCCACGGTTTTGTGCCGGAGGAGGAGTTGCTTGATGGAATCGCCAGGGCCCACGTGGGCGTCATCGCGGCCAAACGTGACACGTTCCGTGATATGACGCATACTCAGAAGATGTATGAGTATGTCGCCATGCACAAGCCCGTGGTTATCGCGGAAACTCCGGCGGTACGCACTCACTTTGATGAGTCGTGCTTCGAGTTCTTCAAGTCGGATGACCCGGCTGATTTGGCCCGTGCCCTGCGTAACCTCTATCGCAATCCTGGTCGGGCTGTGGAGATGATCGAGTCGGCGACTTGTCGCTATCGCGCGTATGCCTGGGAGGCACAACGTAATGTTTACACAGACGCAATTCTAGGCCTTGTGCCGCGCTATGCGCCTGGTCGCACTGCCCCGCAGGAACGCGAGCGCACCGCAGATGCCGCCTCTCCTACTATGGTAGCAGTCCCGGTCGAGCCGAGCCCAGCACTGGCGACAATGGATTGGAGTGGGATGGCCACGCCGATAGACGACCGCGGTATGTACTTGAGCGGCATGGCAACTCAGATTGAAGACAGGAGCATTTAGATGAGTGCGAAAAGGTACCTTGGCACCTTCTTCCGTGGCAGGCGGCTTTATATACCCGTGCTGCTGTTGCTGCTGGCCGCGACGATCCTGGGAACTTACTATCTTGCGCGCACTCAGTACGAGGCGACGGCCCGCATTTGGGTTGATAAGCCGGCCCTGGACAACGTCCTGGATCCCAACGCGCCCTCCGGCTTTGTTGTCTCGCCCGGCCAGCAGCAGGCCGATAAGATCGTCCAACTACTCCAGACCGATAGCTTCGTTGCGTCCATCCTCACGAACACAACGCTGGCGGGCCGCCTGACGAACGACTCGGACCGCGATCGCGTGATAAAGGATGTACGAGGAAAACTCGAAGTGACTCCCCTCGGTACAAACACGGTAAAAGTCACGTACGCGGGGAGCGATCCTGTCCTCTGCCAGCAGATAGTACAGGGTACGATCGACCAGTTTCGCGCATGGGATTTGACTGCGCGGGTCGAGCAGAGTGCAATTGAGCGCCAATTCTACGAGAAGCAGCTCCAGATCTACCAGGACCAGGTTGACGCCGCAACCAAGCGTGCCGACGACTTCCAGCGTGATCACCCTTACCCAGACCCTTCCTCACCGCAGTACCTGGAGTTGCAAGGCCTTCAGAGGGAGCTAGAGTCGGCGCGTGCACTCCTGAGTACAACCCAGACCAAGATCGAGCAGGCTAATGCAGCGAATTCGCTGTCAGATACCAGCCGTCAGGTTGAGTTTCAGATTCTCGACGCTCCAACCGTCCCGACCAGGCCGGCCGCGACACTGATGAAGCTGGTGGAATACCTGGCTCTCGGCCTCCTCGCGAGTTTCGGCCTGATCTTGCTCGCGGTCGCATTCGCCACCTGGCAAGACACAACGATCCGCAGCGGCGACGACCTGCAGCGACTGACGAGCGTACCGCTTCTGGATGCGATACCTCACCTGCCATCAGAAGAGGCACCCGGCAGTGGGCGGCCACAGCCGGCAGGAGCCGCTCGTGCACCGCAAAAACAGTCGGGTCAATTCGAGGAACCTTCGGCGGTTTATCCCAGCCGCATAGTTGACTAGAGTGAGGTTGATGATGCCAAGTACGCTTTCTCCTTCCAAGCGCAAAACCGCCGGCGGGCCGGATGTAACTTCCGTTGCCACGTTCCGGAACTTGTACACACGGATACTGCTGAGCCTGCAAGCCCAACAGCACCAGGTTCTCGGAGTAACGAGCGCCATCGATGGCGAAGGCAAGACCACGATGGCGGCAGGGCTTACGGCGGCGCTTGCCGAAGATCGCGCGCTGCTCGGTTTTGGCCGCGACGCGGATACGGCCCTCTTCATCGGGTGCAACACGGGACAGCCGCCTGTTGATGCACGTCTGGCCGTGCGCCCCGGGCCGGGTCTGATCCAGCTGCTGCGCGGCGAGTGCGAGTTGGACGAGGCGATTCAGCAGACCGCAGTCGAGCGACTAGCCATATTACCCCTCGGCGAACCAGCACACAGTTTTCCGCTGATGATACGCACAGCAGCTTTATCTGACGTCATCGTGGAACTCAGATCGCGGTTCGGCCTTGTAGTGCTGGATCTGCCGGCAGTGCTCAATAGCACTGACACACAGGTCCTTGCGCGGCTTGCCGACCAACTCGTGCTGGTGGTGCGGGCGGGGGTAACTCCTGCTAAGCTCGTGCGGCAGGCACTAGATCAGATCGGCGAGGAGAGGTTTCTGGGAGTGGTTCTGAACGACGCCCACTCTGATCTACCGGCGTGGCTGGAACACAGAATATAGACCAAGTTAGAAACGGGTGGTAACGATGTTACTGGTTGTGGCTCTAATGGCGTTGTTTTGCTTGATCGGGCTGAGCACGCGCAACTTTGATGCGCGAGCACGCCGGTTGTTGCTGTTTGGCATCGTTGCGCTAATCGCACTCGACTTCGCGAGGCGCCTGTTTTCATGACACAATCGCAATTGCCGGGTAGTAGAGTTACCAGGATAGAGGACGGACACTGATGGTGGATGTCACCAGGAACCTATCGGTGCACCAGCAACTGAAAAGGCAGGTCCGCGAGCGCGTCGTCCTGGCGGCGGGGCTCATCCTCTGCGCGTTGCTGTGCGCTATCTCGCTGGTTCTGCTAACAGGACCACTGCCGTTAGTGCTTGGGCTGGCGGCGCTTTGCCTCGTAGTGGCGATCTCGCTCAGGCCACAGGTAGGGCTCTACTTGCTACTATTTTGCTCGCTTTTCCTTGAGCAATGGGGAATTGCAGGGATCGATACGCTGACTGCCCGCCTGCCCTTTTACCAGACGCTTTCAGGATACTCCGGGTTTCCGCTACCGGTCAGCCCACTCGAGATGGTGCTCCTGTTGACCCTGGCTGTGGTTGCGTTTCCCTATATTGCTCGCCGGGGCGTACCGTTTGTGCGAGGCCCTCTCTTCGTGCCACTGTTACTGTTTATGGCATTCGTGGTCGCGTCAATCGTTTATGGGATCGTAGGTGGCGGCGGGGTCGGACCGTTTGACATAAGGGCAGCGTGGGAGGAGACCCGCTCCTTCTTCTATCTCGCCGTCACCTACATGCTTGCCTGTAACCTGATTCGTACTCGGGCGCAGCTTCGGACGTTCGCCTGGCTCTTCGTTGCGGCCATCGGCCTCAAGAGCCTGCAGGGCATTGTGCGCTACGTGAATGTTCGAGCCAATGGGTTGCAGGTAGATGCGATCACGGGTCACGAGGATGTAGTATTCTTTGCGGCCTTCGTGCTGCTGGTTGTCGGGCTTCTGCTGTTCGGGGCGAAGCTCGATTTGCCGGCCCTCCGACAACGGCGGATAATGCTCCTGGTGCTGCCGCCTCTGATCTTCACGCTCCTGGTTACGAACCGCCGTCTCGGCTTCGTGGTGCTGGGGGTCGGTTTGGCCCTGGCCGCCATACTCCTACTGCGGACGCGACGTGACTTGTTCTTGCGCCTGGCCCCCGTGGTTCTGGTCAGCCTGGGCATCTACGTGGGCTTATTCTGGAATGGAACGGGGACGCTCAGCGAGCCAATCCGTGCGGTCCGCTCAATAGTTGCACCTGAGACCGAACGGGATCGCTCCTCGAACGCCTGGCGGGACCTGGAGAACATTAACATTGACTACAATCTGCGCATCGCGCCTATCACGGGCCTCGGTTTTGGCAGGCCCTATTCCTTTATCGTCGCGGAGCCGCCGCTAGATGAGACCGGGTTTACTTATTGGCGCTATATCGCCCATAACGCTATTTACTGGGTCTGGATGAAGATGGGTCTGCCCGGCTTCATCCTATTCTGGTACGTGATGGGGTCAGCGGTAGTGCTGGGTCTCGTTACCTTCCGCCAACTCCGCGACGGTTATTTGCGGGCGCTTGCTCTTACCGTTGCGGGCGTGGTGCTGATGCAAGTTATATTCTCCTACGGCGATCTCGGCCTAACTTATTCGCGTTCGATGGTCTTCCTGGGTTGCATGCTCGGAGTGCTGGTTCGCCTTCCGGTGTTCGAGGTACAGAAAGAAGCAGAGCAAGTTGCTCCCGTTGTCCGACGGGAAGGAGCGCGGGTAATCACTGCGCCGGCTACAGCGGGAGCGAAGACAGCATGAGAGTGCTGCGACGCGCCCTGGGCAACACAGCGATTATGCTTGTCGCGCAACTGATCACCTGGACGGCTACGCTGATAACGACGGGTGTGCTTGGGGCTCGGCTGGGGGTTGATGCGTTCGGGACACTCTACCTGGCGATGTCCTTTGGCCTGCTGTTCAGCGTGCTGGTTGAATTCGGCCTCAACCAGCAACTGGTGCGCGCAATAGCCCGCGATCGCGACCTAGCGGGCCCCTACCTCGTCAACGCGCTGGTCATAAAGCTTGCATTGGCAGTCGTGGCTTACTTGGTTATCCTGGCGCTCATCAGCTTGCTTGGCTACGGCGCCGAGGCGGGTAAGGTAATTGCGATCTATTGCCTGATCCTGGCCTTTAGTGGCATGTCAACGACCTTCACGGCGGTTTATCAGGGCACGCAACAGGTCATATATTCGGCCGTCGGGTCGATCATAGAGAAAGTGCTTGTTTGCCTGCTGGCGGTCGTATTGCTCTGGCTCGGGTACGGCGTGACGGCAATGGCAGCGGTATTCGTGGTGGGATCAGCGGCGGGCGCCCTGTGGCAAGGCATTTACTTGCGGCGCGTAGCGCAAATCGATTTGAGGCCTGACCGAGCTGTGATCGCCGTCCTCGTTCGCAACGCGATTCCGTTCTTTGCTTTCTGGGTGCTCGGCTCGCTGTACTACAGGCTGGACACAATTCTACTTTCGAAGCTCACGAGCGCGGCGGTGCTGGGCTGGTATGGTGCGGCGTACCGCTTGTTCGATACGCTGGTATTTTTGCCGAACATCATTGCCTCGGCAATCCTTTTCCCTATTTTGTCGCAACTCTCAGCACAGTCGCGGCCGGCATTGCGCCGGGCAATGGCCAAGGGACTTGACATAATCCTGATCGTGGGCGTGCCGATTAGTGTAGGTCTCTTCACGCTGGCAGAGCCTATCATACAGACGATTTATCGCGAGCCGGAATTCTTAAATGCTGTTCCGGCGTTACAGTGGCTGGCGGTCGGGCTGCTGCTGCTGTACGTCAACTCGATCCTGGGCGTTACGCTTGTTAGCCTCAATGAGGAGCGGAAGCTGACGGTGGTGGCGGGGCTGGCGTTGGTGCTCAACCTCAGCCTGAACCTGGCGCTAATCCCAATTTACCAACATGTTGGAGCGGCAGCCACGACGGCAGCTACGGAAGGCCTCATACTGGTTTACTTGCTAGTGGTCATGCCGCGCGGCTTGCTGGAGCGTGGCACCTTGGGCGTGCTTGCCAAGGCGAGTATCGCGTCTGCGGCGATGGCACTTGTGCTTTTGGTACTTCGCGGGCAGAGTCTCGCCTTGCTCCTGCCGGTCGGTGCAGCCGTGTACGCGCTCGCTGGCCTTGCGCTACGCCTGGTCCCGTTGGAAGATTTCCGCCTCGTTAAGGGAGCGCTCGGGAGACGCGGGCGGGTCATCGAGACAGAGGAATCGCAGGCATGAGGAGTGGGCTGGTCCTGCCGTTGGTCCGATACCTGACCAACCGGGTTATCGCACGTATTCCCATCTATGCCGTGCGCCACGCATGGTACCGGAAGGTACTGGGGATGAAGATTGGTGAGGGCTCAGCCTTGCTGATGGATTTATATCTGTACATCCGGGGGCGAACTCAGTCTGATCAACAGGGTATCACGATTGGCCGCCGAAGTGTAATCAATCAGCAGTGCAGCCTCGATGGACGGGGTGGGCTTACCATCGGCGACCATGTCAACGTTTCGCCCGGGGTCTGGATCCTGACCGACAGCCACGATATGAACGACCCGCTGTTCC
Source organism: Chloroflexia bacterium (assembly GCA_035474135.1). Lineage (GTDB taxonomy): Bacteria > Chloroflexota > Chloroflexia > QHBQ01 > JADMIH01 > JADMIH01. The sequence continues at coordinate 2,156 of DATINP010000255.1, read as the reverse complement.
GTGAGGTGCTGGCGCCGGTAACGATCGGGAACTATGTCTGGATCGGCAGTCGGGCAATGATCTTGCCCGGGGTCACGATTGGCGAAGGGGCGGTCGTTGCGGCAGGCGCTGTAGTGACGACCAACGTTGAGCCTTATGTCGTGGTTGGCGGGGTGCCGGCGCGTCCAATCGGTACTCGGAGCAGGAATGCAAAGCCATTGGCGCGGCTCTACAAGCCTCCGCTGGAGTAGCGCATGACTACGAGGACCGCTCAATGAGGCTATTGTTCCTGGCGCCGTACCTGCCCAGCCCTCCCCAGTCCGGCGCGCCCCGTCGCGTGCATGGCTTGCTGACTGAGCTGGCTCGGAGGCACGAAGTCACGATACTGGCCTTTTCGGTGCCCGGTGAGGACACTGAGGGGGCGCGACGTGCAACCGGAGAGTACTGCGTCGAGGTAGTTACGGTTGAGAACGACCACCTGGACCGTGCGCTCACGGGTAAGCGGAAGCGAGCAGTCCAGCTACGATCGCTGCTGGCGATGCACAGCTTCGAGCGTCTAGCGTACTATCACCCGCTGTTTCAACGAGCGCTTGACGATCTGGCCGCGCGGAGGGACTTTGATGTTGTCACGGTGGAGCATGCGCAGATGGCTTGCTATCGCCTGCCTAGCGGACCGCGCTTGATCCTTGATGAGCATAACATCGAGTATGACATCCTGTGGCGAACTACGACCGCTGAGAAGCCGTCCATTCGCAAGCTGTACAACTGGGCTAACTACCAGAAGCTGCGGTGCGAAGAACGCGCGGCCTGGCGGCAGTTCGATGGTATAACGCTGACCTCAGCGCGAGATGAACTGTTGTTGCGCCGCGACGCGTCGCGAAAGCTCACGGCGGTCATACCGAACGGGGTAGATACGTCGTTTTTCAACCCCTCCGGCATTGCAGTTGAACCCGACACTATCCTCTTCTTCGGCGCAATGAACTACTATCCCAACATTGAGGGGATTCTCTACTTCCTAAATGACATATTTCCTCGCGTTAAACGACAGCGCCCCGGTGCGCGGTTGCTGGTCGTCGGGCAGCAGCCTCCACCGTCCATTTTGGAGCGGGCGTCCGACGACATTGTAGTAACAGGTCTGGTAGATGATGTGCGGCCGTACCTTGAGCGCGCAGCAGTCGCTATTGCGCCACTTCGGATCGGCGGTGGTACGCGCCTCAAGATTGTCGAGGCTATGTCGATGGGCAAGGCCATAGTTGCCACTAGTTTAGGAGCGGAGGGTCTTCATGTGAAGGACGGCGTGGACATTCTGTTGGGTGACACCGCTGAGGACTTCGCCCGCCATGTGGTTCGCGTGCTGGACGATCCACTACTCGCGCAACGGCTCGGTGAGGCAGCGCGGCACAGTGCCGAGGCGCAGTACAGTTGGTGGGGTGCAGTCAATCGGCTGGAGCGCTTTTATGGTGAGTTGCCGCCGAGTCGTCGGACGAGGTAAATCGGGTACTCACATATTGCGTGTAGCGATCAGGGTTGCACGCTGTAGAGTGGTCGCAAGGCTTCGTACCAGAGGCGATTGATCGACTTAGCTCCGGCTTCAGACGGATGCACACCATCTGGGCCTAACTCGTCCGGATGAGCGGCGAACCAAGCGTACAAATCGGGACCCGGTAACAGTCCGTTGCGAGCTACGACGTGATCGATCACTTCGTTTAGAGCCTGCACATCGGCATCGGCGGGGCCTTTAGCCGCGTAGGGGATACGTGCAATTACGGGAATACGGCCCGCCCGCTCGATCTTGTCGATCAATGTTTGCAATTCCGTTTCAAACGTTGCGGGTGGAACTTTTTCCCACGCATCGTTGGTCCCGTAGCCAATAGCCCAAACATGGAAGTCGGGATTTAGGGCGAGCCAGTCCTGAATTACTGATAGGCCGTAACCGATATTGACGCCATCGACGCCGCCATCGATCATGGCTGGGAAGCGATCCGGAGTGGCGAGATGGACGAGCTCCGCGAAGGAAGGCTGGTCGGCTGGACAGCGTGTGAAGGACGCCGCCGTGATCGAGTCGCCGAGGAAGAAGAAGCTGTCGTCCGTGCCGTTGGAAGCATCGTGCAGGTCGATCTCGTCTATAATGAATGTGTCGCCGAGCGGGCCGGGTACCGCGCCGGTAACTGTCATAC
>DATINP010000254.1:0-1524 GCA_035474135.1 Chloroflexia bacterium | reverse complement strand
GCTGTGCAGGCTGGCGCAGTTGGCGCGCGCCACGGGCATACATCTTGTGGTGGCGACCCAGCGCCCGTCGGTGGACGTGGTGACGGGCTTAATCAAGGCCAACTTCCCGGCTCGCGTGGCGTTCGCGGTTACGTCGCAGGTGGACAGCAAGGTGATCCTCGACACGCCCGGCGCTGAGAAACTGCTTGGGCGCGGTGACATGCTATATACCGCCTCGGACGAGAGCCGCCCCATCCGCATCCAGGGCACATTCGTGTCGGATAGGGACGAGTCCCAGAAAGTGGTGGATTTCTGGCGCAGGCAACTGCCGTCAGAGGAGGATGCGAAGGCTACAGGCGTGGTCACTCCCCTCGCCCCGATGCAGATGCCCGACTGGCTGGGCAAAGGCGACCCCGACGAGGACAGCGAGATCCTGGCGCAGGCTATCGAACTGGTCAAAGGGAGCAGTTTTGTATCTACGTCGATGCTCCAGCGCAAACTGCGTATCGGCTACAACCGGGCCGCGCGCCTGATCGAGCAGATGGAGGAGATGGGCCTGATCTCGCCCGCCGACGCCGAGAATCGAGGCCGCCCCCGCGAAGTGCTATTAGGCGCGCCCGACGAGCGTGGCCACCCGCAGTCGTTCGATGAGTTGGAAGATTGAGTCATACGTCAGCACGCGACCTACAACGTATGACGCATGACGTATGATGTATGACCAATGTCCGACCTGATCCCCAACCTTGTCGCCTGGGCGACCGATGTTATCCACGCCATCGGCTACCTGGGCATCGCTTTTCTGATCGCGTTAGAAGCCGTGTTCCCACTCGTGCCCTCCGAGGTGATTCTGCCTTTGAGCGGGAGCCTGAGTGCATCAGGTGTATTCAATGTTGGGTTGGCGCTCCTTTCTGCCACGGCGGGGTCGTGCGCGGGTGCGAGCGTACTTTACAGCCTGGGTCGGTGGGGAGGCGAAACACGGATCGGGCTGTGGCTCGACCGCTACGGCAAGTGGGTTCTGCTTGACCGCTCGGACCTCGACAAAGCACGAGGCTGGTTTTCGCGTCATGGCTCGGTAGCAGTCCTGCTGGCGCGCGTATTGCCCGGCCTGCGCACGATAGTATCGATTCCCGCTGGGTTGGCCTTGATGCCTTATCCGCGCTTTCTGCTCTTCACTGCCATAGGAAGCGCCACCTGGAACGGCGCCCTGATCGGCTTCGGGTACTACTTAGGCGCTAACTGGGAAGATGTCAAGGGTGTGTTAGAGCCGTTCGGCCTGCTGATCTACGGGCTGATATTCGCCTTGATCGTAGTGTTCGTCGTCCTGCGGCTCAGGTCGAGGCGTTCGTGATTAGTAACTATAGATAAGCGTGCTGGGCAGGAGGTATCAGTGGTTGAGCAATCGTTCGCAAGTTTGCGCCTTCGCTTTGTGGCTTTTCTGCTGGACTACCTGGTAATCTCTGCCTACCTGGTTTTGCTGGTGGTTGTGGGCCTGCTGGTTCGCTCCAGCCCGTTGGGAGGCGCATTTGGGTCGCTATTCGCTAACCC
>DATINP010000253.1:0-8705 GCA_035474135.1 Chloroflexia bacterium | reverse complement strand
ACGACCGACGACCGACGACCGACGACCGACGACCGACGACCGACGACCGACGACCGACGACCGAGAACAACTAACGTCGTCAGTTGTCGGTCGTCGGTCGTCATTCCTCCACGATCTCTATAACGGTCGCGATGCCCTGGCCCACGCCGATGCACATGGTGGCGAGGCCGTATTTGCCGCCACGCCTCCGTAGTTCGTGCACCAGTGTTGTCAGCACACGTGAGCCTGTGTTGCCCAGCGCATGGCCCAACGCGATTGCGCCGCCATTAACGTTGACTTTGGCGGGGTCCAGGTGCAGGTCGCGTATGCAGGCGAGGGATTGCGCGGCGAACGCCTCGTTTAGCTCTATCAGGTCGAGGTCGTCCATGGTCAGCCCCGCTCTTTCGAGCACTTTGCGCGTGGCAGGAACCGGGCCAACGCCCATGCACGAGGGGTCAACCCCCGCGACAGCAGAGGCTACCACGCGCGCTAGTGGCTTGAGGCCCATTTCGTCGGCTGCATCTTTGCTCGTCAAGAGTACTGCCGATGCGCCATCGTTGATGCCTGATGCGTTGCCCGCCGTGACCGTGCCCCCCTGCCGGAACGCAGCCCCCAGTTTCGCCAACTTCTCAGGCGAAGTGTCGGGGCGGGGGTGCTCGTCGGTGTCAACCACGGTGGGGTCGCCCTTGCGCTGTGGAATAGTCACCGGCACTATCTCATCGCGGAAGCGGCCCTCAGCGATGGCGGCGGCGGCCCTGCGCTGCGACTCGTAGCTGAAGGCGTCCTGATCTTCGCGACTGATCTTCCAGCGCTCGGCCACGTTCTCGGCGGTCTCGCCCATACTGAAGGGATAGTAGGCCTCGGCCAGTTTGGGGTTGGTGAAGCGCCACCCTATCGTCGTATCGAACAGCTTCATGTCGCCACGTGGGAAGCCATCCGAGGGCTTCGCCATGACAAAGGGAGCGCGGGTCATGCTCTCTGTACCGCCTGCTATGAATACGTCGCCCTCGCCTGCCTTGATGGCACGGGCGGCATCGTTGACGGCCTGCAAGCCCGATCCGCACAGGCGATTAACTGTACACCCGGCCACGTCAACAGGCAGCCCGGCGAGCAGGACGGCCATGCGTGCCACGTTGCGGTTGTCCTCACCCGCCTGGTTAGCGCAACCGAGGATTACGTCTTCTATGCGCCCTACGTCCACTCCGGTGCGCTCGACCAGGGCGCGGATCGCGATAGCGGCCAGGTCGTCCGGGCGCACATCCTTTAGCGCGCCGCCATAACGACCTACGGGCGTGCGCACGGCATCAATGATATATGCTTCTCTTTGTTCGGGCAAAAGACAATCCTTTCATATCTAACAATGCTTTTCATTGGGCGATGGCGGTTCATTTGAGAAAGCCTCATCGCACCATATCATCTTATTATATCATAGCGTCAGGACTGGGAGGGGTGGGTCTGGTGATCGAAGACGCGGGACGCTGGTGGTATCGTTTGTAAATGATGCCTGCCAGTTGCAGGAGAACCACCCCGGCTGAAACCACGATAAATATGGTCAGTAGAGGAGGACGGCGATGTTGCAGGAGGATATATCCCAGCCCGTGCAGGACCACCAGCGCGAACAGTGGATATGACCACCTTTGAAGTCCCTTCCAGCGTTTAGCACCCAGAAGGCTCAGCGACCAGTCGTTCGCGATCAGCAGCAGAAGCAGTGCCAGCCCGGTCGCTAGTAGCCCGGCGTAGTTGGATAGGCCGAAGAGGTCGAGGAGGGGCACAAGATCGCCATGCACACCGGTTTGCTCTACGAAGAAGTAAATAACGTTTACCGCAGGAATGGGCAGGCTCACCACGACATGCAAGATGCCGAGCAAAGCTGACCAGATTCCTATATCGCGCCGCAGGTCGCTCGATACGGGGTTGCGTAAGTGCAAAAGCAGGTTGAGCGGACCGATAACCAATGTGACGGCAAGAAATAGCAGACCAACGTAGGCCGTGGCAAGACTCAACTGGTAGTGCGAACTGGTGCGGGGCACGATAAAAAAGAAGGCAAATATAAGGTCAACGGCGACCACAGCCAGGGCAAGGTGATGCACGACCAGCCTGCGCCGAATCCTGGCATTGAACAATCCGCGTTTGGCCGAGGTGCGCTTCATATCAGAAGGTCAGGGGAAAGCCGCCTCTACACCATGCCTTTTTCGCCCGGCGTGTGAAAGCCTTCGCCTACCGCATCGCCCGTCGCGCCCGAGCGCAGCATCTGCCACAGCAGGGGTGCGGGCCGGTATCGCTGGTCGGCGAGCGAAGCGATGAGGCTCTTGAGCACCGAGTGGACAGTGTCCAGACCGATCTCGTCTGCCCACTTTAGCGGTCCCTTGGGGTAGTTCGTGCCGAGCTTCATGGCGATGTCTATATCGCGCACCGAGGCCACGCCCTCGCCCACCGCGAACGCGGCCTCATTCATGATCATTACGAGTATACGCACAATGATCTCGCCCAGTTCGGGCCGGTCCTCCGGTATCTGGATGCCCCCGCGCGACAGGAAGACTTGCGTCAAATGTTCCGGGATAAAGGGCACGTTGCGCTTGTGCTCCAGGCTGATGTCCTGCACGAGTGCGGAGTCGCCTTGCTTGCCATCCATGTACCTGTAGAAACCGCGGCCTGTCTTGCGGCCCAACGTGCCCGCCTCCACCATACGCTGTTGGATGGGGTTGGGGCGGTAACGAGGTTCACCAAAGAACGCGTCGTACACCGACTGCGTGACCGCGAAGTTCACGTCGATGCCTATAAAGTCCATTAGCTCGAACGGGCCCATGCGGAAGCCCGCCGCACGCATCGCTTCGTCCACTGTCGAAATGCGCGCTGAGCCATCGCCCACTATCTTGAGCGCCTCGCTGTAGAATGGGCGCGCCACCCTGTTGACTATGAAGCCGGGCGTATCCGAAGCGCGCACCGGCGACTTGCCCATCGCTTGCGCCATCGTGCGCACGCTCTCGACCGTGTCGCCTGAGGTTTGCGCTGCGGCTATCACCTCCACGAGGGGCATGACGGGCGCGGGGTTGAAGAAATGCATGCCCACCACCCGCTCCGGGTGCGGTGAGGCTGACGCGATTGACGTGATCGACAGGGAGGAGGTGTTGGTGGCGAGAATCGTAGTAGGAGAAGCCTTCCTGCCCAGGTCAGCGAAGATCTCGCGTTTCAGTTCCATGCTTTCCGGCGCAGCCTCAATGATAAGGTCGTAGTTGGCAGCATCATCGCGATTGGTGCCAGTGGTGATGTGTCCCAAAATCGCCTTCATCTCGTCCTTGCCCATCTTGCCCTTGTCCACCCGCGATTGGAGGGCAGCTTGAATGTTGGTGAGGCCGCGCTGTACGAATTCGTCCTTGATGTCGTACATGAGTACGTCGCACCCCGATTGGGCCGCCAGTTGGACGATGCCCGCGCCCATAGTGCCTGCGCCGATGACTGCGATGTTGTGGGGCATGGGTTCTCCTCTCAGTGTTTACTTACCGCTAAAGTTGGCCGCACGCTTCTCAAGGAAGGCCGCCATTCCCTCCAGGTGATCTTCGGTCTTGCCCGCCGTCTCCTGAGCGTGAGCCTCGTATTCCAGCAGTTGTTCCAGGTCCATCGTGAGCGCGCGGTTGATGGTGCGCTTGGCCAGTCCAATAGCCCTCGTGGGGCTTTTGGCGAGGCGCATTGCCAGGTCGCGCGTGGCCGTCTCCAGTTCATCGTGCGGCACAACGCTGTTCACAAGGCCAATGCGCAAAGCCTCGTCTGCCTTGACCACATCGCCCAGGAAGGCCATCTCGAACGCTTTGCCCATGCCCACAAGCCGGGGCAAGAAATAGGACGAGCCTGCATCGGGCACCAATCCTACACGTACAAACGCTTCCACAAAGCTGGCCTTATCCGACGCGATACGCATATCGCAGGCCAGCGCGAGCGAGCAACCCGCCCCCGCCGCCACGCCATTGATCGACCCCAGTACGGGCTTTTCCATGTTGCGTATCTTCAGGACTATAGGAATGTAGCGGTCACGCAGAACCGTACCGAAGCCCGTCGCACCCTCGGCCTCACGTGCCTTGAGATCCTCGCCCGACGAGAAGCCGCGTCCCGCACCCGTGATTACGACTGCGCGTACTGCTGGGTCGCGCTCGGCCTTCTTGAGAGCGTCGAGCAGTTCCAGCCCCATCTTGCTATTGAAGGCGTTCAGCGTTTCGGGGCGATTGAGGGTGATGGTTAGCGCGCCGTCTTCGAGGTTGTAAAGGATGTTTTCGTACGACATTGTGTCTCCTGTTTATTTGCCCTTAAAGGTCGGCTTGCGCTTCTCCACGAACGCTGCCATGCCCTCTTTCTGATCTTCGCTGGAGAAGAGCATGTAGAAGTTCTTGCGCTCGAACGTGAGGCCTTCCTGTAGCGGCGCATCGAACGCCTTGAGCACGGCCTCCTTTGCCAGTTCCAGCGCGACCGGGCCTTTCTCGGCAATGGTGCGCGCCAGCCGCATTGCTTCGTCGAGATAAACCTCGACCGGCACAACCCTGTTCACCAGGCCATACTGGAGGGCTTCTTTGGCGGTCAGGAAGCGCCCTGCCAGCACCATCTCCATTGCAAGCGCCTTGCCGACCGCGTGCGTGAGCCGCTGGGTGCCGCCGGCACCGGGCATAACGCCGATATTGATCTCGGGCTGGCCGAACTGCGCAGTCTCGGACGCCACGATCATATCGCACAGCATGGCAAGCTCGTTGCCCCCACCCAGTGCGAACCCGCTCACGGCGGCGATCAGCGGCTTCTTGAAGCGGCGGATGCGGTCCCACTTGGCGAACTGGTCGCGGGTGTGCATCTCGATGGTGGACGCGCCCGCCATCTCTTTTATGTCTGCCCCTGCGGCGAATGCGCGTTCGTTACCCGTGATGACTACACAACCTACTTCAAGATCGGCCTCGAACACGTCAAGCGCTGCCATAACCTCGTCCATTAGCTGCATATTGAGCGCGTTGAGGACTTCCGGGCGGTTTAGCTGGATAAGAGCCACCCGCCCGTCGCGGCTGGTTTTGATTAGCTCGTATTGTTGGTCTTGCATTGTATTCCTCTTGGTTTTGAGAGGTCAGACGTCAGGAGTATTAGATAAATCTAATTCTTCGCGTTGCTTGCGGGTCAGGCCCTTTACGACGAGGTGATACGAGTCGTCTATGAGGCTCAGGAGCATTTCGTCGGGGACCGTACCGTCGAGGGCAACCGCGTTCCAATGTTGTTTGCTCATGTAGGGCGCGGTCGTGATAGCTGGATATTCGGTGCGAAGTTCCCGGGCGTAGTCCGGGTCGCACTTGAGGATGATGCTCGTTGGAGGGTCCTGTACACCCATAAGAGCGAACATCTTGCCGCCTACTTTGGCTACAGCATCTTCAGGGCCAAAAGGAAAGTCTTCGGTTGCACCCGGTTTGGAGAGGAGAAGGGCGCGCAGGGTCCCATAGTCCATTATATCAGTCTCCTGCTGCCAGGTCCTTGCCGCACACACCACAGAACGTGAAGCCCGGCGGCATGATCGCGCCGCAGTGGGCACACTTCGTACCGCTCTCCCCTATGCGCTCGCGCAGCATATCGTACTTGACGGGGCGCTTGGCGTAGAACGAGTCAAGGCCTTCGGCGGTCTCGGCAGAATCGGCGTGGATCGAGAGCCAGTCGCGGGCGTGCTGGACCGTCATGCTCCACGCGAAGTCGCGCCAGAAGTTGGTTTGCAACTTGGCATAGCGGATCACTTCGGGCATCTTGTCCAGAAGTTTACGCGCAAGCTCCGCCACGGCGGTGTCCAGTTCTGCGGCAGGCACCACGGTGTTCACCAGGCCCCAGTCGCGGGCGGTCTCGGCTGGAATGGGTTCGCACAGGAAGAGCATTTCGCGAGCGCGGCGGTCGCCGATGATCATAGGGAGCCACTGGGTCGCGCCCCCAGCAGGCACCGAGCCGCGGCTCGTCCCCACCTGCCGTATCGTAACGTGGTCGGCGGCGATTGCCAGGTCACACGCGATGTTGAATTCATTGCCCCCGCCAACGACCATGCCGTTGAGGCGCGCGATCGTCGGCTTGCCAATGTTGCGTAGACGGTCGTGGGCGTCGATGAATGACCCCATCCACTTCCAGTAGTCCACGCGGCGCGTCAGGAATTGCTCCTGCTCGCCCAGGTCGGCCCCGGTGCAGAAGGCGCGGTCGCCTGCTCCCGTCAGCACGAGCACGCCGATCTTGTCATCGTAGGACGCATCCTCGAAGGCGCGTGCCATCTCCTTCAACGTCTGGAAGTTGAGGGCATTCAGCACTGCGGGGCGGTTGATCGTAACGGTAGCGACGCCGTCCTGCTTGGTGTAGAGGATATTGGCGAATCCGAATTGATCGGAGGGCAGGGCTGTTGGGTAGTCGGGGAAGTTCATGGTCTAGTCCACCTCCCCGTAAAACATTGTGACGTAGTCCCTGGCGAACGACATTAGGTCCTTGCCCGCAGCGCGGTTCTCGTCCGACTGCATCGCCGCATCGAAGCTTTCCTTGTCAGCGAAGTACATCTCGGCGACGAGGTAGTATGGAGCATCGCCTCGGAACGCCTGCAAGTTGCGGGTCACTTCCATACGCAGCAGCCCGGGCACGGCGCTCATTAGCGGCGAATGGGTGTCTTCATAGTGCCTGTCGAAAGCCTCCACGTCGTCGGGACGCTTGAACAGGGCGACGAGTTTTATCATCGTTGATACTCCTCCTGGGGTCGCTTTTGCTTACTTTTTATTGGGCATAGCAGGGTAGTGTTATCACAGCGGCGTGCATTTTGTCAAGGAAATACCGGGTAGCACGGTTACACCTCAACGCCCGTGATCCTCAGGTCTCGGGGCTGTTCGATCTGGAACGAGAAGGTAAACTCTTGCTTTGTGCCGGGTGCGATCTCGGTCACCCACTTTAGCAGGTTCATGTCACCCTGCTCTGTCGGCTGAGGAGCGACTGCCTGCAGGGTGGACTTGATCTGCTCGTTGCGCGAAACCGGGTACTGGTCTTCGATGGTGACGTTCGCGGGCCGCGACAGGTTGTTAGTGACGCTGATCGTGTAGCCGAAAAGCGTCTTGCGAGTGTTGCCGATGAAAGTCTTGCCGGTATTGCGCTCGGTCAGTTTGCGCTCGACCTTCACGCGATCGTCCACGCCCAACTGCACCTCGAACTCCTCGTTGGGCACCACTGTTTCGAGCGCGGTCGTGCCCACAAACTCGTCGTCGTGGAAGATATTTGCCGGGCCGGGCAAAAGGATCGACTCGGATGTGTTGGTAATATTGGCGCGCAGGTAAGCTTCTTCGGCTATCTTGGGCACGGTCACATAATCAAGTTTAGCGTCCATGTCGAGATTGGTAATTAGCGTTTTGTGAGGCGAGCCGTCGGAGGGGATCGCGACCGGGCGACCTACTCGGAAGGTGACCGCGGTACCCGTCGTTTCGACCGTAGCCGTAGCATACTGGGCGGGGGGTGCGTAGGCCATTTCATCGGCCTGCATGGGCGCTGGGGCCGCCATAGCAGGCAGAGCCGCACCACCCGCCATCCGCGCCATTGACTTCATCATAGGCTGGGGCGGCTGGTACACATCGATATACCATGGATCAAGCTCGGGAATAGTCGCGCTCACTGCGGGCCTGGCTGTTGAAAGCGCCAACTTGACTTCCGGCCAATCCTCGCCCGTGGTCTGCTGGATGCTGGCGAGGTAACCCACCGACACTTTGTCCTCGACAAGGCGAATATCATACAAGGGCGACCACTGCGCTCCCGTCACGCTGTAGGTCAGTTCCAACGCGAAGTCGGTCTCTGCGGTCGCTTCCACAGCCACGTTGATGTTGACGCGCTCAATCGAGGTGTATTGGGGCTGTAGCTTGCTGTTCGCGACCTCGATCTGGCGGGCAAGCTCGCGCCTCTGTACGGCGATCTCGCGCCTGCGGGCCTGTGCCGCGGCTGTCTCATCGGCTATATACTTGGCGAAGGCGGCCACACTGTCCATATCGGCCTTGCCGTAAGCGATGCCTCTAGGCAGGGTAGAGGTGCTATTGTTGGCTAGGTTCTTCAGGAACTCGAGCCGGGATACCTCGGCGCTATCGGCGTCGGCCAGGGCGGTGTCCTGATCTTGCAGGTCCTGCAGTTCCTTCTGGAGGGCCGCTTGATCGGCTTCGGGCGTTTCGGTGTAATAATCGCGTGATACGTCGACGCCCAGTATGCGTACGTTCGCGCCCTTGCCGCCTGCGCGCACAGAATCGTCTACAAGGGACGAAGGCAGGCGCTCGATGGTGATAGTGTGCTCTCCCTGAGGCAGGTGTGTGGTGCCCTTCCTGACCACTCGTGCGCGGTCTACGTAGACCGTTACATCTGTGATGCTAGTCTCGATAGTTGCCATGGGGTTTAACCTCCGGTCGTGTTACTTGGTTTGCCCATTGTACCGTATTTGGGCCCAATGATCAGGAGCAAGTGCCGGCACCCATACGACCTCGCCTCTCAGAATTAGCCCGAACGGACTACACAAAACCTGTCCTATCTTGCCCCTCCTAGGTCATTAATATATTGTGGGTCTCTGGAATCCCACATGTCACAGTTTATTCGGCTCGTTCAATTGACTCCCCATGTACGCTTTGATATAGTGGTTGGTGGCTGAGAGGGGTTGGAGAAGACACTAATGCCAAGGGTAATCAGGATAAATCACATCGGGTTGGCTACCGAGAGTATCTCGGACGCCC
>DATINP010000252.1:0-16638 GCA_035474135.1 Chloroflexia bacterium | reverse complement strand
GCCGAACGCCCAGAACGCCAGGAAGGCCCATGTAAAGCCGCGCACCGCGCCGATGCTCGGCAACGGGTGGCCGTACTCGTCGTCCAGGGGAATATCCGTATTGGCAGGGAAGGCGTCGGCTCCGTCGTCTGCAGTGACCGTATCGCCCTCGCCCTTTACCCACTTGACGATCATATAGACTACGGTGCTGATCCCGGCCAACAGCGCAAGAGGCTCATAGATGGGCATGAGCATCAAGTAGTAGAAGATAGGCTGATTGCCCCTGGCCTCCTTCTGCTGGAGCAGCCAGTAGTTGAAGCCCTCGATTATGCCGGATAGTACAAGGTCGGGCCGAGTGAGGAAGTTGGTGTACATCACCACATACACCCCCACCACTACGAGCAGGGCGCCGATCAGGGTCCACCGCTGGCTGCGCAGCGACGACAGTGCGCTCAGCACAGGATTGACATCATCGCTCGCGCCCCTTGAGCCTGAGAAAGCGTTGAACGCGAACGCGGCAATTACCAGGAACACGAGGAACAGTGCGGCCACGATGAATGTTAGCTCATGACTGGCGTAGGCAACGATAAAGCCGAGCGCACCCAGGTACACCCACTTCGAATGGTGGGTCCGTACGAACCACAGGATCGAGATGAAGAGTAGCATCAAACCCGTCAGCGCGAAGATATCATGACGCAGAGAGCGCGAATAGTAGGTGATGCTGGGGGAGATGAGCACCAGGAAGGCGCCGACAAGCGCGGCGGTGCGGCCTATGAAGGGGCGCAGAAGCCAGATCAGACCTATAAGCAAGATCCCGAACAACGCAGGCATAAGTCGTGCGATAGCGTCATTCGTCCCGAACAGGAAGAACCCGAAGGCCACGATACTGTAAAGGAACGGGCCGTGATAAGTCGGGTCGTACCCACCGCCGAAACCGCCTGCCGGGTTAGTGAAGTTGCCCGTTTGCAGGTAGTAGTTGGAGAAGTAGGCATGGATGCTCTCGTCATGATGCATGGCGCGGTCACCCAGGGCGATTACGCGGGTGAGGAATGCGGCGGTCATGATGCCAACAAACAGGATCACTTCCCAGTTGAGGCGTGTAAGCTCAAAAGCGCGATCCAGGACCGAGGTAACTGTTGTCCCCCCGCCATCCCTGCGTCCGGCTCCGATCCCTGTGGTTCGAGTTGCGCCCGACTCCGCGCGGGCGCTCATTCTGCGGTTGTCCATAGGCTCCTTTTTTGTCAGGTCAGCTTGAATGTGCGTGATACGTCATGTAAACAGCGTGGTCAGTTGTCCGCGCTAATAAGTTCCGTCCGTGGGCGGCGGTAGATTGATTATGTCGGTGGGTGGCTCGTCTGTACTCTGCGGCGGCTCATACTGCAGGTAGTGATATAGCTGCACTACATCCTTGCGCACAAAAACGATCATGTCGGTCGACCCCAAAGGTTTGGGAGTTTGTCGGAACATGAGGTAGTTCCACAGAGTCGCTTGCATCTGCGGATTGGTGAAGGTTTGAGCCGTAGTACTGACAATCGCGCCCGCCTGCTGCGGTATAGAGGACGCTGCGGTCGTGCCCTTAATGAGGTCGTTCTTGTACCAGTCTTCCGGGAACCACCAGCGCATCGCATAGCGTTGCCCAATGTAGTCATCCCGGAGGGCTTTGTAGGTCGCGAGATCGGTTGCGTTAGTCGCAGGATCCTTGATCTTGTTGTCCAGAACCGACGGATTCCACAAACTGTAATCTTCAAGTATGATCGGAACATCCGGACCAGTGGGCGGAGTACTCGTGCCCACAAACTGCTTGTTCTTGAAATCGCGCAGATACCACTCGAACGGCCACGAAGCGTTGCTGTCGTAGACCACCTTAAGGTTCGTACCGCCGGTAACCAGTTCAGAATAATCGTTTATCTCTTTGACGGTGCGCGTCGTGTCAGGCCCCGTTTGCACGTATACGGCCATTTCAGTCGGCACGTCCGGGTGCTGGTACACAAGGTTGGTGGCCGAGCGGAACTCGTACAGGAAAAGCACCGAGAAGATGCCCACGCCCAGGTAGCGACCTACCCGTCCGGGGCCAAGCCACACCGAGTAAGCCACCAGTACGATTAGCATCAGAATAGGGTAGATCCACGACACACCCCACCCGCTGTAGTCGCTTGTACCTATGCCATTGGTGGTGAGTGCGTTTAGCTTGAGACCCCAGGCCATCGCCAAAAGGCTGAACAGCGTCATGAACGAAAGCAGGGGAAACATCGAGCCAGGCCTGTTCCATGCGATCCAGGGCGGCTCTTGCTGGGCGAGTACGGGCTGCGCGGCGCGAACAGCGGTCGATGCGGTACGGCTGCGGGTGGGTGCCGGTCCTCTACCGGACGTGGCAACCCGCCGTTCAGGGAGACTGGTCGAAGGTGCACTATAACTGCCCACATACGCGGCGTCCAAGGCAATTCGTTCTTGCCTGCGGCGAATTATCGAGGCAAGTAGAGCCCCAAGGAAGAGGGACGCAAGCAGGATGGCGGGGCGCGTGAGGTGCATCATCAGCCAGGGCATTTTCTCGCCTGCCCAGCTATAGATGAAGAACGCACCACCCAGCCACCAAACAAGGAACAGAGGCAGCAGCACGCTGAACTTGGCGAAGGGCACGGGCCTGTCGGTGTTGAAGAGGCCGAGCCGCTCCGGTTCGCGCTCGCCGTAGAGCCTCTCCTGGCGTTTTCGCAGCCAGCCGCGTATGCCCTTGACGCTGAAGAAGGTGGTCGCGGCCAGACTAAAGAACACGGCGATAGGCTGGTAAAGCGGCACTATCAGGAAATAGTAATACCAGGGTTGACCACCACGCGCCACTCCCTGCTGGGCCATCCAGTAGCCTAGTGAAGCGAACAGACCGGACGCTATACCGCGCGGCACGTCGGTGAAGAAAACGGTGTACAGCACCACAAAGATAGTGGTAGCGATCAACGCGCCAATCACGAGCACAGAGGGCCGCGAGAAAAGCGATCCGATCAGATAGGGCAGCGAGCCTGGCTCATATTGGGCAAGCAACGTGCCGGGCTTGGGATCGAGCCGCCTGGGGTCATATACGGGGCTAGCCGAATCGTCCAGTTCCATGGCGTAAGCAGGCACAGGACCTGTCGCACGGTCCACGCCGGATAGAGATACCGTCGGTTCAAGTTCATGCCCATTTGTCGAAGGCTCGTCAGCCTCAGGAAGATCCACTTCGACAGCTGTACGAGAGCGTCGGCGAGGCAGACTGCCCGAAGCCACCGGCACCGACGATGCCGGGCGGGTAGGACGATAAGCGCGACTCGGTAGACCAGAGCGAACCGGGCGACCATCGCCATCCAGGGCTACATTCGCCTGGTGCAGTTGGCCCCCGCGTGTGATCAGATAGCCCACGCCGGCACCCAGGGCGAGCGCGACAGCCATCGCTATCAGTTCTATTACAAGGTTCACCGGCGAATCGGTGATTATGAAGGCTGCAAGCAAACGTACAGCCGCCAGTACTCCGATCCAGATGATGAGCACGCGGGTCATGGTTTGCGACTTCAAACTCATCAGGCCTATGATCAACCCCACAAAGACCAGGCTGATCAGGACCGCGCCCTGCACAAGCGGATGATTGAGCAGGTTGGACGCAAAATTCATGATAGTCGTGTAGTCGGGGTTCTGGGCTGGGATGTCGGGCAGCTTGCCAATCGTGTTATTTTTCATGCCGCTGCTCACATAGAGCAACAGACCACCCATCGCGACACCGTAGGCCGCCAACGCTCCCATAATCGCATAGCCCGCCTGTACGGCGAACAGGATCGCAAAGAGCGAACCCACAACGGCCACAGTCAAATATGCGGTTTCCTTGATAGTAAACATCAACGAGAGACCCGCACAGAAGACAAAGAAGTCAACAGGTCGCCGTGTGGAGATAAAGCGCCACAGGCCGACGATCATTATCATCTCCATCGCCGAGAAGATCGAGTCTTCGCGGGCCATGCGGCTGAAATAAAGCACGCCCGGTGAGATGAGAAGGAGGAACGACGCTATAAGAGCGGGCCAGCGGCCCATCTGTCTTCGCAGGAAGAAGGGCGACATGACCACCCACACGCCGCAGAACGCAGACGCGAAGCGAGCAGTAGTGTCGGACGTACCGAACAGCCAGTACATGAACGCGATCAGATTGAACTGGATCGGGCCGTGCATCATCGGGTCGTGCGTGTAGCCGATGCCGATGTACAGGTTTCGAGAATAGACCGAGTGCAGGCTTTCGTCGTGATGTATTCCCCGGTCGCCGATGTCCCAGAAGCGCGTAAAGAGCGCGAGAGCGAAGATTATCAGGAAGATCAGGTTCTCGTACGTAACGATAAGACGGAACACCCTGGACGAGAGTGTTTCGGGCGGCGTATACACGGGCACTGAGGCTCCACCGTCCGGTGTTATAACTGTAGGTGTGCCGCGTGTAGAGGACACAACCGTCGGCGCCGCGCTAGCCAGCCCATTGCCGTGCTTACCGTTGCCCTTGCGGGCGGGTGGTGCTTCAGGCATGTCTACGACCGGTGTTGAAGCTGAGCCTATCCCGGAAGGCACTTCACCACCACGCGACCTGCGCTTGGGAAGATTGGAAGCAGCAGCACGTGGGCCGGACGAAGAAGGCCTCATACGAGTGGAGGGCACGACGCCTGCGGAGGCGGAATGCGTGCCGCCGTTCGACGCTACAGGTACATCCGGAATATCCTGATCTCGGCCAGGAGCATTGTCCTCAACCTCATCCAGACTATCTTCAGCAGATGCCTCTACTGAAGGCTCTATATCCTCATAATCGTCATAGTCATCGTGGGGCTGAGAGTTAGATGGTGATGGAAGAGAACCACCGTTGTCACTACGGCGCTGAGTCTTCATAAAACTCCTTGATAGAAACGAGAGCAAAAGCCAGCGAAGCCATGTACGCAAGGGCATAGACGTACAGGCAGCCCAGCGCTAGGGCGCCATTAATACATAGAAAGATTGTACTACAATCATAATACGTCCGCAAGCGCAGCGAAATTACATAGGTTACATAAGTGTTAACGAAGCGGGCATGTATTCCGATTTATAGGGCCGTCCAACCTACGGCAATTCGGCAGATTCAAGCTCAAATGTACCCCTGAGCACGCAATGGTCGCTATGACGGGGCGTGCAGTCAGTGGTCACGCTCAGCGGCTTGACATTGGGGGCGGCCATAAGATAGTCGATACGAAGTACTCCGATGGGCTGGTTCATGATGAACTGTGGCCGCCAGCTTGTGCCGAATCCTGTGCCCACCGCTTTAAATGTGTCTATGAGGCCGCGTGTGAAATCGGCGTAAGCAGGCTCTCGCTCGTTCAGGTTGAGGTCGCCCGCCAGCACGAACGGTTCACCACTGTCAATTAGAGGCTGAAGGTAGTCGTCACGTATCGCTGTCAACTGGCGGTCGCGTAAGGCGGGGTCGAAACAGGCAGGCAGGGGACAGTCACCACCCGAATAATAAGGCGAAATCGGATGGGCATCTATCACAGTTGCAAGAATGCCGCCTCCCAGGTCGATGCGCGCCCACAGCAAGCGCGGAATGTCCCACAGGTCGCGATGACCATCCAGTACTCCACTGCCTACGATTGGATACTTACTCAGCAGGGCCATACCGGGTGGCGCATCATCAACCTGGGCGAGCCTGTACGGGTAAGCGGCTATCAGTGCCACATCATCTATGTCTACCCAGCGCCAGTCAGCCTCTTGCAGTACCACCACATCGGCGGAGCCTGCAAGCAGCGCGTCCCTGATAGCATCTGTGCTACGGTTGCCCGAAAAGACGTTCCAGGTCAGCACGCTGAGTTTAGGCGCGGACGGATCGGGGTTGGGCGAGGCAGCAGACAGCCTGGGCAGATAGCTCACACAAAACAGGCAAAGGCATAGTAGAAGCGCCACGCGCAAGGCTGTAACCCCGGCTGAGCCTCGTCTGAAAGCAAACGGCACGAGCAACAAGAGCGGCAAAAATAGATGGGGCGCAAAGAGACGTGTCACTGCCAGTAGCCCCGTTCGTGGGTGAAAGAGGAAGGAGAGGCACGTCAGGAGCAGCACAAGGAGCGGGTAAGCAAGTAACACAAGCGCACCCAGGCTGGGTAGAATGCCCCGCCTCAGCGGTACGCTAGCGCCTATGGGTCCGTCGTATGGCAGCGAGACTCTCATAAGTGCCCCATGATACCACACCCTGTCGGATGGGGAAAACATGGTCGATAGTGCCGCTACGCCTTCCCCCTTCCAAGAATCGAGCGGATGTGGAAAACTCCGCTGCACCACTATTGACGAGCCGCGGCGCCGGTCTTATAATCCTGATGTCGCCGGTGTGTTGAGCATCTGTGACAGCAAAGACCCGAAGAGACCGCAAGGTTCGTTCGGGTTTTTTGCTTAAGCCCGATCCAGGCGGCGGAGCGTGGTTTGCTCTATGCTCTCCCTCGTTTTCGCGTGGATTGCGGTATAATAAAGTATGCGAATACTGCTTGTTGACGACGATCCCCAAATACGCGAGACCCTTAAGCGCCACCTCTCCTATGAAGGTTACCAGGTATCCGTGGCGGGCGACAGTCGCGAAACGTTCGTGCAAGTATCCGAAAGCAGGCCGGATCTTGTAATCCTGGACTGGATGCTGCCGGGCATGGACGGCATCGAGATCTGCCGCAGGCTGCGCCAGGCCGACGACTTTCCCATACTCATGCTTACGGCGAAGGGCACGCTCGAAGACAAGGTGGATGGACTGGACAGCGGCGCAGACGACTACCTGCTCAAGCCCTTTCAACCCGACGAGCTATTGGCCCGTGTACGTGCCCTTCTACGCAGGCGCTCGCCGGCTTCGCAATCATCCACGCTGAAGTTCGGTACCCTCACACTGGATACAAGCTCACGCCAGGTGTGGTCCGAAGACAGGCCCGTAGAGCTGTCAAGTAAAGAGTTCGACATGCTCGAGCTTTTGATGCGCCACCCCAATCAGGTGCTGACCCGCGATACTTTCTACGACCGCATCTGGGGCTACGACTTCAGCGGCGAGAGTAACATCCTCGAAGTCTACATACGATACTTGCGCTCGAAACTGGACGCGGCACACTCGCCCCGCTATATTCAGACAGTGCGTGGCGTGGGCTATGTCCTGCGCGACGACGTTCGAACCACGGCGCCTTAGCATGTTTTGAGCCAATTAGCCAAAAAGCCATAGATGGAACTATAAACTGATGTCACTCCGCTGGAGATTCACGCTCATCTCGACCCTGATACTGGCGCTTTTTATCGCCATTTTCGGTGTACTTGCCGTCTTCTCGGTTAGATACTTCATGATCAATAGGGTGGACGAGTCGCTTGACCAGCAGTCAACGGCTGCTCTACGGTGGATTATCTTACACCAGGCAACAGACCTCACGACAGTTAGGAACTCGAACACCGTAAGTCCGGTCTTCTTTGTCGTCTATGACGACCATGGTCGTGTAGTTAGTACTGATGCGGAACTGCCGATTACGCCAGCTTATCTGGATCGCGCCCTGGCCGGCGAGAGAGTAACTGTTACAGAACCCCTGCCGGAAGGGGGCAATTTACGCACGTTGCTTGAGCCTATACCATACACAAGCACGGGCACAAGCAGTGTAGCGGGCGTCCTGCAGGCATCGACTCCTTTAACCTTCATAGACGACATCATTAACGAAACTACTTTCCTACTAGCAGTCGCGTCAGTGATCCTGCTGGCTGTTGGCGCTGCCGGCGCACACCTGCTTACAGGACGTGTGTTCCGGACTGTGGGTACGTTGACCCGCAGGGTGCACCAGATCGAGCTTTCGCAGGACCTCTCACAGCGTTTGCCGGAGACCAATAGCCAGGACGAAGTGGGCAACCTGATCCGCACGTTCAACGGATTGCTTACCCGCCTCGAAGCAGCCTTTGATACGCAGCGCCGCTTTGTAGCAGACTCGTCCCACGAGTTGCGCACGCCCCTTACGGTAATCAAGAGCAACGTCCACCTGTTGGGGCAAACGTCTGATCCGGCCGAACGCACCGAATTATTGCAGGTCACCGACGGCGAGGTTTCTCGACTCAACCGGATGATTGACGATCTACTCTACATGGCCCAGATGCAGGCCGGACACGACCTGAAACCTGTGCTGCGCCCTGTTGAACTTGACAGCTTGATACTGGACGTGTTCGCTCGTGCCCGTCCCCTGGCACTCCTCAAGAACCAGAAGCTAAGCCTCATCCACGAAGATATTGCCAGCCCTATGGGCGACCGAGAGCAACTACAGCATCTGTTGCTAAATCTGCTCGACAATGCAATCAAGTACACCGGCGACGGCGGGGTCATAACGCTCGGTCTCTGGAACGACCACGGCTGGGCGCGCATCGAGATCAGCGACAATGGGCCTGGCGTAGAAGAGCAGGACTTGCCTCACATCTTTGACCGCTTTTATAGGACCTCCGCTGCGCGGCAAAACCAGCGTAACGGCTCGGGATTGGGTTTGGCAATCGTCAAGTCTATTGCTGAAGCGCACGGCGGCAGGATTGAGGTATACAGCCGCCTGGGCCAAGGTACGACGTTCCGCCTCTGGCTGCGCCTCATCGACTCGGCCCCCTCGCCCGACGTGGACGATGACTACTACGCCCCGGCCAACTACGAGGCTGAAGCCACAACGCTGGTGACCAGTGACCAGTGACCAGGGGTTAGGGGTTAGAGTAGGACGACGGACGACAGCCGATAGACGTCAGTGGCGGGTGACGCATCGCGTCTGGTCACTGGTCACCCAAGAGGAGTATACTTTGCCTGATTATGTCAACCTGATGCTCGATGTGGATCACGAGCGCAAAGTCGCAGTGCTGACTATCAACCGCGCCGATAAACTCAATGCGCTCAACCACGCTCTGCTTGAGGAATTGGACGCGGCGCTGGACTATATCGCCACGGAGCAAGAAGTACGCGCGCTCGTCATAACCGGGGCGGGGACTAAGGCCTTCGTCGCGGGCGCTGACATCAGTGAGATTGCAAGTCTCGAAGGTATGGACGGCGGGCGCGAATTCTCAGCCTACGGGCAGTCGGTATTCAACAAGATCGAACGGCTAACTATGCCGGTGATCATGGCGATCAACGGTTATGCGCTCGGAGGTGGCTGCGAGCTTGCGCTGTGTGGTGATATACGCCTGGCGTCGGACAATGCACAACTGGGTCAGCCAGAGATTAACCTGGGCGTGATACCGGGATATGGCGGCACACAGCGATTGGCGCGCATTGTCGGGCGCGACCGGGCCAAAGGAATTATTTTCACCGGCGAGAGGGTTGGCGCAGAGGATGCGCTTAGGCTCGGCCTTGTCGATCGAGTGGTTCCGCAGGAGGAATTGTTGCTGGAGGCTACAAACCTGGCGGTAGCGCTGGCGGGCAAGGCGCCTCGTGCGCTGGCGCTCGCCAAGATGGCAATCAACGAGGGCGCGTCCTTGCCGCTGGACAAGGCGCTCGAACTGGAAGCTGAGCTATTCGGCCAGGCCGCGGTCACAGCAGACCGCCACGAAGGTACGGCTGCCTTCCTTGAGAAGCGCCAGCCGCGCTGGACAGGCCGCTAGACCCGTCCTCTATAGAGACCAGTCTTAGTCAGGGTGAAAAGAGAATCGATGGGGGTTCTTGGTAGGGGAGGCACCGAGCGGATTCGAACCGCTGATCAGGCTTTTGCAGAGCCATGCCTTGCCACTTGGCCACGGTGCCCCAGTCACGTACTGCGCGCCGTGTGAATAGAAGCGCACAGGCGATTATACCACAAGGACACAGGGGCGGCAAGTTTGCCAAAAGGTGCGGACGAGGTTATAATAGGTTGGTCTGCGATGAGGTTTTGCTTCTGAGAAGAAGCACGGCTGCGTAACTTGTTTGCGCCATGCCTGATCACACGAAGGGATGGAATAATGAGTGAGCAAAAACAGCCGGGTGCACTGGCTGAGATCTGGGAGCGAGGTAGGTTGGTGTGGCGCTTGATGAGCGATCAGCGCGTGCCCACCTGGGTACGAGTGGGGATACCGGCGCTGGTGCTCCTCTATTTTATCTCGCCCATTGACCTTATACCCGACTTCATTCTGGGATTGGGTCAGCTAGACGACCTGGGTGTGATTTTGCTCGGCATGTCACTCTTCATCAGGTTTGCGCCTGACTACGTGGTCGACGAACATAAGCGCGCCCTGGGCATCGACCTTGACTCGGCTGCGGGCGGAGAACCTACGCGCAAGGTACATTCCGATAGTGCGCCCATCGAGGGCGAGTACACTATTAAGGCAGAAGGCAAAGAAGAACAAGAAGCGACCCACAATGGGTACAAGCAATAGCCGGCACTTAGACAGGGCGCACGCCCCTGACAGCAAGAGTAGGAGTGGACCCAAGGATGGCAAAGAAGACAACCAGAACATCACAACAGCAGCGCGCCAGACAGGAACAGTGGCGTCGACGTATTGATGCCCAGACGGGACAGCCCACGTCGGGCGACGCGGCTTCAGTCGCGGCGGTAGACGACGCAGAGGAAGCATATGGTGAGGCTACGGACGCCGCTGAGAACGCAGGCTACATGCAAGCGGACATGAGACCTATGCCCTCGGTCACTACAGCAACAACTGCCGCGAAGCGTTCAACAGCCAGAACGGGAACGACGTCAACGACCGGCGCCGTGCCGACTCCGGGCCAGAGACGCGCCCTCGCTGCCTCCAGAACCACGCGAGCAAGGCTGACGATGAACACTATGTCGCTTGAGGAAGAGATGCACTATGTGCGCGCAGACATCCGCAAGCTGATAACCCTGACTATTGCCTGTCTCGCCATCATTATAATCCTCTCCTTTGTCTTGAACCGGTAGAGGACAGCTACACCAGGTCACTTGCAAAAAGAGAACCGCCTTCGGGCGGTTTCTTTGCTTAATCAATAAAAGACCCCCCACTCCATTGAGGAGCGAGGGGTCCAAAAGGCAGAGCTAACGCGGATTGAGGCCTAGACCTCTTCCTCGTCTTGCTCTTCCTCTTCGTATTCCAACTCTTCGTCAGAATCGGCGTCATCCGAATCGGAGTCGTCGTTCTCGAAATCGTACAGCGTATCCTCGTCCTCTTCCATTCCATAACGAAGGGCTCCCTCACGCATATAGGGGCGATACGCGCCCGTGGGGAGAGCCTTGGGCGGGAACGAGAACTTGCCTCGGTTGCCCGGGTGCTGGTAGGTCTCGCGGATGATTATCGAGATTGCGTTCTGGCCCGCCGTGGTGACAGCGGCGGTGTAGCGGTTGCCCGTGGCGATCAAGCCCAGTAGGCGCTTTGCCAGCTTTGGCTCGACCTGACCCACGAATTGGCCATCCTCATCGTAAACTTCCAGCTTATTGTCACTGGCGCGCAGTTCAACGTTGTCACCTGCGGTTACCTCGAGCAATAGGTCGGCCGGACCCAGGTTGACCAGGTTTGTGACGCCAGTCTTTCCTGTCTCTTCGATAAACATCGTGGGCTTGATGCGCGCAGATTCGGCTAGCCGTGGTTGCGCGTTGGAGTTCGGTATGCGTGTCGGTTCGGTGGCCTTATCTGCCAGGTGGGCCAGACGGTCGACATTCTTCTTGGCGATCATGTTATTGGGGTCAAGTTCGACTGCCCGTTTGTAGGTTGCAAGCGCGTCGCGGTAGCGGCCCATTTCGAGGAGAGCCTTGCCTAGACGGTTGTATGCGTCGGCGTCATTGGGATAAAGCTCGATTATTTTGCGGTTTATGTCAGCAGCCTCCGACCACCTGTTCTCCATGGCAAGGGCAATTGCCCTTTCCGGGAGGACACGTCGGAGCCTCAATCTGTCTTCTGTTTGGTTCATCATCTATTGGCCTCGCTTTTATCCAGTAGCCATTTTTGTCGGTCTAGCCGCAGACCAGGTGCCCTGTGCTACTGCTTCTTTAACACCTTTGAATATAGAACGTATAATTAGCTGATTCGGTTCAATTTAGCAATACTGTTATGAACATCCTTTTGCACATGTATCCCTTATGTGGACCATTTGCAGCCCGAGAGTGTAGATCCTCTAGCAGGTAATGTGCCATCAAGTTTGCCCTGGATGATCGCATTACAGGCTGCATTATATATACGATATTGGATACATTTATTTAACGGTCTAAGGGAGTACATTGTGTCTAATTCCGTAGTAGTACGTTTGGCGGGGGTTAGAAGTTACACGACAATAGAAGTTAGGCACAAAGTGGGTGGGCCAACTTCTAATTCGCTCGTGCGTCACGTCTGATTGCTATTGATGCGCGACTGGGGTAAGCGGGATAGTAAATCGCCGGTTCCGGGCCTTGAGGAGCGACCGTAGAGCAGAGGGCGTATCGTGAACCACGCGAACCAGTGAACCTTGCATTGACCAGGGGCCGGCTTCTTCCACCTTCACCCTCACCATCTGGCCGGTGCGGTCGGCCTTCGGGTCATCCATCGGGAAGAAAACTATCTTGTTCCCACGTGTGCGGCCCGACCACTTGCCGCGCTCGGCGCCCTCCACGAGCAACTCCATTTCTTCGCCGACATGCTTGCTGTTTAGCTCGCGCCCAATGGCCTCTTGCAAATTCTCGACCGCGTGCAGGCGCATCATCTTTTCTTCATGAGATGCATAGTGGGGCCAATCGGCGGCGACGGTGCCGGGGCGAGGGGAATAGGCAGCCACATGAACTTTGTCGAACTTGATTTCCTGTAGCATATCGAGGGTGTGCATGAACTGGTCGTGTGTTTCGCCGGGGAAGCCCACGATGATGTCGGTGGCCAGGGTTACGTTAGGAATAGTTTCGCGGATGCGGTGGATCAGGTCGCGGTAGTAACGGAGCGTATAGCGCCGCTTCATGCGCTTGATCACTTCGTCGTCTCCCGCCTGTACCGGCAGGTTGATGTGCTCCATCGCCTTGGGCAATCGCCCGACGGCCTCGATCAGGTTCTGGGCCATGTCCTTGGGGTGGGACGTGAGGAAACGGACACGCCATAGATCATCGATATCGTTGAGGCGTTCGAGCAAAGCGGCCAGGTCAGTGCGCTCGTGCAGGTCGTGGCCGTAGGTGTCCACGTTTTGCCCAAGCAGAGTGACTTCGCGCACGCCCTGTGATACCAGGTGTTCGACCTCGAGGGCGATCTCGTCTATCGTGCGCGAGCGCTCTTTGCCCCGCCGGAAAGGTACGATGCAGTAGGTGCAGGTCTTGTTGCACCCGTAGATTATGGGTATGTAGGCCGCGATGCCACCTGCCTGCGCTGTTGGCAACAGGCCTTCGAGCGCAAGAGATACACCATATTCGCCGAGGTCGGGTGCAGAGTTGTGGGGAAGGCCCACCAGGAAATCGTTGACGGCAGACGGTTGGAAGAAGAGGTCCACCATCGGGAATCGACGGCGGAGCGTGGTTTGGTCCTCGGTTACCATGCAGCCGGTAAGCGCAAGGAAGACGTTGGGGTTCTTCTTCTTAAGTTGGGCCACCTCGCCCAACTTGCCCACGATGCGATCTTCGGCCTGCTGGCGAACCACACACGAATTGAGCACCACTACGTTCGCCTGGTCGATATTCTCGGTTTCAGAATAGCCCTTACCCTGGAGCGCGGCGGCCACGTAGTTCGAGTCGGCCACATTCATCTGGCAACCGACTGTCCAAATAAAGTAATTCTTGTTTTCCAACCCTGTATTGTCCGTCATTGTTATTGCCTGCTTTCTGTTCTTAGCAGACAATTATACATAATAGCGCAGTGACGGCGCAAGCCTTGAGAATCGTAGGTCGTAAGTATGGCGAATGGCATCTGTTATAATGTTTTCAAGGCTGCGAAATAAGGAAGTAAGCGCAAAGGCAGGTGAGAACAATGGCAACAGGGCTTGCTCGCAAGACATGGTCAGTTGAGGAATACGAGGAGATGATCGAGAAGGGCATCCTCGATAAGAACGATCATGTTGAGCTAATCAGGGGAGAGATCGTAAACATGACACCGATCGGAATGCAGCACGCTGCGTGCGTAACCATACTCAGCAGCTTATTTTATGAGTTGGTAGGCGCCAAAGCAACAATTTCTGTGCAGAATCCAGTGCTCTTGCTCAACCATTCAGAGCCTCAACCCAACATCGCACTACTCAGTGAACCCCCGCGTGCGTACGTACGGCGGCGGCCCACCAGTACCGACATAATACTGCTGGTGGTGGTGTCTGACACTACACTCAAAACTGACCGCAGAGTAAAAGTGCCTCTTTATGCCGAGGCTGGCGTGCCCGAGGTGTGGATTGTCAACCTGGAAGAAGACGCTATCGAGGTATACACAAAGCCCGAAGGTGGCCAATACGGCAAGATGCACAGCGTGGGCCGGGGCGGCACGGTCAACTTGCCGGGCGGGTTACCGGGAAGTGTACGGGTGGATGAGGTGTTGGGCTAGGGATACACAGCCTGTCCGTCCTCCGTGTCCAGGTAGATCGCATTGGTGGGGCAGGACTGAGCGGCGTCCAGGATCGCCTCGTCGGTTTCGGCGGCCGGGTCAACGAGGTAGGCGATGTGCTCTTCATCGAGTTGGAAGGCTTTTGGCGCGATATTGACGC
The DNA here is from genome assembly GCA_035474135.1 of Chloroflexia bacterium. Classification (GTDB taxonomy): domain Bacteria; phylum Chloroflexota; class Chloroflexia; order QHBQ01; family JADMIH01; genus JADMIH01. The sequence goes on along the minus strand of DATINP010000252.1, from coordinate 2,102 downwards.
AGTTGCCCGCCCCGATGCAGCGTGATTGGTCTATGGATATTACGTAGCTCATTTTGGTGATTTCTCTTCTTGTGCGGCCAGCCAGGCTAGTGCTTCATAGCTTTCTTTAGCTGTTCAGGCGTTACCTCGTCGGGACCTTTCATATTCTTTTGCGAGTCGTGCACTTCTTCGTACTTATCCGCGATTTCGAGCGCAAGTGAGAAGGCAGCTTCAAGTGGCTCTTCGGCTCCTACCTTTGCTATGTGCAGTTCACGCATGGCAAAACGGTTGGCGATGGGCCGCTCGAATGTCAGTCCGGTGGCGGTGCGTATCTCGTCCATCATGCGATCACCCTCTGCGGCCGAATTGAAGGCCACCTCCAGAGAGCTTTCTGTCGAGCCTTGATAAAGCTTGGTTACCCTGATGTTCATCCTGGCCATAATTTCTCCGTTCGACGGCCGAAAACGAGAGTCCCCGGCCGTTGGTCAACCGTGTCCTAGATGCCAAACGGGTTGACCGGGCGCTCACCAATGTACATAAGCACGCTCTTCAACTCGGTATACAGGTCTAACGCATCCATGCTTAGCTCGCGCCCAAAGCCTGACTGCTTGTAGCCGCCGAAAGGCAGACCTGGGAAAGCAGTGAATGGAGTGTTTATTGTCACTACACCCGCCTTGACCGCTCCCGCCACCCGATGTGCACGGCCAACATTATTCGTCCAGATCGTGCCCGCCAGCCCATACACCACGTCGTTGGCAAGTTGGATGGCTTCGGCTTCCGTCTTGAAAGGGATCACTGTGACCACGGGGCCGAAGATTTCCTCCTGGGCCACACGTGCTTTGTTGCTCACACCGGCCAGCACTGTCGGCAGGTAGAAGTTACCCTTGTCCAGCCCGTTACCTGGCTTCGACCCTCCCGTGAGCACCTGTGCGCCCTCCGCCTTGCCGATCTCGACATAGCCATGCACTCGCTCTACCTGTTTGGCCGAGATAAGCGACCCCATGTGCGTGCCCGGGTCAAGCGGATCGCCCACTTTCAGTTTCGAGGCCTTGTCGACGAAGCTTTCCACGAAGCGGTCGTACACACTTTCTTGCACAAAGAGGCGGGAGCGGGCCTCACACGACTGTCCGGCACTGTAGTAAATCGCGAAGAGCGAACCATTTACAGCCTGCTCCATATCGGCGTCATCAAACACCAGGTTGGGCGACTTGCCACCAAGCTCCAATGATATGCGCTTCAGGTTTGACGATGCATTGCGCATGATATCGCGGCCCGTTTCGGTTTCACCTGTGAAGGCCACCTTGTCCACGCCGGAGTGTTCTGCCAGATAGCTGCCTACTTCCGCGCCCGGCCCCGGCAGGATATTGACGATCCCGGCGGGTACTCCCGCTTCGGTCAGTATCTCGCCCAGCACAATAGCGGTGAGAGGAGTGGCGCTCGCGGGCTTAAGGATCACAGCATTGCCCGCAGCCAGTGCAGGAGCGAGCTTCCATGAGGCCATCATGACGGGGTAGTTCCAGGGCACGATCTGGGCGCACACGCCGATGGGTTCGCGCACCGTGTAGTTGAGAAAGTTGCTCGGCACGGGGATAGTTTCGCCCATGATCTTGCTCGCGGCCCCGGCAAAGAACTCGAAGTCCTCGATGCCCTGAGTTAGCTCACCCTTGCACTGGGATATGGCCTTGCCCGTATTCAGAGCTTCGAGACGCGCTATATCTTCGAAGCGCTCGCGCATGATGCCTGCCGCCTTGATCAGGATGGAGGCGCGGCGGGCTGCGCCCATGCGTATCCACTTGCCGGCCTCGAACGCAGCGCGGGCAGCCTGAACGACGGTGTCAACATCGGCACGTCCGGCTTTCGCAACTGTTGCCAGCTTCTCGTTGGTAGCTGGGTTGATGACGTCAAATGTTTCGCCCGATGCCGCTGCTATTGGTGCGCCGTTGGCGAACATCTGCCAGTTCGTGCGCGTTGCGTAGGTTGATTGCTCAGTTTGTGTATCTGCCATTATGTGATTGCTCCTCGTTGAGTTCTATTGTTTTGGACGACCGACGACCGACGACCGACGACCGACGACCGACGACCGACGACCGACGACCGACGACCGACGACCGACGACCGAGAAC
>DATINP010000251.1:0-41654 GCA_035474135.1 Chloroflexia bacterium | reverse complement strand
TCCTCTTCCTGGTGGGCTTCCGACTCGCGCACCATCCGCTCTACCTCTTCCTTCGAGAGACCCGAGGAGGCGGTGATTGTGATCTTCTGCTCTTTCTGGGTTGCGCTATCTTTCGCGCTCACCGACAGGATGCCGTTGGCGTCGATGTCAAACGTAACCTCAACCTGGGGCACGCCACGGGGTGCTGGCGGGATACCGTCCAGGATAAACCTACCGAGGCTCTTGTTCTCGTTCGCCAGAGGCCTTTCGCCCTGTAGAACGTGGATTTCTACGCTCGGCTGGCTGTCCGACGCGGTCGAGAACACCTGGCTCTTTTTGGTCGGGATCGTCGTGTTGCGCGGGATCAACGGGGTCATAACGCCGCCCAGCGTTTCGAGACCCAACGTAAGCGGGGTCACGTCGAGCAACAGCACGTCCTTGATCTCCTGCGTGAGCACGCCGGCCTGGATCGCCGCGCCTATAGCCACTACTTCGTCGGGGTTGATACCCTTGTGAGGCTCCTTACCGAAGTAATCCTGCACCTTCTTCTGTACAAGAGGCATACGGGTCTGCCCGCCAACCAGCAACACTTCGTCTATATCGGACGGCTGCATCTTGGCGTCGCTGAGCGCGCTCTTCATGGGCACCAGCGTCTTGTCAACGAGGTCGCCCACCAACTGCTCCAGCTTCGAGCGGGTCAGCGTGATGTTCATGTGCTTCGGCCCCTCGGCATCGGCTGTAATGAACGGCAGGTTCACCTCGGTGCTCTGCGTGGTGCTAAGCTCGATCTTGGCCTTCTCTGCCGCTTCCTTCAGTCTCTGCAAAGCCATACGGTCGTTGCGCAGGTCGATCCCCTGCTCCTTCTTGAATTCTTCGGCCAGCCAGTCAATCACGCGCTGGTCGAAGTCGTCGCCGCCCAGGTGGGTGTCGCCGTTGGTCGAGTTCACTTTGAACACGCCTTCGGCCAGCGTCAGGACCGAGATGTCGTATGTGCCGCCGCCGAGGTCGTATACCGCCACTTCTTCCTCTGCGTCAGAACCTTTGTCGAGGCCGTAGGCGAGAGCCGATGCTGTAGGCTCGTTGACGATACGCAGCACTTCGAGGCCCGCGATCTTGCCTGCGTCCTTGGTGGCCTGGCGTTGCGAGTCGTTGAAGTATGCAGGAACCGTGATCACGGCCTGTGTGATTCGCTCGCCCAGGTAGGCTTCGGCATCGGTCTTGAGCTTTTGCAGGATCATAGCCGACACTTCGGGCGGCGAGTACGACTTGTTGCCCATCCACACCTGCATGTCGCCGTTGGGCGCCTCTGTGACTCGGTAGGGAACCAACTTCATATCTCGCTGCACATCGGGGTCGTTGAACTTGCGGCCCATGAAGCGCTTGATAGAGAAGATGGTGTTCTCGGGGTTGGTGATAGCCTGCCGCTTGGCAACCTGCCCCACCAGTCTTTCGCCTGATTTGCTGATTGCGACCACAGAAGGGGTCAAGCGAGCGCCCTCTGCGTTCGGTATTACTGTAGGCTCTCCGCCCTCGATCACCGCGATGACCGAGTTGGTTGTGCCCAGGTCTATGCCTAATACATGTGCCATTGTTTTATAGTCCTCCTAGTATATTATTGCTGACGACTGACGACGGACGACAGACGACGCTAGTTGGTCGTCACGTCTGGGCCGTCCGAGTTGTCGGCGCTGTATGCCGATTCTTCTTCTCGAACCCAACTGTGCTGGGGCGTGATCGCTATCCGCATTTTCTGGAGCTTGGCGGCAAGGTGATTCGCGTCCTTATAAACTTCTCGTAGCAGTGTCTTATCCTCCAGGTAATTCCTCTGACTTATGATATGCTGGCAGGCGACGGTTTCGACTAGCGAACGCAGCGCCAACCCTACGAATCGCGCCTGCTCTGCATCGGTTTGACCGGTTGAGCCTTCAGCGATGTTCAGTGCTACCGAGGTCGCGGCACGGATGATCTGGGACTTCAAGTTGAAATCTTCATGCTTAGGTAGTTGCTCTGCAATGCTATAGATACGATCAATATAGCTCAACGCCAACTGTCATACTTCAAGCTTTTCGAACTTAAAAGACATCCTCACTCTCTCACAACTGGCCAACTAATACCGTCGTCGGTCGTCGGTCGTCCGTCGTCATCCCCTGGATACCTTCACCATCGCAGGCTTGAGTACCCTGTCCTTCAGTTTGTATCCCTTCGAGAATACTTCGCTTACTGTGTCGGCGTGTTCGCCACCTGCGCTGTTGTCCTCGAACATGACTGCCTCGTGCAGGTTGGGGTCAAAGGGCTGGCCCACCGGGTTGAGCACTTCCACGCCTTCCTGCTCCATTATGGAGTGGAACTTGCGGACGATCTGCTCCAGGCCCTGTAACCACTTGTTATGCTTGCGATCGGCCTCAGGCAGCGCGTCCAGCGCCCGGTCAAAGTCGTCCATTACGGGCAACAGCTTCTTTAAAAGGCCTTCTGCCGCATATTGAGCCGTGTCCGCGCGCTCCTGCTCTACCCTGCGCCTGTAGTTAATGAAGCTGGCACGCTCTCTCTGTAGAGCATCCAGGTAGTCGGCGGCAAGGTCGCGTGGCTGTGCTTGTTCTTCAACCTCATCCTGAGCCTCGACCCCGTTCTCGTTTATGTCTTGTTCTATATTCTCATCTTTCACTACTGCTCTCACCCCCTGTTAGTTTTACTGTGATTCCCGGTACTGCATATCTTATGCCGAGAGCATTCGCCCCTAACCTTCGCGACTGTAAGCCCGCTGCAAAAGATCGCTCAGCAACTCCGACATATAGCCGACTGTCGATACCGATCGGCTGTAGGGCATACGAACAGGACCCACCACGCCGAGCAGACCCGTCATGCGGTCTTCCAGGCCGTAGCGTGCGATTACCACACTGCAACTCGCGATGCCCTCTGCTGTGCCTTCTTCGCCAATGATCACCTGCACGCCTTCGCGTCCTGCCATCGAAGTAATGAGCGTAGACCACACATCGCCCTGCTCGAATAGCTCGATGATTTGCTGCATCCGCCCCGGCACGCGAAACTCCGGCTGCTCCAATATATGGCTCAATCCTTCGTGGTACACGTTGCCCGACTCGGGCCTCTCCAGCTTGCCAAGCATCGAGGTCAGCGTCTTCAGCACCATTGGCGCGAACTCGCCCAACTGCGCTATATCCTCTGCCTGCTCCCAGGCCTGTATCTCGGGGGCAGTCTTGCCTTCGAGCGCGTTATTCAGCTTCAAAGCAAGCGCGCTCAGTTCGCCCTGGTCTGCTGCCTCGTCCACCGTCAGCATCTGCTGCGTGACCGAGCCTTCGTCGCCGACGAGCACCAACAGCAGGCGCGTGTCCGAGATCGACAGCAGTTCGAAGTGCTTCAACCTCACCTCGATGCTCCTGGGCGCGGTCGCCACAGCCGCGCTGTGAACAGTGCGCGACAGAACCGACGCCGCCAGTCTCACCCACTCCTCCGCATCCAACTCCACCTGGTGGAACTGGTGGCGGATCTTCCGTTGCTCGTCGAGAGGTAGGGCCGATGGGTGCATAAGGTTGGTCACGAAATAGCGGTAACCCCGGTCGGTGGGTATCCTGCCCGCACTTGTATGGGGCTGTACAATCAGACCCAATCGTTCCAATTCAGCCATGTCATTGCGGACGGTGGCTGACGACACATTGACCCTGTAGTTGTTCACGATCTGTTCTGAGGCGACAGGGCGCGCGGTACTGACGTACTCTTCAACGATAATGCCCAGGATCGCTCTCTGGCGGTCGGTTATTTTTATGTCTGCTATCTGATCCATAAAGTTATTATCTCATATTCCGAAGCGATTTTATACGTGTTTTGCGCGTTCTGGCACTCCGGCTTGGCGAGTGCTAACACACACTAATAATTTTACACGTTGATAAGCCTACTGTCAAGGTTGGCGGGCTGTAAGCAGGAGAAACCGTATATCAACCACCCCGCAGGCAGATCTGCTCGCACCGCTGCCGGGCATAATCCCAGGCCGAGAAGCCGCATTCTGCATCCGTGGATACAATAAACGGGTCTTCACCGAAGCTTGTATAACTTTCCCACAACGCTTCATTGGTCATGCCAAACCTGTAATTTGACAGCAGGTACTCGTCCACGATCTTCCTGCACGCCGCCACAGCCGCACAACAGGTTGCGAACACTGCAAGCTCGTACCGTTCGCTCTCGTCCATATAATGGAAGTTGTCATTCACCAGCACCCTGTACGAGTGCCCGGTCTCAGGTTTGTTCGTCATAATATCCTCTCGCAACTAAAGATTAACATTTAACGAGAGCATTGACATCCATTCCCACTATGGGGTACCCTTAGATCACGGGTTGTAAGAATCGGCCCCCTCCAAGCGTCATACATTACGGCAGCATAGTGCCACACCTTTACGGTTTACGTTTTGCGCTTGCTCATGTGGGGGTCTTATCTCAGGGGCGCAGCAGTGGGCAAAGAGCAATTCGAGAGGAAAGTTCGCCGCGTGGTAACACAGGCCGGAGCTATTACGTGGGACGGTAAGCCCGTCGCCGTGGGCGCAAACTCGCCCGAGGCCGTGGACGAACTTGCCCTCCTTACTCATGAAGCACGCACAGGCTCGGACGCCGCCTTCAGCGCACTATTTGAGCGCTTCCAGTCCCCTATCGTCAACTACATCTACCGCCTTGTCAGCGACTGGGACGCCGCCAACGATCTCGCGCAGGACACCTTCCTCAAAGCCTACAACGCCTTACCCCGCACAGAAGAATCTCTACAGATCTCCCCATGGCTCTACCGCATAGCTACCAACACCGCGCTTGACTCGCTCCGCAGGCGTAAGCGCATTACCTGGGTACCGTTTAGTCTGGAAATGGAACCTGTCGCGCCCATGTCCGACTACGCCCCTCGCCACGCCGACCAGGATTCGATCCAACGCGCTCTGCACGCGGTTCCTGCCGACCAGCGCACCTGCCTTGTGCTCAATATGTACCAGGGCCTCTCTTATAAGGAAATCGCCGAAACCCTCGGCATCTCCGTCAACCTGGTAGCCGTCCGCATCTTCCGCGGTCGCGAAAAGTTCATTGAAGCTTACAAAAAAGCCAACCCGGCTGAATAAAAGCCTGAACATTGGAGTTTAAACCCTAACGTGGACCTCACCTCGGGTAACTGCGAAGAGATACAAATCCTGATTTCCAGGTTCGTTGACGATGAAGTCACGGACGAGGAAAGAACGCGTGTCGAATCGCATGTCATCACCTGCGAGTCCTGTTCATGTGTGATGCTCCAATATGTAGAGATGGCGGCTCTGTTCGCCGAAACGCCTGTGCGCCAGCCCGAACCCGACCTTCGGGCCTCTTTATTTCGCGAAATAGGCAACGCCAAAGAAGCAGCCCAACGCAAGGCCCATGCGACTGCACAATCTTCGCGCCCCTGGTATCTCCTTCCCCAGAAGACCGAGCCTGCTCCCCTCATCCAGGCTCCCAATCGCACCATTTCAAACAGGATCATGCAGGCCGCAAGCCCGCTGATGATAGCTGCAGTACCCATCGTGTTCATAGTAGGCGCGCTTATCCTGAGCGGCAAATGGCTCACAAGCACCGATACAGCCACTAACGAGCGCTCCGTGCCGGTGCCCATCCAGCCAATACCAACGTACTATGCTCCCCTGGCCCAACACACTGCCGATACGGCTGCTTTGCCTCCCGCCGCTCTGACAAAGCCCCCCGGTGTAGCCATGGCCCCAACCATAGACGCATCGACAGCCTACCTGACCGCCACGGCCACCCTCGGCCCCTACCAGCTAATCCAACTGGCCCAGGCTACCCCCGTATGGGAAGAGGGCGATGCCACCGACAAAACAGGCTGGCACTCGATTCGTGATGCCGGCTTCGGCTATAAGCTCTCCTACCCTGCAAACTGGTGGACACGCAACCTCAACAACACACGTTACTTCTATCCCTGGAGCGCGGGCGGCACCGAATATGCTCCCTACTGGGTTCAACTTAGCGTTGACCCCAACAGTAATGGCCTGACAGCCGCCACCGCCAATGACGCCCTGTGCGGCGGCGCATGTGACTCGGTGAACAATGTGTGGCTCAAGCGCAGCAAGCAGGACGCCAACAATTTCTATCATATAGGCTATCTGTTCGACGCCCAGTATATTTACAAGCTCCAGTTGGTGGTACCCCTTGTCACTCTCAATGGCCTGGGCGACCTGCAGGACCGCATCTCCGCAGGCGACCAGATTTTCGGCACCATGAGCGGTAGGCTTAGCCTCGCCGATGCCTCAGCCTCACAAGAGTCGGCCTTCGGTAGCGTGCTCTTCCTGAAGGGCGTCAACCCCGACCAGGGATCCGACCTCTACCTTACCTCTACCACAGACGGCGCTACCCGCAGGCTCACCTGGAACGGCGGTGTCAAGAGCTATGCAATGTCGCCCGACATGGAGTTGGTGGCATACTCTACCACTGATAAGGACCAGGCGATAAACGTCTGGGCCAGCCATATCTACCTGGCTGCTGTCTCGCCCACCAATACGTCTGAGACCACCGACTCTGCCCTGGCGAGTATGGACGCCATCCACGACCTCACCTGGTACAGCGACCACGAACTGGTCTTTCTCGCCGAAAACGGAGGCTCGCTGGGCCTGTACAAGCTGGAAATAGCGCCTGTGGATGCAACGCAGGCACAAAGGCGCTTGCTAGGCAAGCCGGTACTGCTCGTTACGCTGGGCGCCAGCCTCGCCGGTGCGCGTGCTCTTGACGTTTCCCCTGACCGCCAATTGATAACCTTCATAGCTCCCCTCGGCGAGAGCGCGACGAGCGATATCTACGCCGTACGCCCCGACGGCAGCGACCTCCGCGTGCTTATCTCGCACGCCTCCACGGTTGCCCCCCTGGTGAACGGCATACCCGTGCTCGCCGAGGACAGCCAGGCCATCAAGTCTTACCAGTGGATGGACGGACACCTTGAGTCGGAGGGCTACCAGGCCAATATCCTGTTCACCTGCGGCAACTCCTATAGCCCCAGCTTCGTCCTCGGCGGCTATCTCTATTCAGCACCGCGCACTTCCCGCAACCCCCTCATCGATCCCTTCAGCCTGGTGAACTACGAGCCTGAAAAGTTGCAGATCATCCACGTCGCGTACTCGACCTGGGGCAAAGTCGCCTTCACGGGCTACTACAAAGACTTCGAGGGACGATCTGACAAATTGGAAGGGCTGTGGGAGGCCAACGTCCTCTCTAACGGCTCCCTCTCTGCCCCGGCACGCTTGCCAATCCCCGACGATTACCACGGGATCACAGATCTGCAATGGACCCCCGATGGCGCCAGCCTGATCTACCGCGAGACCATCGTCAATATCAACAGCCAGAGCGCCCGCTACGATGGCGAGTCGGCCTTCCGAATGGTGAGCCTGAACCCCACCACAGGCGACACCACCGTCCTCTTCAACAACGCTCCCTGAGCAGACGCCCTGGCCATGCAACCCCCGCCCAGCGATTAAAGTCGCGGGCTGTTTCTCCTGGGTATTGCGCCTGGAGATACGCCCCTATTTGGGCCTCGCCGGTCTGCGCTACCCGGTTCCGTTGCCAACACAATCCTGCCTCTGGTATAATCCTAAATGCCTATTGTTACAGGATAACCCGTAAACCCCGCCTATCGGAGAATACCGAATGCGATGGAAAACGCAAAGGTGTTTGGGTTTGATCGGCACATTCATATAGTTTTGCGTAACCTTTGCATCATGGCGTCTTTGCGTTTGGCATCGCCAGCCGCAAGCGGATTACAGAACCACAAAGAGGTGACACAATGTCAGGACATAGTAAATGGGCCACGATTAAGCGCAAGAAAGGCGCTACCGACGCCAAGCGGGGCCAGCTTTTTACCAAGCTGACGCGCGAAATCACAGTTGCGGCCAAAGAGGGCGGCGGCGACGCTGACACCAACTTCCGCCTGCGCCTCGCCGTCCAACGCGCACGCGCCGAGAATATGCCCCTTGAAAATGTCCAGCGCGCCATTCAACGAGGCGCAGGCGCAGGCGCGGGAGGTGCGAACTACGAAGAGATCACCTACGAGGGCTATGGCACTCACGGTGTGGCCTTCCTGGTGCAATCGCTTACCGACAACCGCAACCGCACCGTGTCTGAAGTGCGCGCCATCTTCACCAAAGCAGGCGGCTCGCTGGGCGAGGCAGGCTCGGTGGGTTGGATGTTCGAGCCGCGTGGTCTCATCATTGTTGAGCCAAAAGCGGGCGAGGACGTGGATGACCTGACCCTGGCCGCCATTGACGCGGGCGCAGAAGACGTAACCACGCTGGAAGATGACCAACTTGAGATCGTCACCGCCTATCAAGATTTGAAGCAGGTACAGGACGCTCTGGCAGCCGCCGGGATGCAAATCGTCACTGCCGAAACCACTATGTTCCCCAAGACCACAATCGCTGTTGACGAGAAAGCCACCGAGCAAAATCTGCGCCTGGTCGAGCGCCTCGAAGAACTCGATGACGTACAAACCGTTTACACCAACCTCGACCTGACAGGCGCTGAAGAACTTATGGCAAGCATGAGCTAGCGCGAATGATCACCTTAGGGATAGACCCCGGCACCGCTATCATGGGCTACGGCCTTGTAGAGAGCGGTGCTGCTGTTTCTGTGGACCGAAACGCGCGTGCCAGCGGCGGCGACACCCTGCGCCTGATCGAGTACGGCGCGCTCTATACCCCCGCCAACACTCCCCTCTCCGAACGTCTGCCCCAACTCTATAAGGGGCTCGAAGACCTGATCGCCGAGTACAAGCCTGATGCTTTCGCTATCGAAGAGCTTTTTTTCAACAAGAACGTGCGCACCGCCCTTGCCGTCGGCCACGCACGCGGCATAGCAATCCTGGCGGGCGCGCACGCAGGCCTGCGTATCGGAGAGTACACGCCTCTGCAGGTGAAGCAGGCGGTGGTCGGCTATGGTCGAGCCACCAAAGAGCAAGTGCAGGTGATGGTGCAACTGCTCCTCAACATGGACCACATTCCCCGTCCCGACGACGCTGCCGATGCGCTCGCCGTAGCGATCTGCCACATCCACTCCTCTGCCTACGAGAAGCTGACCGAGACCAGTGGTCAGTGACCGGTGACCAGTGACCAGAAGCGATAAGTGATAGGTTTTACGCCGGCTCTCGTCTTACTGGTCACCGGTCACTGACCACTGGTCACTACCCCTTCCTATGAAACTACGCCTCGACATCGCCATGGTTGAACGCGGGCTAGCGGAGACACGTTCTCGCGCCCAGGCCTTGATCATGGCAGGCGATGTGCTTGTGGACGGACAGCGTGTGGACAGGGCAGGCGCGCAGGTTACCCCGGAGTCCGAGATCAGCGTGCGCCAACCCCTGCCCTATGTGAGCCGGGGCGGCCTGAAACTGGCCCACGCTCTCGACGTGTTCGGCCTGCGCCCGCGCATCGTGGGCCTCACAGCCCTCGACATCGGCGCATCCACGGGGGGCTTCACGGACGTGCTTCTCCAGACCGGAGCGCGCCTCGTGTACGCTGTCGACGTGGGCACCAACCAGCTAGCATGGAAGCTGCGCACCGACCCTCGCGTGGTCGTGATGGAGCAGACCAACATCCGTGACCTCGAGGTCCTGCCGTCCGCGAGCGACCTCCAACTCGAAACAGGCGCTGAGCCTCCCCTCGCGGACATGGCTACCGCCGATGTGTCCTTCATTGGACTTGACATAATAACACCGGCAGCCATCCGCCTTACCGCGCCGAATGCCTTCTTCGTATTCCTCATCAAGCCGCAGTTCGAGGCTGGCCGCGAGAAGGTGGGCAAAGGCGGCGTGGTGCGCGACCCCGGCGTCCATCACGATGTTATAATACGATTGGTCAATACCTGGCGCGACATGGGACTCTATTTCGCCGGTCTAACCCGGTCGCCCATAACAGGCCCCGCGGGCAACGTCGAATATCTGGCACACCTGGAAAAAGGCGAGCCTTCAGCAGACAACCAATATGCGCCTGACACCATACAGCGCACAGTAGAACAAATAGTAACAAGCGAGGTACTCAAACATGGCGAAACATAGCGGCGAAGCAGGCACACCGCACAAGGCGGCGCAGGAAACTGCCATCCCTGCGATCAGTGTCGCCCCGCCCCGCGCCCCCATCCCACACGAGGGCAAGCCCGTCAAGAAGGTGGGCTTCATAGTCAACGACACGATACAGGCGGCCAACGAGCAGAGCCACCGCCTGGGGCGCATTCTCACCGGAAAGGGCGTACAGGTGTACGAAACGCACTCGGCCCGCCCCGACAAGTCCGTTAAGTGGCGGCGCGAGGACGCGCTGGACATCATCTTTACCTTCGGGGGCGACGGCACGATCCTGCGTGCAGCCCAGGCCGCCGCTCCGCTCGGAGTGCCCATTCTGGGCGTGAACCTCGGCAGGGTGGGCTTCCTTACCGAGATCAACCCCTGGCAGTTCGAGGAAAAGCTGCCCACGTTCCTTGAGGGAGAATATTGGCTTGAGCGCAGAGCGATGTTGCAAGCCGAGTTATGGCGGGGCGAGAAACTTGTGGGCAGTTACCTCGCCCTGAACGACGTGGTCGCCAGCCGCGCCTCGCTCTCCCGCGTGGTCAACTGCCACCTCACTGTGAACGGAGCGCGCGTGACAACCATCGTGGCCGATGGCGTGATAGTCGCCACCCCAACAGGCTCTACGGCCTATTCGATGGCCGCAGGTGGCCCCATACTCCACCCTGAGCTACGTTCCGTCGTGATAACGCCCATCGCGCCCTACCTCACCGTTATCAAGAGCATGGTGCTCCCCGACGACAACACTATCGAACTGGGCATAGACACCGACGACGAGTCTTTCCTGACGGTAGACGGCCAATCCTTCGTCGCGCTGCACGACGGCGACCGCATACTGATAAAGGTCGCCCCCAACCCCTGCATCTTCGCCCGTGTCCAGGACCGCGACTACTTCTCGTCGACGCTGGTAAGCCGCCTCCGCCGATCTGATTGACAAACGAGTCTTAGGCCCTAGATCTTAGATCGTAAGTCGTCGGTTGGCGTATGACCTACGATCTAAGACTCACAGGAGAAACACCATATGAACGTACTGGTAACAGGAGGCGCGGGCTATATCGGGTCGCACGTTGTGCGCGAACTGGTGGACAGAGGACACAACGTGGTCGTACTCGACTCGCTGGAGTTTGGGAACCGCACCCTGGCTGAGCGTGCGGGAGCCTCGCGCATCGTGGTGGGCAACATCGCCGACACGGCCCTCGTAGACGACCTCTTCACCCAGGAAAAGCCCGAAGCGGTCATGCACTTCGCCGCATACAAGGCTCCGGGCGAATCGGTCGAGCAGCCCGCCAGGTACTTCCACAACAACGTCGCCAACACCATGTCCCTGCTCGACACAATGCGCAAACATTATGTCAACCACTTCATCTTCTCCTCGACCTCGGCCATCTTCGGCCAGCCCGCCCATGTGCCCGTAACCGAAACCAACAACCCCTTCAACCCCGAAAGTCCCTACGGCGAGAGCAAGCTAATGGTGGAGAAAATACTGAAGTGGTACGACCAGGCTTATGGCCTCAAGAGCGTGTGCCTGCGCTATTTCAATGCGGCAGGCGCATCCCTCGATGGAAAGCTAGGCGAGGATTGGAGCGTCACGCTGAACCTGATCCCTCTCGTGATGAAGGCAGCGCTCGGCAAAAGCTCCTCTATTAAGGTCTTCGGCTCCGACTACCCTACACGCGACGGCACCTGCGTCCGCGACTACGTTCACGTGGTCGACCTGGCCCGCGCCCACGTGCTGGCCCTGGAATATCTGACCAAGCATGGACAATCGACTGCGTACAACCTGGGCACTGGACAGGGCAGCACTGTCAAAGAGGTAATCGAGACGACGAAGCGCATCAGCGGCATCGACTTCCCTGTGGAGTACGTTGACCGCCGCCCTGGCGACCCCGCCGCCCTCTGGGCCGATAGCTCCAAAGCCCGCGCCGAGCTAGGCTGGTCCAACCAGTACGACCTCGAAACGATAGTGCAAACGGCCTACAACTGGCACAAGAACGAGCCATAGATCATAGGTCATAGATCGTAAGTCGTCGGTTGACGTATGACTTACGATCTATAACCTATGATCTAAGTTCTAAGATCTACGACTCCGCGCTACGGCGCGCAGTTGGGGAAGAAGGTGCTTGATACGATCTTGGTCACTTGACCGCGCGTGGCATCGTTGCCGGGGCGGAAGTAGGGGAGGTTGTTCGGGCCGCAAGGCTCGCCTGCACCTCCACAAGGATAGCCGTTCATAGCGCCCTCTGCCGCCAGCCTTTCTACGTACAGGTAGAAGGTACTGTCCGTTGGCACGTCCTCGAACGTCTGCGCGCTGGGCGCACCCTCTAAGGCAGCGGCGTTGGACACGATCTTGGCGATCTGCCCGCGTGTGGCGTTGTTGCCCGGACGGAACGTGCCGTCAGGATAACCCGCTAGCGTCCCGTGCATAGCCATGCGCTCTACGTACAGGTAGAAGGTGCTGTCCGCAGGCACGTCCGTGAAGGTCTGCCCGCTCGGCGTGTCGGTGTAGCCCGCCGCGTTGGACACGATCTTCGCCAACTGGCCGCGCGTGACAGTGTTGTTGGGCCTGAACGTGCCGTCGGGATAACCGCCCACGATTTCCTGGCAAGTCAGACACTGCACGAACTCGTAGAATGTCGAGCCTGGCTCTACGTCGCTGAAGCCCGTCTGGCAGGCGTTCCCCGACGACTCTACCACCACCCAGCCTGTCATAAACATGCCGTGCACCTGGCAGAAATACTGGAACGTCCCAGGAGTGTCAAACGTGTGCTGCCACGACTGATTAAGTGTCAGGTCGCCGCTCGTAAACAGGCCGTCAACGCTTGTAATCGTGTGGTGGTCGTTGTCAAGGTTGGTCCACTTGACCGTGGTGCCCAACTGTACTGTAAGCGTGATCGGGCTGAAAGTGTAGTTCTGTATAGTCATGTCCACAAGGCCAGGCGTGGGCTGCGCGGTCGCTGTTTGCGTGACCTGCTGTGTGACAGTAGCCTGCGCCGTACCTGTTGTGGAAGGTTCTGCCGTGGTCGTTGTCTGGGCTGTACTTGTTGTTTCAGGTGTATTCGTGGTTCCCGGCGTGTTAGTGGTCTGTGCCGTGCCGGTTGTAGCGGGCGTGCTTGTGCTCGTGCCCGTGGGCAGGCTTGTCACCACATTGATGGTCCCCTGCATACCGGGGTGGATCAAACAGCCGTAGGCGTAAGTGCCGGGCGTATCGAACGTGTAGCTAAACTGTGCGTTCTGGGCCAGGCTGCCGCTGTTCCAAAGTCCCGTACTGCTGGTTGTGGTGTGTGCAGAGCTATCGTTGTTCGTCCAGCGCACCGTCGTGCCCACAAGTATGGTCACGTTGTTGGGTTGGAACGCAAAATTCTGTATAGCCACGTCCAGCGTGCCTCCGGGCGGGACTGTTGTGGGCGTAGCTGTGGCCGTGCCTCCGGGCGTCGCCGTGATCGGGTCGCCGGTCACATGCACCCAACCGCTCATCTCGGCCCCATGAATGAGGCAGGTGTAGTGATAGTCGCCAGGAGTGAGGAAGACAAACTCGAAGAACTGCCCCTCATTAAGTACGCCACTGTTCCATACACCGGTGTCGCTGGTGCTGGTATGCTCCTCATCGTCCTGGTTCGTCCAACGTACCGTCGTACCCGTCGAGATAGTAATGTCGTTGGGCGAGAATACGTCGTGCCTTTGCATATAGACATTCACTGTCCCGGGGTTGGCGGTCTGCGTCGCGCCCGGTGTGCCCGTCGTGCCTGGCGTTGTGGTGCCCTGCGGCGTACCGGTGCCCACAGCCGTGGCAGTCGAGCCGCCACTACCTACGATCACAACACCCGTCGTGTCGGCACGTGAGTTCTCGTACCAAAAGGTTCCCTGGTCGCAAAACGTGTACGAAAAGGTCTGCCCTGCGCTCAGGTCGTCGCTGTCAAACAATATGTGGTTGATGTCGCGCACTCTTGCACGAGATCCGCTGTTGTTGGTCCACGTTACACTTGTGCCCGGGCTAACGTTGATGCTGTTGGGGTCAAAGCCTCCGCCCGCTACGATGGAAATACCTACATTGGCAACCACCGTACAACCGGGGCCGGGAGTACCCGTGCCTGTGCCTGTCGACTGGGGAGCCGATAATACAACTACCTCACCGGCAAACGCGCCGTCCGCTGTCTGGAACGGATATGTGCCTGGCGATGTGAATACGTACTGGAAAGTATTGCCCGTCTGGAGCGCCGCACTGCCGAACAGGACGGGCTGCGTGACCTGTACTCTCTGTGACTTCGCACCGCTGTTTACCCAGGCCACGGTCGAGCCTGCTGCGACAGTCAAATTGGCAGGACTGAAACCTGTGTCGCTCAGCGTGATGACGCCTGCGCCTTCCGGTATATAGTCGGGGTCGGCGCTCATAGAGCCGCTTG
Organism: Chloroflexia bacterium; assembly: GCA_035474135.1. GTDB lineage: Bacteria > Chloroflexota > Chloroflexia > QHBQ01 > JADMIH01 > JADMIH01. The sequence goes on along the minus strand of DATINP010000251.1, from coordinate 27,209 downwards.
CGTGCGCCGTATGTTCCGACATTCCTGCCATGTCCATCATCTGCCCGGCCTCAACAGTAGTGAGACGGAGGAAGCTGCCCGAAAAAAATGCCGCCGCGATTAGTGGCAAGCACAGAGCAAAAAGTGTGGTGGCGAGGCGCGGCATACCCTGGCGCCTGTTAGCCTTTGGCGAACGTAACTCAATATTCATTTCTCTTTACCTTACCTTCTCTAGTTAGTGTGATGGGAGGGTTGGAAGACTAAGTTGAAATACGACATGGGGTTACAGAGGCACAACAAAATGGGCCACACGCAAGCAGCGCAACTGTCTAAGGTAGTCACGCAGGAAATCTGCCTATCTTGCTTAAAGGTAGCCAGACACAGCCCTATGAGGAGTCTTACTAATGTCCCCACAGGCTCGTAGTCGGTAACGAGGTCGCTACGCGCGTAGTGCTAACTCGCTACGGCAAAATGTATCGAAACTCAACCGGCGCGTCCGAGATATACATGTTCAGTTCGAAGTAGGATGCGCTCAGCGGAATGTCGCTCACCTGGAACTCTACAGTGCCTCTTAGTATGTCACCAGGCATAATACTCATTGCTTGCCCGAACGATCCGCTAAAAGGAGAAACTGATATCCCTCCGCACTCGCGCGTAGGAGCGTAACTCTTACCTGTACTGTCCAGCATCCTTAGATTACTCGCATCCGGGGTTGCCACAAATGCTTGACTACTCCTGTTCTCGACCTGCAGCACCCAGGTCATTTCCAGACCACAGTTACCCGTATACAGTCCCGTAATCGCGGCCTGCTCGGCCCGTATCAGCGTAACGAATATCCCCGGCTTGAGCACCTTGCTGAGGTTCATGTCAGGTTGCGGGTCTCCTACCTCTCCTGCTCCGCCCACAGCACCGTTCGGGTAAAGTTGCTCATATTTCTCCCGCCCCAACTGCGAAAGCAGCACATCATAGGGAGGCTGGTTTTCCGGGTGTAGCTCGAATACTGCCCGCTCGAAATACTGTACCAGGTATTCTTTCCCATCAGCAGAGGAGGTCTCTCTGATCGGCAACCCTACCGGGTAACCAAACACCGGCAACCCGCCGTACTTGTACCAGTAAGTCAGAAAACGCCCGCACACTTCAAAACCGGTCTCGCTGAACATCTGGCAAGTCTGGACATCGGCTGGCTGCGCAGTCTGACTCCGCGCAATGGATTTGACGAGTGACAACGGCTGAAAAACAGTGGTGAGCACCATCGTGGCTGCTGACACGAACATCACCAGTAATAGCTTCCTGAGCATACTGTCCTCCTTCCGGCATGTAAGGCAATAAGCATGCGAAACTCGACCACGTCGTGGTTGGACCTATGCTAGATCAAAGGATCGATAAATGCAAATGGGTGCGTTGAAGTTACTAATCGTTGTGGTGGGCAGTAGAAAACAATCCTAGTAAGGCGCTCGACGCATGGGGCGTCTGCCAAGCCAGATCTGGCACACACCAATCAACATCACGCCCCAAACCACGGCCAATATAGGCATAACAGGCACCATAGGCCGGTAATTGCTCGGCTCCTCGCCCTGGATCAGCACCATCGCGGTTTCTTTGTCTACCGTCACGCCACGCTCGGCCAATGCTTCAATAGCCTTGTCCGCGTCCGGTTGGCTCTTGAGCGTAGTCACTTTGCCGAAATAGTAGATCGGCGCGCTACCAATGCTAAAGCCACCATCCGCATCGTAATCATAAGGGAACAAATAGCGCCCCTTGTCGGTGCGGATGAAAAGCTGGCTGTCGAAATTCCCTGTGGGCACCCAGTAGTGCGTGCTGTCACCTTCGCCCGTTGTAATAGTGTTGCTTATATCGGGTGTTACCTGCACGTAGATGTAGTGGTCAGGATAGGGATCGCCCTTTGCATCGTACAACTGGCGAGAGTACGTGATCTGGCTGGGCGTGTCGTCTTGCAGAGCATAGGAAACAGGCCCGGCAAAGGCCAGCATCAATACGGTTGCCACCAGCAGGGTAAATATGCGGGTGATCAACCTCCATTTTCGGCTTTCCCAGATCATTACTTTCCTGCTCCTCTGCCCGGCAATTTAATACAGGCGAGACCCAGTCATCGTAGGTAATTATAGCATACTGGGTTTCAACAAAGGCCTCGCGACTCCCTAATTGTTCTTCCCTTGCATAATCCGTGCCGCCTACCTTCCCCATCAAGCACCGGGCGCAGGCCCTGCCTTCGAAGCAGCCAACGCGGTGTCAAGGCATATCTTACGATTTATGGTCAACAGTGACGTAATCGCGTTCACCGGTATCGGGGTTGTAAAACACCTGCACCAGGCGACCTGTAGCCGGGTCCACAAACCGTTCTCCTGTCGGCTTCCAATTACCGGCCCGTCGGTTTATGCTGGGCCTGTAGCGCCAGCGCTCCACGAGTAGTGAGACGAGCACGATGCCGCCCTCGAGGATTAACCAGACCAACCACCAGCCACTTATGCCCAGCATAAGGAGAATTACAGCAATTACTAAGCAAGCCCCCGATAGAGCTAAGAGAACCTGGCGCATAGGAGTACCGCTATTCCGGCTGCAAAACTACAGCCGTGCCGTAGGCGACTATCTCACTCATCGTCTGCCCGATCTCTGATGAGTCGAAGCGCATCATCACGATCCCATTGGCACCCATGGCGGTAGCGTTCTGTACCATTCGATCAATGGCGTGGCGGCGTGCTTCTTCAAGCAACTCTGTGTACTCTGTGATCTCGCCCCCACCCAACGACCGAAGGCCTGCCATGATGTTGCCTCCCAGACCACGGCTGCGTACCACCAACCCGAAAACTTGACCTTTCGTTTCCGCGACACGATAACCTACTACGTGCTCGCTCGTCACAATTATCACAGCGTCTCCTCCTTACTATCCATATCCGGCGCGACTCGTTTTATCCCTCATTATACTATCTACCAATACAAATCGAGACCGCCCATTATGGACGGCCTCGGTTCGTCATGCTGAGTGCTACTCAAGCTTCATGTGTTGTCCCTATAGACGGCCTTTGTTTCGCGCCTCCAGTTTCCCTGTCAGCCAGGCTCCGCACAAGATAAGTGCAAGAGCCAACGCGGCATAAAGAATGTATGAGGTTGTACCACCTGACCCGTCTTCACCGGCGCCCGTTTGCGGCAGGGTGCTTGGCGCCTGTGCGGGCCGTGCTGTCGGCGAAGCAGAACTCCTGGTTGCAGTAGCCTGCGGAACGCTGGTAGCCGGTATCGCCGTAGCCTGCTGGGTGGGCCGGGTGGTGCTGGTAGGCTGAACCGTATTAGTTGGTTGCGCGGTGTTAGTTGGTTCGGCGGTTGGAGCCTGGTTCACTACGTTGAGTATATATACCGCCAGGTCCTGGAACGTGCCCGCAGAACCTGGAACGGCAAAGGTGGTGCCCACTGGCAGAAACACTTTCACTTCCGCGTTAGTTGTGTTCCTCAGTTCGACAGTGGCATCGCCGTAGAAGTGACCCGCAGTCTGAGCAACGAACGTGGCGTTAATGCTCACTTTGTTCTGCGAAACAGCATCTACGATAGACATGCCGTCTCCCCTTGAGGTCGGCGGTGTAGCGGCGGTTGCTGCGTCTACTATCTCCTGGGCCGTTGCGTGCGAATCGTTTCGCCACACGCCATCCCGAAGGTTCCATATCGCCAATTCTACCTGGTCGGGACTGCCTGTCGTGTAGCCCTTCTGTATACTGTAATCGAGGGCCGCCCGAATCTTATCGTCGGCTAGGCCCTTCGGGCTAACCGCCTGGTCGGGAAAAGGCTTCCCGAAATCGAGACAGAAGCCGCGTGCAGTAAAGCTGGCCGTACCTCCCGGCGCTATAGTCAATGTCGTAGGCGCCGCTTGTTCAGCCGCACTACTAAGGGCATGCGCACTCGAAACTGTAGGTACCAACAATAGACCGAGTATAGCACCGAATAGTGCGACAGCCGAGAGTCGGGTCCCCATGTTCGTTGCGCCGCTAACTTTAGCCTCGGCATACAGCCTGGGCGATCTTATCCTCATTATGTGCCTCCTTGCCTTTCTGTCTTTGACGAAATGTTGTGTAGGGCATATTGCACTTAGTTTTCGTGCCAGGCTCTAGGAGCAATACTTGTGCCAGAGGAGCAAACCCCTCGACCCATCCTCGTGCAGTGTCATCAGCGTACATACGCCCGTAGCCGGATCGTAATCGGAAAGGTGCGATAACCTTGTATAATGGACTCAGAAAGGAACTCCACGCCCATGTATGACGACACCGACAACGACGCCGAGGAACCCTTCGGCTGGTGGGGCTGGCACTGGGACGCGCCTGTGCCTCTCTCGATCATGCAGATCATACGCGCAGGCAGTACCGACACCGCGTTGATGGCTCTGCTGTGGGCAATGTTGTCGCGCGGAGCCTCCGTCATCGTGGCCTCCGAGCCGCCAATAGCGGGCAAGACCACTACCCTCACGGCCCTGATCGACCTCATGCCTGCCGCCTCCAAGAAGGTCTACTTGCGCGGGCACTACGAGACCTTCGAGTTCGCCTCGGCCCCCGACGCCGACCCTGCCCATACCGTCATCCTCGCCAACGAGATGAGCGACCACCTCGCGATCTACCTCTGGGGTTCGCGAATCTACAAGACGTTTGAACTGGTCAGCAAGGGCTATTCACTCGGCTCCACCATGCACGCTGAAACCGTGGACGACGTGATCTGCATCCTGAACTCCGACCCTCTGTTCGTGCCTCCTGAGTGGATCGCCAACCTCACCCTCGTGATCAACCTTTACGTGAGCAACACCCACGGCCCCTCGACACGCCGCTTCAACGCCGTGAACATGCTCCTCCCCGGCAAGGGCGACCCCACCGACGGCGTACTGCCGGGAGTGCGCCCGCTGCTTCTCTCTCGCTGGGACAAATCCACCGATACCTTCGACCACCGCTTCACCAACCCGGAAGTGTCGGCTCAACTCTCTGCGTGGGCGCATCTCTCCCCCGCTGACTGGTCCGCCGAGGTGGAGAAGCGCAAGGCCTACCTGGACGGGATGCTAGCATCAGGCACGCCTGGCGTCGGTTCCACCCGCGAGGATCTGGCTCGCTTCCGCTAACGTAATTGACACGAATCACGTGTCGCGTGTCACACAACCCCTCCTTGACCACCCGCCCGCGAAACCGTTATATTACAAGAAGAACTGCGTCGTACGACCTGGATCCCCACAGCTTGGTGACGCCTTACTCCATCCTTTGCCTTGAACAGCTCGGTATTCAATAGCTACCTCATCAGCGCATCATAGAAGGACTCATTTAATGGCCAAAACTCCTGCTAAACCCAGCACTCTCGGCGATCTGCGCCAGAGCGAATATCGCGTTCTCCCCATCAAAGAGGAGATGCGAAAGAACCTGATACAGAAACTGCGCGACAACCAGCCTATCTTCCCCGGCATCGTCGGCTACGGTGACACGGTTATCCCACAGGTCGAGAACGCCGTCCTCTCAGGCCAGGACATTATCTTCCTGGGCGAGCGCGGCCAGGCCAAGACTCGCATGGCCCGCGCCCTCACCAACCTGCTCGACGAAGAAATCCCCGTCATCAAAGGCAGCGCCGTCAACGATGATCCCTACGCGCCCATTAGCGCCGAGGGCAAAGCTCTCCTCGCCGAATATGGCGACCAGATGGAGATCGACTGGATCGGGCGCGATGCACGCTACGGTGAAAAGCTCGCCACCCCCGATATCACCATCTCCGACCTCATAGGCGAAGTAGACCCCATCAAGGTGGCCGAGGGACGCTATCTCTCCGACGAAATGACCATCCACTATGGCCTCTTACCTCGTACCAATCGCGGCATCTTCTGCATCAACGAACTTCCCGACCTGGCCGAGCGCATTCAGGTGGGCTTGCTCAACATCCTCGAAGAGCGCGACGTGCAGATCAGGGGCTACAAAGTGCGCCTCCCGCTCGATATCTACCTTGTCGCCTCCGCCAATCCCGAAGACTACACCAACAGGGGCCGTATCATTACGCCCCTCAAGGACCGCGCAGGCTCGCAGATCAGGACCCACTATCCCAACACGCTCGACCAGGAAATCGACATCATGGAGCAGGAGCGCACCAACTTCGCTACCTCCGGCTACGAAGTGGACACCCCGTCCTACATGAAAGAGATCGTGGCCGAGATCACCCACCTTGCCCGCCGTCACCCCGACATCTCGCAGCGCTCCGGCGTGTCCGTGCGCGTGTCCATTTCCAACTACGAGAACCTCATCTCGAACGCCCTCAAGCGCGCCATCAAGCTGGGCGAGCATCGCGTCGTTCCTCGCGTGTCCGACCTCCACTCGCTAATCGCTTCCACCGCAGGCAAGATCGAGCTTGAATCGGTCGGAGATGTGCGCGAGGACAAAGTGATCGAGAAACTGGTGCAGGGGGCAGTGCTGGCCGCATGGAACCGCCGCTTTTCGCTGTCCGACTTCGACGACATAGTGACTCGCTTCCACAACGGCCTCACCCTCGAAATCGCCGATACCATGCCCTCGATGGAATACGTGCACCAGGCCGCCGACCTCAAGGGTATGAAGAGCGCGATCGCCAAGCTGGACGCCCAGGGCAATCCCGCCGCTGTCGCCGCCGCAGTCGAGTTCGTGCTGGAAGGCCTCCACCTGAGCCGCCGCCTCAACAAGGACAGGACGCCAGGGGGCATCCGGTACAGGAGATAGACCACCGACGACGGACGACCGACGACATTAGGGGCTTAAGTCGTCGGTCGTCCGTCGTCGGTCGTCATCCTCAAACAGATGTATTGCCAGACCCTCACCCTCGACGAGTTCCGCAACTACCGGCATTTGTCGCTCCAACTCTCGCCGGGGGTGACGGTCATCCAGGGCGACAACGCTTCGGGCAAAACCACTCTCCTCGAGGCTTTGTACCTCCTCGCCACTGTGCGCTCGCCCCGCACTACGTCAGACCTCGAACTGATCAACTTCGCCGCGCCCACCGACCTCGGGTCGCCCCCCTTCAGCCGCATTGTCGCCCAGGTCGAACGCAATCGCGGACCTCTGCAGGTAGAAGTGCTGGTGGTGCGTGACGAAGAGCACGAGGGTCCAGGCGGCTTTCAGGTATCGGCGCAGGCCCGCAAGCGCATCAAGGTGAACGGTGTGGCCCGCCGCGCAATTGACCTCGTCGGCCAGGCCAACGTGGTGCTGTTCACCCCTCAGGATGTCGACCTGGTGACAGGCCCGCCCTCACTGCGCCGCCGCTACATGGACGTCACGATCTCGCAGATGGACCACCGCTACGTGCGCCTTCTGTCCCAGTACATGAAGGTGCTCGCCCAGCGTAATTCCCTTCTCAAGTCGTTCAAAGAGCAAGGCCGCAGCCCCGGCTCTCGCGACGTCGCCGAGGAAATCGCCTACTGGGACGAAGAGCTTGTGAAGCACGGCTCCTACGTTATCTTGCGCCGCGACATCTTCACAGAACGCCTCTCCAGCCGCGCCCAGGCAGTTCACCATCTCCTCGCGGGCACAGACGCCGGCATGGGCAATTCGGACACACGCCTCCTCCTTCGCGAGCGCCGCCCCACAGCCGAGTTACGCCTTCACGTCGCCTACCAGACGGCCGTAGCGCCCATTGCGCGCGCGACCCTCCTTCCCGACCTGCTCGCCCAGATGGAAGCCGACAGTGACCAGTCTGATCTGACCGGGGGGGCATATACCGCTGCCATAGATCCCAACCTGCGCGGGCGCATCCCCCACCTCGAAAAGCATATCGAAGCCATATCGACTGAGTTCAAAGCACAGCTAGAGGAGACCCGCACAAACGAGATCAGGCGCGGCGTGTCCCTCCTCGGCCCTCACCGCGACGATCTGCTCTTTCAACTGGGCGAACCTACAACAGGTACGGGGGGTACGGGGGGTACGGGACATGCGCTGGAGCTAAGCGCCTATGGATCTCGCGGACAACAGCGCACCGCTGTGCTGGCCCTTAAGCTGGCCGAGGTAGACCTCATGACAGCAGAAACGGGGGACACCCCTATCCTCCTGCTGGACGACATCATGTCAGAACTTGACATAAGAAGGAGAGGCTATCTTCTAGCCACGATAGGCAGCCAGCAATACCAGGCACTGATCACTACCACCGACCTCGCAGGCTTCGACCAGGCCTTCCTCGACCGTGCCACCCTCCTCGAAGTAGCCCAGGGTGAGGTGGCGGCTGTGACGACGACGGACGACAGACGACAGACGACAGACGATGGCGCAAAACAGAGGAAGACCAGATCGCCCCGGGCAAAAAGGGAGGACCACGAAGCGCACCAGGCATGATGCGCGTTCTTCGGGATCGACCTCTACCCCCATAGCCCGTTGCGGCCTTAGCGCGTCAAGTCCTAACCCCGACAAACAAGGAACCCTACCATGCTACAACCACCGCCCCCAGTCCAAACCCTCAGCCTGTTCGCCGACGACCGCGCCGCTTTGCTCCAGCTTTTAGCGTCCCTGGATCCAGGCGGCTGGGAGCGGCCCACCGTCTGCTCGAATTGGTCGGTGAAGGATGTTGCCCTGCACATCCTGGGCGGCGATCTGGCGAACATCTCCCTGCGCCGCGACTCCTTCTTTGGCCTCTCTCCCGCTCCGGGTGAGGACTTCGTACCATTCATCAACCGCATCAACGAGGGCTGGGTACACGAGGCCCGCCGCATAAGCCCCCGCCTGCTGATAGACCTGCTCGCCTTTTCCGGCCCCCAACTCTTCGCCTACTTCGACACACTTGATCTCGACCAGGTCACAGCCCACGTTAGCTGGGCAGGTCCAGACCCCTCCCCCGTGTGGCTCGACGTTGCCCGGGAGTACACCGAGCGTTGGTTCCACCAGCAACATATCCGTGACGCCGTCGGCAAACCCGGTCAGACCGACCGCCGCTTCCTCGCGCCCGTGCTCGACACGTTCGTTTACGCCCTGCCCCACACCTATCGCAATACCCCCGCACCGCAGGACACCGCGATACACCTCCATATCACGGGCGAAGCAGGAGGCGAGTGGTCAATCGTGCGCGAAGATCCCGGCTGGACGCTCTACGAAGGCACCGCAGACAACCCCACAACCACCGTCAGTATGGATCAGTCAACAGCGTGGCGGCTCCTCACCAAAGGTCTCACCCCCGAAGCCGCCCGCTCAGCAATCTCATTCGCGGGCGACCAGACCCTCGGCGAACCGATCTTCCAGGCGATAGCCATCATCGCGTGATAAGCGATAAGCGTCCTATTAACTTAATGACCTAATGGGGCCAGGATGGGCCAGATCTAGCTTCGCCCTTTTGGCTACATTTTCGCAAGAGGCATCACTTATTGCTCACCACATCGTCAACCACGAACAGATCGTACCCCGGCGCGTCCATATCAACGTCGGCTGTGTAGGCGATCATACCGCCGTCCAATAGGACCAGGTCATGCGGCATCGCGGGCAGGTGCGTAACCGCCACGGTAGTGTTGCCCGTAGCGATGTTGTATACCTCAATGCTCCACCCATCCGCCTCGCCCTGGGCCGGATCGGGCCAGCGCACCCAGGCAACGCGGTTGCCGTTGATAACCGGGTCGCTCGCCCTCCCCAGAGTGATCACCTTGCGCGCACCCGTAGCTACATCATACAGATAGGTCGTTTGATTGTTGATCTCTGTAAAGAACGAGTAAACGACGTTACCCGCGGAAACCCCGTAGCCCGTAAATCCTCCTATACCGTCCGCAATAGTGACCGGTTGCCCGCCCGCGCCTGGCTGCGCGAAATGCAGACTTCGCTCCTCCGGCCCGCCGGTATCCCCACCGGCTTCCTCCACCCATAGCACTGCTCCACCCGCAGCCTGCATCCCCGCGATCGTACCGCTCGGGTCGGACAGTTTTTGCTCGGCCCCCGTCGACAGACTATGCGCGTATAGCCCCAGATTGACACTAAGGTTCGAGCGCAGATAGTAAAGCGCGCCTGTGTCCAGCCCAAAGCTTAACACCCGCCGGAAATCCATCTGCGGCGGCGGATCAACCCTGTACGCCGTGCCATGCTCCAGGTCGTAACCCTCAAGGTACTGAGTCTCGGTATCTCGCCTGTTCCACAACGCCACCTTGCCGTTAGTGGCGAGTGGCAATCCATCGGGTGCGGTAAGAGACTGCGATATGGGTTGCTGTCTGTTCCGTTGGGCATCATAGGCGTATATAGTCTGCTGCAAATACCCATTGTCGCGTATGTCGGGCCACACAAGGATATTTCCTGCACCCGCCAATTGCCCCAGCAGTACCGACCCCGCGATCTTGCGTGGCACGTTGCCTGCTTCCTGCTTGTTCTCATACTTGTTTTGCCAGCTATAAGTGCCAAGCTGGCTTAAGAGCACGTTATAGGGCGGCTCGTTTTCGGGGTGCCACTCGAACACCGCCCGCTCGAAATACTGTACGGTGTATGGCCTGCCGTCGAGGTCCGACACCTCAGTAAACTCGTCGGAAATGGGATAGCCGTTTTGCTGCACTCCGCCGTGCGCTTGCCAGTAAGCGAGAAACGTCCCGCCCAGGTATTTGCCCGTTTCGGGGAACAGGACGGTTCCGGCGTCTTTGTTCGGCCTCTGGTTAGGCGCGCCATCCGGGTACTTCTTGTTGTACTGGAATGTTCCCAATTGCGTCAGCAGCACTTCGTAGGGCGTCCCCTGCAATTCCGGGTGCCACTCGAACACCGCCCGCTCGAAATATTGCACGGTGTATATCAGCCCATTTAGCTCAGACTGTTCGCCTATCGGGTCGGAGATAGGATAGCCCTGTTGCTGCACTCCCCCATGATCCAGCCAATAGTCCAGGAACACGCCGCCGGTGCTCTTGCCCGTTATGAAAGTCTGACTGCCCTGGCCAGGCACAGGCGCCGGCGGGTTGAGAGGAGTTTGCGGCCCTGCGCTGACACAACCGGTCTCGCTATGACGCAAGAGCACTTTTTCTGTACCCAGGCTAGCTGCCGATAGCTCTCTGCTTCCCAGCGCCCACAGGTTCCCGTTCGCCGCCACGATTCTGTCCAACGACGACGAGAAACCCGCTACGGGATTAGGCGTAGCCTGCCAGTTAGCACCATCCCAGTGCATGATCAACGCCTGGCCGTCATAGTCGCCCACCGCCCACACGTCATCAGTCGCCAACGCAGTTGCAGAGACCAGCCGCACAAACCGCCCCGGAGCGGGCACTGTCACCCCATGCCAACCTGCGCCGTCCCAGTGAGCCGAGGTCGCACCGTTCGAGCGGCTACCCACGGTCCATATATCATCCGCGCTCAGAGCAAAAATACTTGCGCCGCCCTGCGTTGTGTCTTGCGAGACCGTCGTGCCGTCCCAATGCCACACACTGTCGCCTATCAGCCACACGTCGTCAGTCGCCAGCGCGACCACGTCATGCAGAAGGTCCGATCCGGCCCTTGGAGGCGCATAGTCTGTCCACTCGGTCCCGTTCCAGTGCATGATAATCGGCTGGCCGCCCACCTGCGTTTGGCGGATATTGCCCACCGCCCAGAGGTCACCACTGGACGTGCCATCAAGTGCGTTTATCGCGCCGCCGACCGTGCCACTCAACACTGTGGTCCACACCGCGCCATCCCAGTGCGTTACAAGGCCCGAAGTGGAATCGGTAACGAAGTTGCCCGTGTTGACGTTGATGCCGCCTGCCACCCAAATGTCGGTGGGGCTGAACACTTTAAGCGCGCCGAGGATGTAGGTCTGCGTAACGGTGTGCGTGAAGGCCGGGCCGGGGATAGAGGTCCACTGTGCGCCCTCCATGTGCAGGATGTAGGCGCTGAAAGTGTATCCGTTGTCCGCACCACCCAATGCCCACAGGTCGCCGTCAGGTGCGACAGTCAGGTTGTCAAGCGTGCCGGCCTGCAACCCCGCCGGAGCCGACACGACCCGCCAGCACCCACTATCGACATCAGCGGCAAGCGTGGGGCGTGCCTGTCCTCTGCCGCATAAGAGCGCCGCGAACGCCAGCACTGGCAAACAACAAGCAACAAGAATGATACGAGCCCCAAGTTTCATCTGCACTCCTGTATAGATACCCTGTATACAGATTATCCTATCACTCTTTCTTTAGCCAGAGTATTAACGCACCCACCAACCAAAAGTTGCGCCGCGCATTATGGGTACGCCGACACCTTTTCTTGAAACGCCAGGGTCGCCAAGATCGCCAAGGATCATAATGGTTTTATTGCACAGTGGCACCCTCGACTACTATATTAAACTCTTTTTACACTCTTTGCGTTCACCTTGGCGTTTCAATTAATGAGGATCTTTTGTGCGCTCGAGCTGATAACGTGGAATAAGAATTCCCCTATAATAACCTCATGCCCACAACCCCCGACTATCTCGTGATCGGCCACGTATCTAAGGACCTCCAGCCAGGCGGCGCGGCACCCCGAGCAGGCGGCACCGCTACCTACTCAGCGCTCGCGGCCCAACGCCTCGGCTTGCAGGCCGCCATTGTCACCGCGCTCGCTCCTGAAGATAATTACCTGCTTGACGGCCCACGCTCGGAGGGAGTATGGCTCCATGCCATCCCTTCGCTCCACACGACCACCTTCCACAACGTGTACGACCCGCAAGGCCACCGCACCCAGACCCTTACGGCACACGCCTCGGACATCGCGTTCGCAGACATACCCGGCGAATGGCGAAACGCGCCTATAGTCCACCTGGGGCCTGTCGCGCAAGAGCTTCCGTACAGCATGACCGCGATGTTCTCCCACTGCCTGCTTGGTGTGACACCGCAAGGGTGGATGCGCTCGTGGGACAACAGTGGGCACGTACGACAAGATGCCCTGCCCATTAGCCCCGCCCTGCGCGATCTAACACCCAACGCGGTCATCGTGCTAAGCATTGAGGATCTACGCTTCGACACCGCGGCATTGCGCGAGTATGCGCTTCTGGCAGGCATAGTAGTGGTGACCCAGGGCGCGAGCGACGCACTCATATTTAAGCAGGGCCAACTCATAGGAAGCGTGCCCGCCCTCAAAACAACACCTCTGGACCTCACAGGCGCAGGCGATGTATTCGCCACTGCTTTTCTCATCCGCTACCACGAAACGTCCGACCCCATAGAATCCGCTCACGCCGCCCACACCGCCGCAGCCCATGCCATCGCCGGAGAGTGAGGGTTCCTTTTACTGCACCGCATCTACCCATGTCTGGTATACTTAAGATTAAGGACCTTCGTATAGAAGCAGGATCGCAAAGCAAGAATGGCAACCAACGCAAACAACAAAAGAGTAGTCGTCGCCATGAGTGGCGGCGTGGATAGCTCCCTCACCGCAGCCCTCCTCCTCGAACAGGGCTACGACGTGATAGGCGTGCATATGCGCCTGCACCACCTGCACGCGGCAAGCCGAACCACCTCGGCAGGCGGCAAGCTAAACAAGGGCTGCTGCTCGGCTGACGACGTGGACGACGCCCGCCTGGTGTGCTACGAACTGGGCATACCCTTTTATGTGCTCGACTTCGAAGGCGACTTCCGAAAAACCGTTATTCAAAACTTCATAGATGAGTACAGTAAGGGCCGCACCCCCTACCCATGCTTGCAGTGCAATCGTTATGTCAAGTTCGACTCGCTTCTAAAGCGGGCCTCCCAGCTAGATGCCGACTACCTGGCCACAGGACACTATGGTCGCGTCACCTATAACGAGGCCACAGGCAAGTACAGCATGCGCCGCGCCCTCGACCCGTCGAAGGACCAATCGTACGTGCTGTATCACCTGGGCCAGTCCGAGCTAAGCCGACTGCTTCTGCCTTTGGGCGATCAGATCAACAAGACCCATGTGCGCGAACTGGCCTCCGAGCGCAACCTCGTGACGGCAGACAAGCCCGACAGCATGGAGATCTGTTTCATCCCCGACAACAACTATCGCGGCTTCCTCGACAAAGTAGCGCCCGACATGGCTCGTCCCGGCGTCATGGTAGACACCGCCGGACAGGTGATAGGCACGCACACGGGTGTGCCGAACTACACCGTCGGCCAGCGCAAGGGCTTGGGTGCAATCGGCTCACAGCCTCACTTCGTGATAGAGTTGAAGCCGCAGGAGAACGTAGTTGTGGTCGGCACAAGCGACGACCTCAAGAGTGGGACGCTCACAGCCGATGATGTGCACTGGGCGTCCGGAGACGAGCCGCAGGAACCCTTCCGCGCCAATGTGAAGATTCGCTACCGTGCCTCAGAAGTGCCGGCCACTGTCACTCCTCTCGCCAACAGGCGCATCCATGTCGAATTCGACACGCCCCAGCGCGCAGTTACCCCCGGGCAGGCCGCAGTGGTGTATATTGGAGACGAGGTCATCGGCGGTGGCACGATAGAGCGCCCGACTGGGTGAGTCGTAGATCTTAGATCTTAGATCGTAAGTCACGCATGACGTATGACGTATGACGTATTCTGTCGGTCGTCAAAACAACCAACCATGCCCGCTATCACGCCTACAATTATAGTCTTCTTCGGCTTCAGCACGGCCTTCGCCCTCATCTTCCAGCTATGGAGGGGGCGGAGGCTGGCACATCTATTGCTCTTCTGGTTGGTAAGCATACTGGGGTTCGGGTTGGGCTACCTCGCCGCATCGCTCTGGTCGATACACCCATGGGTGCTTGGCGAAATACCAATTGTGGAAGCATCGGTTGGCTCGTTGATTCTGTTACTGGTTGCCAGCCGTACTACCGTATGATACAATTTCTCGCAGACGCACCAAGGGTCGAGGATAGAACACGAATCCGGGGCGGTTCACCCGCAAACAATCCACGATCACTAATGCCTACTCAACCGGAGGATACTACATGAAGATATTTTTCATAGGCCTGGCCGCGGTGCTGGTCCTCGCAGTGCTTTTGCTGCCTGTCTTCCTCATCATCTTTGCACAACCTGCGGGGTACACCCTGCTCCTCGCTTTCCGAGATGCCGCCATTATCTATGCCAGCTTCTTTATGTGCGTGGGCGCGCTCCTCTTTATAGTTATGACCGCTTTAATTGCGCTCATCGCCTTCACTGTTCGTGACAAGATCTCGCCCGCTATTGACAAAGTCGATGACACTATGAAGACCGTGCGCGGCACGACCACCTTCATAAGCGAAAGCGTGGTATCCCCCATTATCAAGGTAGCAGGCGCGGCGGCAGGCACACGCGCCATGGTTCAGACCCTCTTGCGCCGCAAGCCCAAGAAGGAGGATAAGGCCGAATGAGCAAGAAGCAAGGCGACGCCAGCCTCTTGATCGGCCTTGTCCTGGGGTTGGCTATTGGTGCGGCTGTTGTCATTATCCTGGCCGAAGCAACCCGCAGCGACCTTGAGCCCGAAAAGCGGCTGGAACCCGCCAAAAAGCGTATAGAAGGCGCGGCCGAAGCAGCGGCTCCGGTTAATTCTTGATTGGGAACCACGTTGTGCAGAGGGGCCCGGCGACCGTGTAAGTTGAGGGGCTGATACGGAAGAGAGAAACTGATACGACACAAACCTTCACAGCAAGTGTATGGCAGGAGGGTGATTGGTTCGTACCCCAATGTCTGGAGGTGGACGTTGCCAGTCAGGGAGAAACTGAGCAGGAAGCCTTAGCGAACCTCAGTGAGGCTCTGGCGCCACATTTTGAGTCGCCACAAGCTACCATCCTCCCGGGGTAAGAACGATTTAGGAGCGCCGTCCGTCGTCAACCACGTCAAATCGGCTCTTTGTTGTGGCTGCCTGAGTAGCTAAACAGAACGCGCTCCTCCTCCAGGATCGTTTCCAGGTACACAGGCTTACCCCAGAGGGCGTGCACATACTCGAGCGTCTTCTCGGCGTAGGTCTCGTCGAGATCCTGGCCGTCGTGGATGTGGCGTAGATAAAGCTCGCCGTTATGCCCGTAATCTCCGCTTTCCACCACAATCGTGGGATTGCCGAAGTTCGCCATACGGGCCACCATGCTATCACGCACGTTGTGCCAGTCCTTGTCCACGATCACCCATTGGTCGCCCTGGCGCTCGTACAAGTACAGATCAAGGTCTTCCACCAACTGCTCGGTGAGGTAGTTGCGAACCAGCGACACATCGTTCTCTTCTGCACGCACCTCGAACAGCTTCTTGCGCCCCTCGCCTCCCACACGCCCCCACGCCCGCGTCTCTTCCTCAGTGGGGTTGTCCCAGCGCCTTTCGATGTCTTCCAATATCTTCACGCCCAGGTAGTAGGGGTTGATCGAGTGCCGCGACGTGGCAAGCACGCCCGCGTTCATGGCGGCGAAATCCGTGTACTCCTCGTTAGTCAGGTCCAGTTCGCGCATGATCCGAGCGTGCCAGTAGCTGGCCCATCCCTCGTTGGCGATCTTGGTCTGCATCTGGGGCACGAAATAAAGCATCTCTTCGCGCACTATCCCCAGTATATCGCGCTGCCACGGTTCGAGGTGGCGCGAGTGGTGCATGATGTAGCCAACCAGGTCTTTTTCGGGCTGGGTAGGCGCGTCCTGCTGCGGCACCGCAATCGCCGGTGGCTTGTTCTCGCCCGTGAGCGCGAACAGGTCTTCGTAGGGTGATGTTCGGGTTAGCACTGGAGTGGCTGCATGTTGCTTCTCCCGCGCTCTATCTTTGTGGGCGATCTCGGGCCTGCGCGCTTCCGTGGGATCAATATGCTCCTGTATGGATAGGGCAGCATCCAGGAACTTCTCGACCTTGGGTAGTCCATGTTCGAATTCGTACTGCCGTATGCGCCCTGCATTGAGCGAGGCGGTTTCCACCATCCGGCGGTTGGTAGTGGCGAAGTAGGCGTTGTTCTTGAAGAAGTCGCAATGCCCCAGCACGTGGGCCATAACCAGTTTGTTTTGCAAGACCGAATTGCCATCCATCAGGAAGGCATACGACGGGTTCGTGTTGATCACAAGCTCATATATCTTGCTCAGGCCATAGTCGTACTGAGTCTTCATGCGATTGTACATTTTGCCATGCGACCAGTGCGAAAACCGTCCCGGCAGGCCATACGAGCCGAACTCGTACATGATACTCGCAGGTACTAGCTCATAGTGGACAGGAAACGGGTCCAGTCCAAGCCCCTGGGCGATCTCCCAGATAGGGGCAACAGCGTCTTCCAGTGCTTTGATGTCGTCAGTGTCCATGTTTTCGGCTCCGCCGGACGACTGACGACTGACCACTGACGACGTTAGTTGGTTCTCTGTCGTCGGTCGTCGGTCGTCGGTCGTCCGGATTAGTACGGCTCGTCCTCTCCTGGATACCACTCGTTGAAGCGCGTGTAGCTTGAATGCCACACTCCCTTCTTGAGCATCCGAGCCAATATAGGAGCGTAGCGCAACTTGGGGCCGTACATGCGCTCCATCAGCGCGCCCGCGCCTCGCTGTTTGTTCGTGTACTGATCGTAAACGAATAGCTCGCACTGTTCATTTATGGCGTAGCTGTTGGTTGGGTAAACCTCGTCCAGGCCGGCGAACATCTCGTGCACTCGCGTGCCTACATTGACGTATTTGAAGTTGGACAAGCCCTCTTGAATACCAGGGTAAAGATCGCGGAAGTCGGCTGTTCTTAGCTTCTCCCAGACCGCCACTGAAGTCGGCTCGCCTACCGTCATACGTGATTGCTTCAATACTTCCAGCAAGGCCGAGCGCACGACGTTCAGCGATATAAGGCCCGTGCCGAAGTTGTGTCGAGACACCTGTGAAGGGTCCATTGTGGGCCAGGAGTTGGTAGTCTTAGCCAGAGCTACAGCCGACCGGTGCCGCACCGAGGGGTCTTTACTGCCTGTCATGCGCACAACGGCGCCCAGCATCCGGCCTACACCCGACATGGGCAACGGTTGCACACCCATCAGCCGGGGCGGCACGACAATATACGGATCGCCTGCCGCAGCCGACAGGCCCAGCACCATCAGGCCGCTTACCGATTCTTCCTCGCCCGTCTGCTCAAACAGGCCGATACCCAGCGCGCAGATCAGGCAGCGATTGCTGAACATGTGCTCACGGCAGTAATCGCGTCCGCACTTACATCGATCATAGACTTCCTGCTCGCAGAACCAGCAGAATGGTTCTTGTGTTGATTGTGTTGTGTCTGTATCCATAAGTCTTGCTTTGTGATCTCTAATATTCTTGCTTCCGCGCCCGTCAGCCCTCATGCACCGGCGACTTCGAGAAGAACCTCTGCAACGCAGGATAGACTGCGCGTTTATCGTCTACCGTTACCGCCACGAACTTGGGGTCGGTGATCTTGTCGAAGGACGACATTAGGGTGCTGGAAGAGCTTCGATAGCCATCGTGTATCTCACCATAGCCGAACAGGTTGCTCTCAGCCAGCATCGACTTCACCAGGCCCACACACACATCGTTGTCCCACGGCAGGTTGTCGCCGTCCGAGAAGTGGAACGGGTAAATGTTCCAGTCTTCCGACGAGTACCTCTGATGCATTATGTCAAGTGCAAGCTGGTATGCCGAGGACACCTGTGTCCCGCCCGACTCGCCCTTGTGGAAGAACTCTTCCTCCGTGACCTCTTTAGCCTCGGTATGGTGCGATATGAAGACGATCTCGACGTTAGTGTACCTTGTTCTCAGGAAACGCACCATCCAGAAGTAGAATGAGCGGGCTATGTACTTCTCGAATGTGCCCATACTGCCCGATACGTCCATAAGCGCCAGCACCACCGCGTTCGACTGGTACTCGATGTGGGTCTCCCAGGTCTTGAAGCGCAGGTCGTCGCTCGTGAAGTCGCCCACATGGGCATTGCCCCTCGATGCGTTGCGCTTGACGTTCTCCAGGAGCGTCCGCCGCTTGTCGAGATTGGATATAGCCCCCTTCTTGCGGATGTCGGTGAAGCGCACCGCGTCCGACTCGATCTCGTGTAGCTTCTTTTCTTGCAGATTGGGCAGTTCGAGGTCTTCGAAGATGAGCGCGGCCAGTTCGTCCACCGACACTTCGGCCTCGTAATAGTCCACCCCCGGCTCTTCACCGGCCGGACCCTGGCCCTTACCAGCACCCTTCTGCCCCTGCCCACCGGCCTTGCCGATCACGTCACCCACCTGCGAGTCGCCATCTCCCGACCCTGCGTGCTTGCCGCTCTCGTAGTCGTACCGGAAGCGGTATTCCTCCAACGAGCGCACAGGCACTTTGATCAGACGTTTGCCGTCCGACAGAATGATGTTCTCTTCCGAGACAATGCCCGGCAAATTCGACTTGATCGCCTCTTTGATCCTCTCCTTGTGCCGTTGCTGGTCAACGGGCCCCTTGCGGTGCAGCGACCAGTCGTGCTGCGAGATGGACATCTGGGGGATATGATCGTAGTTCATAGATGGTCCTTTGGACGGACGACCGACGGCTGACGGCGCTATCGGTGACGACTTACGGTCTACGACTCGTCCGCCGTCAGCCGTCGGTCGTCCGCCGTCAGCGATTTAACAGCGAGCCCACGTACTGCAGTAGCGCATTGGCGCATGTGGTGCAGTAGCCGTGCTCCTCTACCAGCCTGTCAATTACGCCGTTGATCCGGCGCAACTGCTCCTGGTCGGGGGTCTTGGTGGACGTGGTGATTTTCACTACGTCGCGCAGGTCGGCGAACAGCTTCTTCTCGATGGCTTCGCGCAGGCGCTCGTGCGATGTATAGTCGAAGCTCTGCCCGCGCCGTGCCAGGCTCGATATGCGGATCAGTATCTCCTCACGGAAGGCCTTGCGCTGGGTGTCACCAACGCCTATCTGCTCTTCGATAGACTTCATCAGCCCCTCGTCCGGCTCGACCTCTTCGTCAGTCATCTGGTCGCGTATCTTGTTGTGGTTACAGTACGCTTCCACGTTGTCCAGGTAGTTGTTCAGCAGGGTACGCGCCGACTCCTCGAAGGAATACACAAATGCTTTCTGCACCTCGCGCTTGGCAATATCATCGTACTCTTTGCGTGCCTCGCCCAGCAGTTCGAGATAGTGTTCCCTTTGTTCGCGTGTGATAGATGTGTGCTGTTCCAGCCCATCCCTCAAAGCCCGAAGCGCATCAATAGGGTTGATACAGGTCACGCCCTCGCGCACAAGCGCGCTCGACAGCCGGTTGATCACATACCGGGGCGAGATCCCGTCCATGCCCTCGCGGTCCTGCTCGTCCTGCAATTCCTTCAGGTCCTTCGCCTTGAATCCATCCACGTCCACGCCGTCATACAGCTTCAGCTTCTTCATAGCGGTCATACCCGCCTTCTTCGATGGCTCAAGCCGCGTCAGTACGGCAAAGATCGAGGCCACGTCGAGAGTGTGCGGCGCGATGTGCACGTTTTGCAGGGCGCTCTGCTTCAGCAGCTTGTCGTAGATGCGTACCTCATCGCTCGCTCGCAGGTTATAAGGTACTTTCACCAGGATGATCCTGTCCTGCAAAGCCTCGCTCTTCTTATTGCCCACGAAGCCCTTGTACTCGGTCTCGTTGGTATGGGACACCACTACCTCGTCGGCATAGATCATTGAGAACCGCCCCGTCTTGATGTTCTGCTCCTGCGACAGGGTCAGCAGAACGTACAGGAAGCGCTCGTCCACCTTCAATAGCTCTATAAACTCGCACATACCCCTGTTCGCAACATTAAGCTCGCCGTCAAACCTGTATGCACGGGGGTCGCTCTCTGAGCCATATTCGCCTATCGTGGAGAGGTCTATGGAGCCTGTTAGCTCGGACACATCCTGGCTCTTGGGGTCAGATGGCGAGAAGGTGCCGATGCCCACCCTCTTCTTCTCAGAGAAGGCGATCCGTTTCACAGGCACGCGCTCGATATGCCCCTCGTAGAGGTTTTCCAGGTCGAACCGGCAGCGCGGGCAAAGGTCGCCCTCTATATAGAGGCCGTACTCGCGCTCAATGTCGGCGCGTAGCTCTGCCGGAATGAGGTGGAGTGGCTCCTCCTGCATCGGGCACGATGCTATTGCGTAGACCGCCCCCGCCCCGGCTCGCGTGTGCGCTTCGAGGCCGCGCTTGAGCAGCGACACAATGGTGGACTTGCCGCCGCCCACCGGGCCCATGAGCAACAGGATGCGTTTGCGCACCTCCAATCTTTGCGCGCCCGAGCTAAAGTACTCCACTATCTGCTGGATAGCCCGATCCAGCCCGAAGATCTCGCCGTCAAAGAATTTGTAGTGCGGCACACCGGCATGGTCGTCGACACCCGCCTCCACGATCATATCGTAGATGCGCGAGTGCGACAGTTGGGCAACCTTCGGCTTGGCCGTCACAATCCCAAAATAGTCCTCAAATGTCCCCGTCCAGGTCAGCGACTGCTCCTGTGTCCTGAACTCTTCCAGCTTCTTGATGAGGTCCATATCCTTGTCCTTTCCAGACCCGTGCGCGAAACGTGAAATCATGCGTGAAAACTATGCCATATGGGTGCCGGACAGTTCTCCACTTTTCCACATCCAGCGCGTGAGAAATCCACATCTAGCCACGAATTATTGTTTGCCGCTTGCCGGTTGTCCCTGGGAAGAGGGTACAAGAAACCCAGGGTAAGGGCGTTATTGCTTACGCTACCCCTCTTTGGGCGAGCCTACATGCGGTGTAGGCCTATTCAGTTGTAGAATGGTAGGAATGACCCTCTAACAGCGAGGGCTAGGATTGATCCGCCAGGTATATGTGGAACGTGAAATGCAGAATGCTCCCAGGGCCATAGCGGTCACGTCTGGGAGCAGAAAAAGTGGCGTTATTGCTTCCCGCGAATGCGGGGTTTGGCCCTGTCAGCCTTATTTCGTTACTTTCATGCTACCACACACTTCGGCTGGGTGCAAGTACCCGAACGGGTATTTTTTACCTGGTGCCCCTGAGACAAAAGAACTAACTCTGTTCTCTCCTCTCACTATATATAACGCGATTAGTGCGCAAAAGGTTTCGTTTCCCCTATCTTGCCCCGCTCCCCAGGAGAGATCGCGCGCCTTGTCTACGCCCTCTACGACGCCTCCCTGAAGAAATCGCTATGGTCGACGCCTCCAAGTAGCCGCACGCAACGCATCTCGCAAGCAAGATCGCCCAGCGATAGTTCGCTACGCTCATAGTCGCGGGCTACATTGTACGAAGTCCCCCTTCGGGGACTATCCAGAGAAAAATGGCGTGTTTGATGTCAAGTACAACACTGGTCCTACAGTCCGCGCAGGCGGACTTCGCAATGCCTAGCCCGCGACTATGAGCGTAGCGAACTATCGCCGGGCGATCTATGCCCAGAGCACACCCACGTCAATGACTAAACTCCTCACCTAACACCTAATCCCCCGCCCCTCGCCCTCGCCCCCCTCTTGCCAGTAACCCCATACAAGCGGTAGAATGTGAACACCGTTTGGCGGAATGGGCTAAGCACGTCCAAACGGATATTTTTTCCTATACACACCCTGAACAGCATAAGGAGGATATTTTGCTATGCACAAACACAACACTCGGCTGGGCGCTCTATCGCTCTTGACAATTGGGGCAGTGCTCCTTTCGGCCTGTGGGGCCGACCCCACCCCGACAGTTCCCGCACCCACTGCCACCGCCAGGGCATCCACAACAGACAACCCGCCCCCCGTAGCGGCCACAGCCACCAAGGGCACCACAGCCGCTACACCTGCCACAGGCACCACGCCCACCACTTCGGGCACCTCCACGAGCGGGGGCGGAGGCGAAGTCAAGATCGGATTCGCCTTCATCACCAGCGGCGACAACGCAGTGTACGGCACGTCGCAAAAGGCGGCGGCCCAACTCGCGATAGACGAGATCAACAAAGCGGGCGACGGACCCAAGATCACGCCCATCTTCGAGGACACCGCCAGCAAGCCCGACCAGGCATTCACCGTGTTCCAGAAGTTCATCAACTCGGACAAGGTAGACGCCATCATCGGCCCCACACTCAGTAACGAAGCCCAGACCGCCGACCCTGAGGCCCAGAAAGACGCCGTGCCTGTGCTGGCCGTATCCAACACCGCCAGCGGCATAACCGACATTGGCGACTACATCTTCCGCGACTCGCTCTCCGAGGCCCAGGTAATACCCCAAACCGTGAAGGAGGCCAAGGACAAACTCAACCTCACCAAAGTGTCACTCATGTACGCCAACGACGACGCCTTCAGCAAGTCGGGCGCTGATGTGTTCCGCGCAGAACTGCAAAAGAACGGCATCACTATACTCAGCGAGCAGACCTTCTCGACCAGCGACGTAGACTTCAAGTCGCAGTTGAACGCGGTGAAAGCCGACAACCCCGACGCCATCGTGGTGTCTGCTCTCGCCAAGCCCGCCCAGCTAATCATGCAGCAGGCCCGCAACGACGTGGGAATTGACCCCAAAATACACATCATCGGAGGCAACGGCTTCAACTCGCCCGCAGTGGTAACGGCGGCCGGCCCCGCAGCCGAGGGCATGATCGTGGGTGCAGCCTGGAACCTCAACTCGCCCGAGCCGCTCAGCCAGAAGTTCATCGGCGCCTATAAAGCCGCCACAGGCAAGAACCCCGACCAGTTCGCGGCCCAGGCCTACTCGGGCGTGTACATCATGTACGATGCGATCAAGCGCGCGGACATCGAAGGCAAATCCCTGGCCGACGCCCGCACAGCCATCCGCGACGCGCTGAAAGGCACAAGCAGTGTGGACACCGTCCTCGGCAAGTTCTCGTTCACCGACGCCCGCGACGCCAACCACACCCCCGTGGTACAGATCGTAACCAACGGCGCCTTCGACGTCCTGAAGTAGACGGAGGGGCGAGGTAATAGGTGATAGGTGTTAGTAATGCGTCATGCGTCATACGTCAGGCGCGGTCGGTCGTCTGCCGTCCGTCGTCTTACTAACTCCTAACACCTAACACCTACCAACGAATGAACTTCTCACTCCTACCGGCGCAGATCCTACAGGGCATATTTGCGGGCAGCATCTATGCCTTGTTTGCGCTGGGCTACACCCTCGTGTTCGGTGTGCTCGACATACTGAACCTGGCCCATGCCGCCATCTTTATGATGGGGGCCATGGTCGCGTGGTGGATGGTGGCTGGGGCAGGCCTGAGCCTGTGGCTGGCCTTCCCTGTGGCTGTACTACTGGCGGGAGTGCTGGGCGTACTGCTCGACAGGATAGCCTTCTACCGCCTCAGGCAGCGCAAGGCCAGCCAGCTTTCGCCTCTTATTAGCTCTATCGGCATGGGTTTGGTGTTCGTCGGGCTGGCCCGCCTGCTGTTCAACCCCGACCGCAAGCAGTTACCCTCCGACGCCTTCCCCCAGGTCTACTTCGATATAGGCACCCTCCGCATCCGCCTCCTCGATATAGCGATCCTGATCATAAGCCTGCTGCTCATGTTCGGGCTGACCTGGGTCGTGCGCAACACCCACCTGGGCCGCTCGATGCGCGCGGTATCCGAGAACCCACGCGCCTCGGCCCTGCTCGGCATCAACATCGAGCGTGTGATAGCCGAAACCTTCTTCATCGCCTCCGCGCTCGGTGGGGCAGCCGGCGTGCTGTACGGCATGAGCCTCAACAGCATAGAGCCGACAATGGGCAGCCAGGTCGAGCTAAAAGGGCTAGCGATTATCATACTGGGCGGCATGGGCAGCATCCCCGGCGCTGTCCTCGCCGGCCTCTTGATCGGGCTGATCGAGAGTCTGAGCGTGGTGTTCCACGTATCCCAGATAAAGGACGCGCTGGTGTTCGCCGCGCTGTTCCTCGTGCTCCTCTTCAGGCCGCAAGGCATCTTCGGCCGAGGCGTCGGGCGCGTGGGCTAACGGGCACCACAACGGCTATGCGTGATACGTGTCGAGGGAAGGATTGATCGCAAAGGCCACAAAGCACACAAAGATCACAAAGGCTTAGAATGTGAGGTATAAGTCGCCTCGTTGGCCCATGTCATTCTGAGCGCAGCGAAGAATCAGCGAGATAGCCTTTCTGTTTGTGGAAAGACACCCTGCTTGAATTTAGACAGAATAGTATGAAGGTTGATTTTTCGCTGCGCTCAGAATGACATGGGTCGGTGGCTACTGTTCAACAACTAATCGACGTATGACGAATTGCTGTCGTCTTACTAACCCCTAATACCTAACCCCTAACCTCTGGCCTTTTATGACAAAATACTCGTCACGTATCATATGGGCGTTTTTCGCTATACTCGCCATCGTCGCCGTATGGTCGGTGAGGTCGCTGGCTGGGGGCATCGAGATGCGTGCATTCCAGCAGCCCATCCGCAACGGCGATCCCGCCAAACTCAAGACTCCCATACTGGCCCAGAGCTTCGTCAGCACGCGCGACAACCTCAGCCGAGTTGAGATCCAGCTAGCCGAGCCTTTCGTCACACCCATCCCTCCGGATATGGGCATCATGCTGATCAAGGGTGAGGGCCTGGGTGGCGCACCCCTCTACGCTACTCGTCTGGATGCGTCCCAGATTATCACCGACTCGGGGGTGTCGTCCCTCTCCTTTGCCTTCCCTCCCATCGCCAACTCAGCAGGAGTGACCTACACATTCGCTCTACAAACCACGGGTTACTCGGTCAACTCTATCCTGCAACCTGCCTACTCACCGATTGACGCGCTGTCATCAGGCACCATGTACACCGAGGACGGCCCCCAGCCGGGCGACCTCACCATCGCGACCTACTACCACTACGACCTGGCATGGCTTCTTGGAGATACATGGAACGCCATAGGAAGCAACCTGTTCGACATCCTGGCATGGCTCGCCCTCTTCCTGTTGCCGGGCATGGCCCTGCTCCTCTGGCTCCCCAACGGGCTGAACATGGGACAAAAGCTCATGGCCGCCCCCGGCCTCTCCGCCCTGTGTGTACCACTGATGTACCTGCTGGCAAGTCTCGCAGGCATCCCCGTGGGGCCGAACAAGCTCTGGGCGCTGCTGGCGGTGTGCGCCGCCGCTATTGCTGTGCAAGGCGCACGGTATATGTTGAACCGCGCAAACCGCACTAAAGATGAGTTGCAACGTACCACGTCCAACTTACGGCCCACAACCTATGATCTGCAATTCATAGCCTTCTGGGCCTCGTTCGTCCTTGTCATGGTCGTAACCATAGCCACGCGCCTCATATCTCTGCGTGACATCCCGGCGGGCGAGGGCATTGATGCCTACCACCACACCCTGATCACGGCGCTCTTTCTGCGCGATGCGGGCATACCTGCGGGCTATGCGCCGTTCGCGCCGTTCGCTTCGTTCACCTACCACTTCGGCTTCCACAGCCTGTCAGCCACCATCGCCTGGCTTACAGGCAGCACCGGGATCACCAACCTCATGCCGCTCGTCCCGCGAGTGGGACAAATAGTAAGCTGTGTCCTACCCATCCCATCCCTAGTGCTGTTCGGCTGGCGGGTACGGGGCAACCGTTGGGTGGGGCTGACTGCGGGCGCCTTCGCCGGGCTACTGAGCGTAGTCCCCGCCTTCTACGGCGAATGGAGCCGCTACACCCAGGGCCTCGGCCTCGCCGTCCTCCCCGTGGCCTGGGTACTTTTCATCGAGACCATAAGCCGGATGCCAGGCGACCAGCAACGGGTGACGCCTGACTTACGATCTAAGATCTACGATCTTGGACCTAGAATCGTCCTGGCCGTGTTAGGTGCAGCGGGCATGTTCCTCACACACTACCGCATTGCCATCATCTATGTGGTGCTCGTGGGACTGTACGTAGCGTGGTGCATCCTCGTCCAGTGGAAGCGCATGAGGTCCGCTCAAGCCACTCCTATCCCTCTCAGCAAGTACATTTCACGGATTACGCCCTATCTCCTCAGCACGGCACTTGTAGGCTTGCTCACAGTGGTTGTGCTCCTGCCCTGGCTGCTCAATCTGCGTAGCAACTTCGTCACGAACTTCATCGACAAGAGCGGGCAAAACCTGGACGCCTACTTCGCCACCGCTGAACGCCTCGGCCCTGCAATATTGAGCCATCCGTCGTTAGTGAGGCTCGCATTGCTTTCTGCCCTGGGCCTCGCGATACTTGGCTGGCGTACATGGCGTTCGAGGGGCTGGGGTGTCTTGCTCGGCATGATAGCAGGCCTGCCCATAGTTTGGTCAGGACTGACCATCTATTTCAGCCACGACCCCATCGCCCTGGAAACCGACACCCGGACAACCCTGTTGGGACTATCGCCGGTAACGTGGCTGCTGCTGCTGGAGATCCTTCTTTTGGCGGTAATGGTCGTCGGCCACGCGTCATATGTCACCCGTCGTGCGCCTGCAGACGACGAAAACGTACACACCTCACAGCTCACAGAGCGCGTCTTATCCCCATCCTCTCACCAACAAGAAACTCTGGTTATCCTCCCCGCGCTTGCCTGGCTCATCCTCGAGTTATGGGCC